>CANQIU010000071.1 GCA_947624145.1 uncultured Bacilli bacterium | reverse complement strand
CAAGAAATATTAGCTAAACCAAAAAAAGATAAATAAATTATCTTAATTTTTGGGTGCTTATTTATTTTTTATTAAATAGGCTGTGAATAGTAACGATTTTTATGATATACTTAGTTTAAAGAAAAGAGGAACTATGATAAAATTAACTAATCTAACGAAAGAATTTATTAAAACAACTAAAGATAAAAAAAGAGAAGTTTTTAAAGCTGTTAATAATCTATCTTATGAAATAAATGATGCCCAAATAATTGGTATTTTAGGACCTAATGGCGCGGGGAAAACCACTTTGTTAAGAATGATTGCTGGCATTTTAAAGCCATCTAAAGGCAGTATTACTATTGATAACTTAAATTATGATCGAGATGAAATAAAAATAAAGAAAAATATTGCTTATTTATCGGGTAATACTAAGTTATATAATACGCTTAGTCCCTATGAATTATTAAAAATGATTGGGGAATTTTATGAAGTAGATAAAAAAACTTTAGAAAATAAAATTCAAGAAATTAGTCATATTTTAAAATTAGATGACTTTTTATATAACCGTCTATCTAAGCTATCAACAGGACAAATGCAAAGAGTCAATATTGCTAGATGCTTAATTCCTAATCCTCAATATTATATCTTAGATGAAGCCACCAGTGGTCTAGATATCATTACCAGTCAAATCATATTAGACTTTATTAAAGAAGAAAAGAAAAAAGGCAAAACCATTATTTACTCCACCCATTATTTAGAAGAAGCCGAAAATATATGTGATGAAGTAATAATGCTTAATAAAGGGAAAATCTTAGCTACTGGTACACCTGATGAAATTAATAAGCAAACTAAACAAACTAATTTAAGAGATTCCTTCTTTAAACTAATAAACGAGGTTAATCATGAAAAATAAAGTAAAATATATTTTAAAAAAAGAATTAAGAGAAACATTTCGCGATAAAAAATCTTTATTAATGATGTTAATTATTCCTTTAATGATTCCTCTTTTAGTCATAGGAATGTCCTTTCTTTTTGAAAATGAAACTAAAAAAAGTATTAATGATTATAATAATATTGGTTTTATTAATACATTAAGTAATCTAGAAGAAAGTATTGCCCAAAGTCTTAATATAGATATAACATATGATACGAAAGAAAACTTAGAAAAGTCTTTAAAAGATGGTTTAATTGAGGCTTATGTAGAACAAAAAAGTAATAATTATCTAATTCATTATAAAGATAGTAATATAAATAGTTCTATGGGAGCTTCTTTAGTAGAAAGTTATTTAAATACTTATAAAAAATATCTTCAACAAAATATCTTAAAAGAAAATAATATTTCTGAAGAAGATTTTAATAATATTATAACTTATGAATATATAAAAACCGAAGAACAAAATTTTTATGCTAATTATGTGGTTAATTATGCTTTTATGTTTATAATTATGGCTATAACGGTCTCGGCTACTTATCCAGCCACCGATACTACCGCGGGCGAAAAAGAAAGAGGAACCTTAGAAACACTACTTACCTTTCCGCTTAAAAGTAAAGATATAATCTTAGGTAAGTTTTATAGTGTTACAATATCTTCAATCATAACTGGTTTATTATCTTTAATACTTGCTCTTACTTCCCTATCTTTTGTTCAAAATAAATATTCTATATATGCTGGAATAAGTCTTTTAAATAATAGAGTAATTATCGTAAGTATATTCTTAATCTTAATCTATTCTCTTCTTATAAGTGGATTATCTATTGCTATTGCTAGTATGTCTAAAACATTTAAAGAAGCCCAAAGTGCTTTAACTCCTTTAACCTTTATTTCTTTTTTTCCGGGAATGATTGCTTTTTTACTTAATATTAAAAATTCATTTATCTTATCTTTAATTCCTTTTTTAAATACTACTTTATTAATAGAAGATGCTGTTAATAATAATTTAAATTATCTATATTTATTTTTAACCTTTATATCAACAATTATCTTTATTTCTATAGTAATATGTTATATTATTAAACAATATAAATCAGAAAAAGTATTATTTAGTAATTAAGTTTATTTTTCTTTCCAAAATAAACTTATTATCTTAGCAAAAGCATAAAGTATTTCATTAGCTTTATTTATGGCAATACTTTTACCACAAGCTTTTCCCCCGATTGTTAAAGAGGCAATAAATGAAGTTAAAACTAAAGTTATCCAAAAGATATTAAGATTAGTTAAATTAGCTAAAAGAATGGCAATTGTTGAGGCCGCTGCCCCAGATAAAATTCCACATATATCACCAATTACATCATTACAAAAGCTAGATACTTTGCTAGCTTTATTCATAAGGTTTAAAGCAAGCTTAGCTCCTTTAATCTTTTTTGTAGCCATCGAATTAAAAACTTTGGCATCCGCTACTGTAACTGCTATACCTATCATATCAAAAATAATACCTAAAAAAATAAAGAATAAAATAATGATAATACCAACAATTAAAGAAACATTTGCTAAAGCACTTTCTGAAAATAAAGTCAAAACAAAAGTAATCGAAAAAGCCATAAGTGTAACTGAAAATATCCATTTAAAATCAGTTTTCTTACTAGCATTTCGATTATTTTTTTTAGCTTTACTAGTATACTTAAGTTTATTTTTTTTATCTTTCATAATTAATATCCTATTTAAGAAATGGAATTATCATAATAAACTTTGTGTCTTAGGTCAGGTTGGCTTTCCCTTATTTTCACTTTTTCGTTACCAAAAAAGCCGTTCCCATTTAAGAAAATAAATAACATCTGTTATTACCTGATTGCCACTTAGAACACACCGCAATCTTATGAAAATATACATTCTAGGAGTTTTCCTCGACAGCACCCCATGTTACTAATGCTTTTTTGCAGTACTAATTTCAAGTAGCGATACTTCTTTAACTTGTATACGCTTGTTAAAGAAGTTGTCTCTATTCCAAAGTACCACGCAAGCCAAGCTACACTACTCATAACATCTCGCTACATAGTAGG
>CANQIU010000070.1 GCA_947624145.1 uncultured Bacilli bacterium | reverse complement strand
CCTATAGCACCACCTGTAAGAAGACCTTTAACATTTTTGTTCATATTAGCTCGACGACTTTTAATAACTTTATGTTTACCATCTAAATCGGGATTTATAACAGGTTCTGGCACAGGTATTGGTTCTGGAGTTGGTTCAATGACCGGTTCAGGAGTTGGTGCTGGTGATGTTTTACTATTATCTAAATCGGAGATAGAATCAAACCTAATTGGTTCTGGTGTTAAGCTTGAATTATCTAAACTATCATCACTTTCTTTTGTTTCTTTTAAATCATCAACATCTAAAGTTAAATATAAACCACTTTTTGTATTATGTTTATTAGTTATACCATTTTTTTCGTTATAGTAAAATCCTTCTGGTAATATTAATAAATCAGCCGGAACAGATGAATAAATACGACTAGGAACATTTTCATCTCTTTCAATCTTAGCTAATGGATTTAAAGTTTTTAAGGTATCGATTAATTCATTAGCATCTTCAATTGTAGCCCATTTCTTTTCTTCTTGTTCTTTTTCTTCTTTAACTTCTTCTTTTTTAACAGAAACTTTAACTTCTTTTTTAGCACTATTTATAACTGATGAACCATCAAATATTAACTCAATATTCTTTTCATCGCTAATTTGTTTAAAGATATCAACCGACTTATTCATAATATCTTGTTTTACTTTCAATGCTTCTAAGCAATATGAAATACCACTTAATTCTTTTTTAATCTTAATAGATGTAAGTTCATCAATTTTACCATTTACTTTACCAATATCACTAGCCATAGCTTCTTCATATAGTTTTTTTAAATAATCATAACTATATAATTTAACCATAAATTCATCTTTAGTAATATTTAGACTTTGAATATTTCTTCTTTTAGTATATACTTGTTCTAACTTTTCTTTAGCATCTAACCATTTTTTATTAGCATCCGCTAATTTTTGTTGGCCTTCCGGATCATCAGTTCCATAATTACGAGAAACATAATCTTCCATCTTATAGTAATCAGCTTTAGCTTGCGTTACTTCATCTTCGCATTTTTTAATTAATTCTTCGCCGGCCGTTAGATTTTTTTCAATGTCTTGATAATCTAAAGAAAATGGTTCACTTAAATCTAATTTTTCATAAGATAAATTAATTCTTTTAAAACTATTAACTATTTCATTAATTAATGGTTCTTGGCTAGTCTTGGCATTAAAATAATCGCTTTTAGCACTTTGCATTCTTTGGGCAAGTTCATTGTCCCCCATCAAGCTTAGTAAACTATCGACTTGAATACTACCTTGATATTTTCTTTCTTCATACATCTTTATTCCCTCTCAATCTTATCATCTTAATATTAGCAAAAAAATATTTAATTGTCAAACTTTAATAAGGCTAATTTTTTCTTTTCTTCTTCTAACGTAATCTTTTCTTTTTCCACAATATCTTTTGGGGCTTTTAAAACATAATTTTGATTACTTAGTAAGTTTTCTCTTCTTTTAATACTAGTTTCTAAATCGTTAATTTGTTTTAACTTTAAATTTTTTTCTTCTAAAGTTTCTTCTTTTTCATAAACTAAATCTAGATCATATTTTTTAGCAATTACTTTATATCTTTTAAGCTTAGTTTCCTTTATTATTTGGTTATCTTCAATTCTTAATATTTTAAAAATTAAATGATAATCTTCCTTATTATTTATTATAACTTGATAATCTTTACCAATATTATTTTCAAGTTTTTTATTTCTTACTTCTTTAATAAATTCAAGTTTTTCTTGAAAACTTTCGGCATCTTTTTTAAATACTTGCCTTTTATTATAAACTGGATAAGTACTTAAAATAATATTTTCACATTTTATGGGTAACATATTATATATTTCATCTGTTACATATGGCATAAATGGATGTAACATTTTTAAAATAGCTTCTAAACAAACATATAAAACTGATTTAGTTGTTATATCATCTAAACTAAATTTAGATACTTCAATATAGTTATCACAAAAATCATTCCAAATAAAGTTATATAACTTAGTTCCCACATTATTAAATTCATAATGATCCATATTTTTGGTAACTAATTTAATCGTTTCATTTAAGGAAGTTAAAATCCATTTATCTTCTTCTTTTAAATTATCTAAGTTTATTTCTTTTAAAGATTCAATATTCATTAAAACAAACCGAGATGCATTCCAAAGCTTATTAATAAAGTTCCAAGTTGATTTAACTTTTTCTTCATCATATCTTAAATCCATGCCGGAGGCAGTTGAAGTAGTTAAGAAAAATCTTAAAGCATCGGCTCCATATTTATCAATAACATCCATCGGATCAACGCCATTACCTAAAGACTTACTCATCTTTCTTCCCATTTTATCACGGATAAGACCATGAATTAAGCAATCTTTAAAAGGTCTTTGCTGCGTAAAATGAAGGCCTTGGAAAGTCATTCGATTAACCCAGAAAGGAATGATATCATAACCGGTAACTAAAACATTATTCGGATAATATTTTTGATAATCTTTTGTTTCTTCGGGCCAACCTAAAGTGGAAAATGGCCATAAAGCCGAAGAAAACCAAGTATCTAAAACATCCGGGTCTTGTACCCAAGAATCATCAGGAGCAGCATCACCTACGAATACTTCATCCCCTTTATAGTAAGCGGGAATTCTATGTCCCCACCAAAGTTGTCTAGATATACACCAGTCATAGGTTATTTCCATCCAGTGATTCATGATTTTTTCAAACCGACTGGGAACAAAATTAACTTTAGTATCTTTATTCTTTTGATTTTCTAAGACTTTGTCGGCTAAAGGACGCATCTTCACAAACCATTGTTTAGAAAGATAAGGCTCAACCATGACATCACTTCTTTCGGAGTAACCAACATTATGGACAATATTTTCAATTTTAATTAAAATACCTTCTTTTTCTAAGTCTTTAACTAATTCTTCCCGGCAAGTAAAACGGTCCATTCCTTGGTATTTACCACAAGCCTCATTCATCGTTCCATCAGGATTAATGACAATAATTCGTTCTAAATTATGTCTATTACCTACTTCAAAGTCATTAGGATCATGAGCTGGGGTAATTTTTACAACCCCAGTACCAAACTCAGGATCCGCATGATTATCCCCCACAATGGGGATAGCTTTTCCGACGATTGGTAATATAACTTTTTGACCAATTAGTTTATTATATCTTGAATCTTTTGGATTAACGGCTAC
>CANQIU010000069.1 GCA_947624145.1 uncultured Bacilli bacterium | reverse complement strand
TATTTTCCCAAATAGCATAACCTAAAGGCCTAATAATCATACTGCCTTTAACGGATGAATAATCAACTAAATCAGCTTTTAAACACACATCAGTATACCATTTAGCAAAATCTTGATCCCGATTAGTTATTTCTTTAACTTCCATCTTAGCCTCCTATATCAGTTTTAAATTCTTTTAACTCATTATCCTCAGTTAAAATCTTATTAACTTTAGCTGTCGCATCATTTAATTTTTCATTACAAAACTTGGCTAGTTGCATAGCTTCCGTATACTTATTTATCGCCTCATCTAAATCAACATTACCACTTTCTAATTCTTTTACAATATTTTCTAATTCATTTAAAGCATTTTCAAACGTTTTTTCCATTATTTTCCCTCTTTCTCATTAATTTATTTTTATATTCTCGCATTTCACTTACTGTATCTACTAAATTTAGATCTTCTATATCATTATTAGTTAAATAATTACTTATTTCTTTTAGATACTTAAGTCTTAAATTATATTGATATTCTTCCTCAAGATAGTACTTAATTTCTTTTCTAAACTCTTTTTTATAACTTTCATATCTTTTTATATCATCTTTAAAAAAATCTATCTTATCTTTTAATATATCAATATTATCATATTTTAATTTTAAATAACGACATCTATTAGTTTTAATTAAATAATCTTCTATATCAATAACTATTTTAAGAAAAGGAATAATTAAGAAAACTCCTAAATAGATATTTAAACTAATAGAACTTATAAATAAAATAACTAATATAATTAATATATTTATTCTTAATTTATTTTTTAAAATAGTTCTTTTTTCATGATAAAGATTATTTATTTTTAAATAATCTTTTAAATCTTTATTTAATATTTCTAATTTTTCTTGATTATTTTCAATATTAGTTACCGCTATATCATATTTAATATTATATAACTTTATTTCTTTCTTAATTTTTTCTAACTTTTTTTGATATATTTCTTTTTTAATTAATAATTCATCATTCATAAAAATCTACTCTATTTCTTTTACAATAGCTTTTATTTTACCTTCATATAGTTTAATATCTACTAAATCATTTACTTTAACTTCTCTTTTATTTTTAATTAATTTATTATCTATACTTACTAAAGAATATCCTTTTTCTAATATACCTAAAGGATTAACTAACTTTAAAGTATTTAGTAATATTTCATATTTATTCTTTTTATCTAAAATTAAATGCATTGGATTTTGCATAATATAAGACATTTTTATTTTTTCGTATTGTTTATCCTTTTGATTTAAAACATTTTTTATACTATGATTTAAGTTTTCAATTAAACTATCTAGTTTTTGCATCTTTATTTCATACATAGACATAGGACTTTTTAATATATAACTATTTTTTAAATTACGTAAATTAATAAATTTAGTATTAATTAAGTTTTTAATAAATTTATTAAGTCTTATTTTATAGTTATCAATTTGGTTATTTAAATCAATGACCATGGGAACGGCCATTTCCGCGGCTCCCGTAGGTGTTGGGGCTCTTAGATCAGCCACAAAATCGGCAATAGTCCAGTCTATTTCATGCCCTACGGCACTAATAACTGGCGTCTTTAGTTGAAATATCGCTCGAGCAACGATTTCTTCATTAAAGGCCCATAAGTCTTCAATAGAGCCGCCACCTCTTCCTACGATTATCGTATCAACGCCAAACTCATCGGCTTTTTTAAGTTGTTTAACTATATCGGGAGCTGCATCTTTACCTTGAACTAAACACGGAAATAAAATGGCTTCACAGAGTGGGAATCTTCTTTTAATCGTACTCATAATATCTTTTACCGCCGCTCCGGTGGAGGCCGTAACTACACCAATTTTCTCTGGATACTTAGGAATTTTCTTTTTATATTCTTGATTAAATAAACCTTCTGAGGCTAGTTTTTTCTTTAATTTTTCATACTCAATATATAAAGCACCTAAACCATCAACATCCATCTTTTCAATATAGATTTGATAAGTTCCTTGATTCGGATAAGCACTAATTCTACCTTCCACTAAAACATTCATACCATCTTCTGGTTCAAAAGTTAACTTCGAAGCATAACTTAAAAACATAACGGCATTAATTCTTGAAGTATCATCTTTTAAAGTAAAATATAAATGTCCCCTTGTATGATTTTTAAAATTACTTATTTCCCCTTTTAAATATACTTTATTTAAAAAATGATCTTCATCTAAAATACTTTTAATATAATTATTAACTTCGCTTATTTTAAGATATTTATCATTCATATAAACCTACTTTCTAATTAATTGATCTAAAACTGCATTAATTATTTTACGAACATTATCATCACAATACTTTTTAGCAAGTTCTATAGCTTCATTAATAACGACTAAATCAGGAGTATCCATATACTTAAGTTCATAAATAGCCATACGCATAATAGATGCTCCGCTTTTATCAAGCCGATCAATCGTCCAATCTTTCATATATTGATTAGCGATATTATCTAAATTATCTTTATAAGTAATAACTCCATATACTATATCTTTAACAAATTCATTATCTATTTCTAAGTTATCTTTTATTACTTTATCTATATCATATTCAATCTTTCTTTCTTTATAGATATCTATTTGATATAAAATAACCATTGCTTTTTCTCTTAATGCACTTCTTGTCATAAGTTAGTCCTTTCTTAACCAAAAAAATTATATCAAATTAAAAAAGAAGATATTCTCTTCTTTACTTATTGTAAATTAATTCTGTAAGGAGTTGAAGCAGTGCCGTTTCCTCCAGAAATTTGGGTATCAGATTTAAGATAAAAGACCGGGCGCACACCGAACGCATTACCGTAGACATAGTAGCTGCTCAAACTCCCGTCGTTGTAGACATAGAACGCATTGCTGCTAGTATCGGAATAGCGCGAAATTGTCCATTCGTGAACTCCGTTGAATAACCAGTTTTTGTTTGTATTTTCATTTGTATTATAATTGCCTACATTTGTTTTCCAGTTGCTTTTGTCACTAGCAAAACCATAATCATGTAAATACATTAAACCTATCTTAGCTGTTGATGTTGTTTGGGTAGCTTTATTGCTTCCTGCTGTGTCAGCACTTTTTTCGTTGTCATATGCTGTTTTTGGTGTAGCATTATATAGTTCACTAGTGTTTCCTCCAGCTATATTCCATTTTACTGTTTCTATTTTGCTTGTC
>CANQIU010000068.1 GCA_947624145.1 uncultured Bacilli bacterium | reverse complement strand
CAAAAAAAGATAAATAAATTATCTTAATTTTTGGGTGCTTATTTATTTTTTATTAAATAGGCTGTGAATAGTAACGAGACTTTTGCCTTAAAATTAAATTTTTAGATGAAACTGATCAAATTGGAGTTGATACTTCTATTCCTCCTAGATTTGATTGTCAGAATTGTTTTGGAAAAATGGTACCTATCTACTATATTGGCGTAAATGGTAAAATTTACGAATATAAAGAAGATTAATTAACTTACTTTTAAATTAAAAACTAGGTTTTCTTTTAATATGCTTAATTTTAAACTTTCAAACTAATGTTTGTTACTATTTTTCTGAATGAAATTTCCTATAAGATGAAAAAGAAATTATGGTTTATCTTAAGTCCTTTTTTAATCCTTTTCTTTAGTTTTATATACCATAGTATTTATAAAATATGGCCTAATTTTTTAACAAGTATCTTTTTTCCTGTTAATGAAAGTATTTTTGAACATAATAAAATGATTTTATTATCTTACCTTACTTTATCTATCATCGATTATCTAATATTTAAAAAAGATAATGTATTTATAAATTACTATCTTACGAGTATTATTTGTCTTACTTTAGTAACTATTATTTTTTTCATTTGTTTACTTTTTTCTTTTAAATACAAAAGATAATTTATTTTTAACCATTCTAATTTATTTTATAGCTATTATCTTAAGTCAAATTATTTATTTTTATTTAAAGAAAAAAGAATATCATAAACCTATTATAGGTCTAATATTCTTTGTTATTACTTTCTTTATCTTTAGTCTTTTAACTTATTATCCTCTACCTAATCCTTTATTTTATGATTATAAGCATAACTTATATGGTAGACCCTAAGACTTTAGGACTTTTAGTCCATGATAGTTTTAATAATCATCTAAGAAGCTTTTATAGACACCATCTTTTTTACAACCTAAAACACAATTTAAATTAATATTATTTAAAGAAGTAAAGATATTATTATCAATATGGGGATTAATTTTCTTTAAAGTTTTAATTAATTCTTTTATTTCTTTTCTTTTACTATCTTCTTTATTAATATCACTATTTAAAGTAAAACGACAAGCACAATTTAGGAAAGTTAGTTCATTATATTTTTGCCAAGCAATTATGGCATCTTCTTTTACTAAATATAAGGGTCTAATTAATTCTAAGCCTGCATAATTATCGCTATGAAGTTTTGGAAGCATTGTTTTTACTTCGCTGCCATAAAACATAGATAAAAGCGTTGTTTCAATTACATCGTTAAAGTGATGACCTAAAGCTATTTTATTACAGCCCATTTCTTGGGCTTTATTATATAAGTAACCTCGGCGCATTCTAGCACATAAGTAACAGGCAACTTTGGGATCAAAGTCTTCAACGCTAGCAAAAATATTGGATGAAAATATTTCAATAGGAATATTTAAAATTTTAGCATTAGCTAAAATTAATTGTCGATTTTTTGCATTATAGCCAGGGTCCATGACAACATAATAAGCTTCAAAATTTACTTTGCCATGCCTTTTTAACTCTTGAATGCATTTAGCTAACAAAAACGAATCTTTACCCCCACTGATGCAAACCATAATCTTATCATTTTCTTTGATTAATTCATAATCACTAACAGCTTTAACAAATTTACTCCAAATATCTTTCCGAAATTTCTTAATAATACTTCTTTCAATTTCTTGATATTTTTCCATTAGCAACCAGCTGTACAAATATTATTTTCATTATCTTTAACACAAGATAAGACACATTCTAACTTTTCATAAGTCTCATTTAGCATTTCTTCAGTTAATTCCATATAAGCATCAGTTTGTTTAGAACTAATTCCTGTAGTTAAATCTTTAATTTCCCCATCAACAACGCTTATTACATTTGGTGCATAAATTCGCTTTTCTCCAACTTTAACCGACTTATTATTTTTCGTAGTTAAAGTATAATCACTTAAAACACTTTTAAAAGTATCGAGTAAAGCCATATAACCCGTCGATCCTTCTTTTGTAAGTTCTGGTTTATTTTTAGTATTTAATGTATAAGTATCTCTTATATCATAAATATCGACATAATAAATCTTATCAATATTTAAATCTTTACTAACATTTATTAAGGTTGGTAAAATACTCCGGCACCATGGACAAGTAGAAAAACCAAAGTAAACCACAAAGGTCTTTTTATCTTCAACCATCTTAACTATTTCTTCGGCAGTAGCATAAACAAAAGGATTATCACTAGGTATATTAACACTACGATACTTTACTCCGTTACTATTTTCTTTCCCATTATAAGATTCATATTCATTTTTAAATTTTATTGCTACCTCATTTTCTTTATTATTATCAACTTTTGGTTCTTTTTCGCACCCTGTAAGCATTAGACTCATCACTAAAACCATTACTAAAATTATTTTTTTCATTAATATCAACTTCTTTCTAAATATATCTTATCATAAAATATATTTTGTTTGCAACTGATTGTTATTTAATAAGACCATTTTGAACATACTTTGTTTCATTAATAATTACAAAAGCATTATCATCAATCATTCTAATAATTTTAGTTAAATTATTTAAGCTTTTTTTATTTAATTGAATAAGTAATAATCCCTTTTTTTCTTTAGTAGTATTTTTTAAATCAATATTAGATACGCCAAAACCTTTATCTCTTATCTCTTTTATTAATTTATTTATTTTAGTTTGATTAGTTATTACTAAAACCATTATTAAAGAATCTAACTTAGACGAAATACAAGAACCAATATAGGTTCCCATAGCATAGCCTGCGGCATAAAATATGGGAATTAAAAATGAATTAATATCAGTATTTAATGCTTCTCTGGCGACTAAAAACCAAACAAAAACTTCAAAAAAGGCAATAAAACAAGCGGGTAATTTTTTCCCCTTAACAATTAAGACCGTTCGCACTGTTCCTAAAGAAACATCAATAATTCTAGCAAAAAAAATGTAAATGCAAGTAAATAACATTTTATCCTCCTATTTACCAACATTTACTATTATAACCAAAATTACTAAAAATAATAATACTCCTAAAATAACGGCTAAACCAATAAGCTTATTTTCTTTCTGTTCTTCTTGTTTATACAACATACTTTTGTCTATGCCATATTTATCACTCATTAATCGAGCTTGATTATTTTTTTCTTGCATTTGTTTTCTTGTTTCTAATTGGTCCTTATTCATAGATGCCCCACAGAAAGTACAGATAGCACCTTCCGATGGTAAAGCTTTACCACATTTTTTACATATCATAATTTTCTCCTAAATAAGTTATTTTCGCATAACCAGATCCGGAATGTCCGGTTTCTTCTTTTTCATAAGGGTCAATAAACGTTTGATTACCGGCTAAAGTTTGGGCATTAATTAAGTAATAATTTTCATTTAATAAGCAACCTTCCGGATAGTATTTTGCCGTATCTTGCGTATAAACATAGCTAGAACCACCACCGCCAGAAGCTCCCTTTTTATAATCAAATAAACTGCCATTAGCACTAGCACCACCGCCATAAAAGCCGCCGCCACCAGCACCTGAAGAATAATATTCATTATCACTTGTACCAAGCGTTGAACCACCTAAACCAAAATTACCGCTTTCACCATTATATAAGGCATCTAAGTTTATACCACCTAAGCCACCACTAGTAAGTGTTCCTCCCCTACCAGCAAGGCCACTTTCACCATTACCACTGGCTCCATTAAAGCCCCCAGCATAACCACCATCGGCTTTAAATGTAGAATTAAAGGCATAAGCTCCA
>CANQIU010000067.1 GCA_947624145.1 uncultured Bacilli bacterium | reverse complement strand
CCTTTTTTTCTAAAGCAGCATAGTCAATCATTTCTGTTTTAGGATCAACATCATAATCAATAATTTGATAGTCTTGTCCTGAAAAAGATAAAGGATGACCATGCGTTAAATGCCCGCCGTTTGAAAGATTCATACCCATTACTTTATCCCCTTTTTGAAGTAAAGCTCTATAAACTGCCATATTAGCTTGGGAACCAGAATGTGGTTGGACATTAGCATATTTAACGTTAAATAACTTCTTAGCATATTCTTGGGCTAAATTTTCAAAAACATCAATATTTTCACAGCCACCATAGTATCTTTTCCCAGGATAACCTTCGGCATATTTATTAGTTAAAATACTTCCTTGAAGTTCTAAAATATCTTTCGATACATAGTTTTCACTAGCAATTAGTTCAATATTATTATTTTGTCTAATTCGTTCTTTTTCTAAAGCATCTTTTAATAATTTATCCATTCTTTTTCTCTCCTTTTTGCATTTCGTAAGCCTTAAGCACATTATGCATAATCATGGCAACTGTCATTGGACCAACTCCTCCCGGGTTTGGGGTTATATAAGCACACTTTTTTTGGACGTTTTGAAAATCAACATCCCCTTTAATATGGCCATCTATACGACTTACCCCCACATCAACAACAATAGAGTCCTTTTTAACCATATCTTCGGTAATTAAATTAACTTTGCCGGTAGCGGCAATAATCAAATCAGATTTTAAACATAAGTCTTTTAAATTTTTGGTATGACTATGGGCGACGGTAACCGTAGCATTTTCATTTAAAAGAGCTAAACTTAAAGGATGACCAACAATATTACCTCTGCCTATAATTAAAGCATTTAAACCATCTAAATTAATTTGATAAGTTTTAAGTAAAGTAATTATTCCTAAAACCGTACATGGCATTAAAGTTTCTTCATTTAAATATAGTTTATAGATATTTTCTTTCGTAAAACCATCAACATCTTTTAAAGGATCAATTAAAGAAGAACAAGCATCAAAATTAATCTTTTGAGGCACCGGACTTTGTAAAATTATGCCATTTATAGACTCATCTTGATTTAGTTTTCGAATTAATTCTTGGACCTCTTTTTCTTCTGTATTTTCTTCTAAATGATATAGTTTAAAATCTATTCCTATTTTTTTACAAGTTTTTTCTTTATTCTTAATATATATTTTACTTGCTTCATTATCTCCTACTAAGATAACCGCTAAAGAAGCTTGAATATTTTCTTTAATTATTTTTTCTTTATAGGTATCTAATAATTCTTCTTTTAATTTTTTGCCATCTAAAATTATCAATTTAATCATCCTTTCATATCGAATAAACCTTGATAGTGGTCTATTCCTAAATGTTTATAAGCAAGCTCGGTCGCAACTCTTCCCCGATTAGTTCTTTTAATAAAGCCTTCTTGCAGTAAAAATGGTTCAACGACATCTTCAATTGTTGTGATTTCTTCGCCAATGGCCGTGGAGATGGTTTCAATTCCCACAGGTCCTCCATTAAATTTATTGATTAAGGCTTTTAAATATTCAATATCAATATTATCTAAACCATATTTATCGACATTTAATCTTTCTAATGATTTTAAAGTAATAGCTAAATCAATATAGCCAGTACCTTCCACTAAAGCAAAGTCTCTGACTCTTTTAAATAATCGATTGGCAACTCTTGGTGTCTTCCGACTTCTTTTAGCCAGTTCTAAAGCCGCATCATCATCTATTTGCATATCTAAAACATGACTAGTTCTTAAAATTATATCTTTTAATTCTTCATCAGAATAAAATTCTAATTTATTAATAATACCAAACCGATCTCTTAAAGGACTGGATAAATCGCCGGCTCGAGTGGTCGCTCCCACTAAAGTAAATGGGGGTAAATCAATTTTAATATTTTTGCTCTTTCCTTCCGTCCCAATAACAATGTCAATCTCAAAATCTTCCATAGCCGGATAAAGTATTTCTTCAATAAAAGAAGGAATACGGTGAATTTCATCAATAAATAAGACATCACCTGGCTCAAGAGTCGAAAGAATCGCAGCTAAGTCACCACTTTTTTCAATCGATGGCCCACTGGCTGTTTTAATATTTGCACCCATTTCATTCGCAATAATATGGGCTAAAGTAGTTTTACCTAAACCGGGAGGACCATATAACAAGACATGGTCTAAAACTTCGCCCCGCATTTTCGCCGCTTGCATAAAAACATGTAAATTTTCTTTTATCTTAGCTTGGCCCACATATTCATCTAAAGACTCTGGCCGAATACTTTTATCAAAGACATCTTCTAGTTGTTTTTCTCCATCTATAATTCTTTCCATAATTACCTTTCTCCTTGATACTTATCTATATTATACACGAAATTAAAATATTTTGAAATCTCTTATTTGTATACCTTGAACTAAAAAGGAAATTATAGTATAATACTACTAGAATAAAAAAGTTGGGTGAAGCAAAAAATGTTTAAACAATATGATTATGAAAATAAACCAGTTGTTGATATCGTTAATGAAATGATTATTGATGCTATTAATCATAATGCTTCTGATATCCATTTTGACCCAACCGAAGATACTTTAAATGTTCGCGTACGAATTGATGGGGAACTGTTAGAATATGCTAAAGTTCCTAACTTTGTTAAAAAGAATTTATTAACAAGAATAAAAATTATTTCCGGGATGAATATCACCGAAACTCGTCTTCCTCAAGACGGGGCTATTAAAAACTTAAAAGAAGGAATCGATTTAGACTTACGGGTTTCTTCCTTACCAATTGTCGATGGGGAAAAAATCGTTATCCGGATTCTTGATTATCGGATGTCTTCAGCAGGGTTAGAAAATCTCGGTTTATCACCAGAAAATTTAGAAAAAATTAAGCATTTAATGAAACTACCCAATGGTATTATTATGGTAGCCGGTGCAACTGGTTCAGGAAAATCAACCACTGTTTATTCTATGCTCCAAATTTTAAATACCATCTCCAGAAATATTATTACGGTTGAAGACCCCGTCGAAATGAAAATCCCGGGCATAAATCAAGTTCAAGTAATGAGTGAAATTGGTCTTACCTTTGGTAATACTTTAAGAAGTATTTTAAGACAAGACCCCGATATTATCATGATTGGGGAAATAAGAGATACCGAAACAGCGAAGATTGCCGTTCGAGCTTCTATCACGGGCCACTTAGTATTATCAACCATTCACACCAATAACTCTTTAAATACAATTGAAAGACTCTTAGATATGGATGTTGAAAGATACTTACTAGGGTCCGCTTTAGAGGGTATAATTAGTCAAAGACTAGTTAAAAAACTATGTCCTTATTGTCGCCAAGCCCGCGCTACCACCCCTTATGAAAAGACTTTATTTTTAAAAGCTTTAGGTCAAAATATTGAAACTGTTTATACTCCCAATGGTTGTGAAAAATGTATCAATGGTTATTATGGAAGAACCGCTTTACATGAAGTCTTAGTTTTAAATCAAGATATAAGAGATGCTATTATAAATAATGTTCGTAAAGAAGAATTAAGAGAATTAGTTTATAAAAAAGCGGGAACTATTTCTTTATTACAAGATGGCTTAAGTAAAGTAATTGAAGGTTTAACCAGTGTTGATGAAATCTTAAGAGTCATTGATGTTGATTCGGATTTTGGCGAAAGCGAAACAGAATTAAAGAATGCCTTAATTGGTAAAACAATTGAAACCCTTAACCCTATAGCTGAAACTACGCAAGGAAAATCTCCAGAACCATTAATAGATAATCTTAATATTACCCCACCTGTTGAAGTAGTATCTC
>CANQIU010000066.1 GCA_947624145.1 uncultured Bacilli bacterium | reverse complement strand
CTTATAGCGTTAAAGATAATTTTAATAATTCACAAAAGATCACAAGAAAAGTCTATGTTTATCCTGAATATAATTATCCAAGTTCGACCGGGAAAAATATTTATTTAACCTTTGATGATGGACCTGGTCCTTATACAGAAAAACTTTTAGATATCTTAAAAAAATATAATGTTAAAGCAACTTTCTTTGTTACTAACCAAAATATTAGTAAAGGGTATGATAATATGATACTTAGAGCCTATAATGAAGGTCATACGATTGGGCTTCATTCTGATACCCACAACTACAATATTTATCAAAATGCCGATACTTATTTTGCCGATTTATATGCTATTCAAGCTAAAGTCAAAAGAATAACTGGTTATACTTCAACAATTATAAGATTTCCGGGTGGTAGTTCTAATACCGTTAGCCGGAGATACGATAATGGTACGAAAATAATGAGCGAACTTACTAAAGCTGTGGAAGCTAAAGGTTTTAGGTACTTTGACTGGAATATTTCCAGTGGCGATGCGGGAGAAACAACTAGTACAACTCAAGTATTTAGTAATATAATTAAAGGCCTTGGCAACAATTCAACCTATGTAGTATTACAACATGATATAAAAAAATATAGTGTTAATGCCGTGGAAGATGTAATAAAATATGCTCTTTCTAAAGGCTATACTTTTAAAGCTTTAACAATGGAGTCCCCAACTGTCCATCATCATGTTAATAATTAAAAAAATTGTTATAATTAGTCCTTATAACAATTTTTTATATTTACCATTTAATATTATCTAAAATACTTTTTAAAGCTATATTACCTTCTTTAGATAAATGCTTTCCATCAATTAAAAGATAATTATCATTATTCTTTATACTTTCCGAAAAATCTATTATTTTAATATTATCTGAAGTTATTAAATCTAGTTTTTTTAAAGTTACAATATATACTTGATAATTATTTAATAAATTTATTAATTTATTATATTCCTCATTTTCTAAATTACTCATTACTAAAATTATCTTTTTATTTAAAGTATTATTATCTATTTTTACTTTTAATATATTATATAAAGAATCATAGTTATAATCTTTATCAATATTAAATTCATAATCTTTATAATCATTTTCAATATATGGATAAAGATTTAATAAAAAATCATTACCATAAAAAGCTATTTTATTTTTCTTATCTTCTTCATGATTATTAATTAATTCATTTTTTTGTTGTTCATATTTTTGATAATAAAAATTATAAAGATAATCATAGATTGCCTCTGTATAAGCTTTACGACCTGTGCTAGTTAAATGAATTCCATCAGCGGCAAAGTATTCGGGATGGTCTTTAGATATTGTTGCCCAATCAATAATATGCAAATTTTCATAATGGTACTTTTCTTTAAACTCTAATATTTTAGTATTAAAGCTCGCTTGTTTTGTATAAGTTGTCGTTAACCAAAAGACGTCTTTTTCTTGAACTGTTTCCATAATTTTTACTTTACATTCTTCGCTACAATCGCCATTAGTACCTAAGTGAAAAATAATAGGATTACCGAGTAAACGGCGATTAATTAAGTCTTCTAAGATTTCCTTAACTTTCCAAGCGGTTCGGGATATCTTGGCATCAAAATAGCCTTTAGGAAATTGTTCATATAAATTATCCACTGCTCCAAGCATCACTGAATCACCTATGCCCACAATTTGTAAGTTTCTTAATAGGGTATCAATATTGCCATTAGCAGCATCAAACTCGATTAACTTATCATGCCAAGCTTCTTCCGCGGAAGCCATTTCTTTAGCATACTCTTCTTGTTTAGTTTTTAACATCTCGGCATTTTTATTTAATAAATCTTCTAATTCTTGCATTTCTTTTGTATGATCTTTAGCTACTATAAATTTATAACTACCAAATAAACTAAATACCATAAAAAGACTAAATAAACTAATTCTTAGCTTTTTCTTAGAAGACTTATAATCTAAGCTTAGATGTAAGAGAATAGCTAAAATAATTGTTAAAATAATAATTATAAAAGGACTTAAAACTTTATTAGGAATTAAGTTGGGAATTAAATAGATTAAAGGATATTGCCATAAATAGATTTCATAAGTAATAAGAGCTATAGCTTTAATCAAATTACTATCTTTTCTTTTCTTTTTATTATTGATTTTAGCATAAGTAATTAATCTTAAGGTAATTAAACTTACAAGAAGCATAGCCAAAGGCATAAGTGAAGAATCAGCTTTAATAAAAATACTTAATAGCAAAACAATTCCTAAATATATTCCATAATTTAAGTTACTATTTTTTATTTTCTTTTTCTTTTGAGAATAATTAAATTCATAAAAAGCATAAGCAAGACCAAAGAATAAAGAAAAACTACGCGTAAAAGTATTATAATAAGCCATCATTAAATTAGTTTTAACTTTAAAACAAAAATAAATAAAACTACCTAGGCCTAAAATTGTTGCTAAGATAATTGGCGCATTTTTATGAATTTTAGCTCCCAACTTTTTAAAAGCTAGCGCAATAAAAGGAAACACCAGTTCAAATTGTAATAAAATTCCTAAATACCAAAAATGCATAAAAGGAGACTCAATATGCCGGGCAAAATAATCTAAGTTAGCTTCTAATTGCCAAAAATTATTATAACCTAATAATACTGAAATTGTTTCAGGTTTTAAATTAAAAAAATTAAGTTTAGGAAATAAAGAAATAAGACCAATTGTAAAAAAGACCACAATTAATAAAGGAAGATAGATTTTAATTAATCTATTTTTATAATACTCTTTTAAAGAAAAATTTTTCTTTTTTAAAAAAGATATACAAGCTAAATAACTAGTTAAAACTAAAAAGATACAAACAGCTAAATATCCTCCCTTTAATATATTTAAATGATAAAGAAAAACTAATATACAAGAAAAAATTCTTATAATATCTAACTTTTGATAATATGTTTTCTTTGTCATTTTTACTACCTCTTTATCTAATTAAATTATACAAACATCATCTTTAGAAATCAAGATTATTTTTTATTCTTGCCATCTTCCATATATTCCACATGGTAAAACTAAATCTTTTTCTTTTATGGGTAAACCAACTTCACCACAGTCAACTGTTCCTTGATATTTGCTCTTTAAAGTTAATAATAAAATATTATATAAAACCGTACTTGATATACCCGTAGTATAAGCATTGATTAAGAAAAATAAAGGTTTTTCACTTAATAATTGTTGGCATTTAGATACTAAGTTTTCTAAATTGTTTTCTAGTTTCCAAACTTCGCCACTGGGACCTCTTCCATAGCTTGGAGGGTCCATGATAATTGCATCATATTTATTGCCCCTTCTGATTTCTCTTTCAACAAACTTTAAGCAATCATCAACTAAAAATCTAATCTTATGGTCTTCTAAACCGCATAATTTTTGATTTTCTTTAGCCCAAGCAACCATGCCTTTCGAAGCATCAACATGTACAACTTCGATAGCTCCAGCCTTACTACAAGCCATCGTCGCAGCTCCCGTATAAGCAAATAAATTTAAAACTTTGATAGGTCTATTGGCCTTTTTAATTTTTTCCATCATAAAATCCCAGTTAGTGGCTTGTTCAGGAAAAAGACCCGTATGTTTAAAATTAGTAGGACTTACTTTAAAAGTTAAATCATGATAATTAATAGTCCAAAAATCAGGTAACTTATGTTTAATAGACCAAGAACCTCCCCCATCACTATTTCTATGATAAGTAGCATCCGCATCTTGCCAAATTTTTTCTTCTTTTATGGGCCACATGGCTATAGGATCAGGCCTATTTAAAATAATATTTCCCCATCTTTCTAACTTTTTGCCATTGCCAGCACTTATTATTTCATAATCTTCCCATTGATCACTTAATCGCATAAATACTCCTTTATCAATATTCTTCGTTTATTACAATTAAAATTATATCAAATATATTTTAGAAAATAAATCATCCACATAAAAAAGTCCTAAAAAAACATTAACATTACTTAATTAACTTTCCTTTATTTATGGGCATTCGCAGAGATTTTATAGTCTACGTACAGGCTTATCGTGTCTTAATAATATTTTAGTATTCTCGCAAGTAATTCTTCAAAGTAAGGGCTTTCTCCATTATTCTTTAATCTTTCGTCATTTAAAGTAAATCCTTTAACCAT
>CANQIU010000065.1 GCA_947624145.1 uncultured Bacilli bacterium | reverse complement strand
GATAATTGTTCCCTTTTCAATATAGGGGAGTAAGATATCTTGTTTATCTTTATTCATCCGATGAATTTCATCAATTATTAAAACTAATTCTTGATTTAATTTAGCCTCATTTATAGCCATATCAAAATCAGCCTTATTATTAATCACAGCATTCATAAACTTATATTTTAAATTAAGTTCATTTACTAAAGCATTAGCTATTGAAGTTTTTCCAATTCCTGGTTTACCATAAAAAATCATCGAAAATAATTTTTTATTCTTAACTAAATTAGTTAATATTTTATTTTCCCCAATTAAATGATCTTGACCAATAACCTCATCTAATTTCTTAGGACGCATAACATCTGCTAAAATTTCCATATCAATCACTAATAATAGTATAACACTATAAACGATGTTTTTTTAAAACTTTTTTAACTTCTTTATTAGCTAAACGATAATTAACTAAATTATAATCAATGGGGTTAACATTTATATTTTGTAAAGGCAAGATAATTCTATCTAAATAAACAGCTTCTTCATCATGAATAATTCGGTAATTATCTGTTGTAAAAATATTAGTTTTTAGAAAATCTTCTTCATGTTTAGAATCTTTAAATAACAATAACTTTTCTTTATTTTCAAAATCAAAATCTCGACAGATCGTTATAACATCATTTCTTTTTTCATATAAAGATAAGTCTAAGACTTCAAAACCATATTTTTTAAGTAAATAAGTAATAAAAGGCTTTTTTTGTTTATGATACATTTTTAGATACTTAAAATTATTATTAAAACAAAAATTAATATAAGAGGCAATTAATAAAGAGGCTATATTTAAACCCCGATAAGCTTCTTCCACTTTTAGCCCAATAAAATAACTAGTTTTATTATAAAAATCCATATAAAAATATAAATAGCCTTGATGAACTAAATTATTATCAATGAATGTATCTATAGTTAAATAATATTTAGGATAACCAAAAATATCCTCTTTAGCTCTTTTTAAAGAAAGTATTTCATTATATTCTTTAGAAAATAATCTTTCATTAATAATTATTTTTTCATTAGTATTTAAGTTTGTAAATGATTTCATGAGGTATACTTCTTTCTAATTTTTTAAAAAAACAATTTTAGTATAACATAAAAATTAAATATAAGGTATAATTATTTTAAAGGATAGGAAAAGTTATGCAAGAAGTAAAAGATTTAGATATATTAAATTATTTAGATTATTTAACTTTTGAAAGAAAATTAAGTCAAAATAGTCTTAATAGTTATAAAAATGATTTAAAAAAAGTATCTTTATATTTTAAAAAAGATTTAATTAGTTTAAATAAAGATGATTTAAGACAGTTTTTTTATGAGATGAAGGAAAGTAATCGAACTAAAGCTCATTATATAACAACATTAAATAATTTTTATAAATTTTTAGAAATAACTAATAAGATAAATCTTAATCCGATGGAATCAATAAAGATGCCTAAATTAGAAAAAAAATTGCCAAGATATTTAACCATTGATGAGATAAATAAGTTATTAGATATTAAGTGTAAAATGCCTCGAGATTACCGCAATAAAGCGATGATGGAGCTTATGTTTGCTACCGGAATTAGGGTAAGTGAATTAATTAATTTAGAGCTTGCCCAAATTGATTTTGAGGAGTGTTTAGTAACGGTTTTAGGCAAGGGTAAAAAAGAAAGAACAATTCCAATTGATGATAGTGCTTTAAATTATTTAAAATTATATGTAGAAGAGTATCGAAAGTTTTTAGTTAAAGGACCTTTAAATAATTATGTTTTTTTAAATCGCTTTGGGAATAAAATGACTAGACAAGCTTTCTTTAAAATTTTAAATGAGTATGCTAAAGATGCTTCCTTAGAAAAAGAAATATCTCCCCATGTTTTAAGACATACTTTTGCAACCACTTTACTAAATAATGGGGCTGATTTAAGGAGCATTCAAGAGCTTTTAGGCCATGAAAATTTAAGTACAACTGAAATATATTCGCATATTTCTAGCGAAAAGATTCAAAAAGATTATGAGTGTCATCCAAGAAGTAAAAAAATAAAAGGAATTGATTAATTTGACATTACGTTGTAAAGATGTTATAATTAAATTACACAGGTAGATAAAGATTAGATAGCTAAGAAATTTACAAACGCTTGACAAAAAAATAAAGGCTATGTTATAATGATACTATCTAAGGGGGAATGGAAAATGAAAGGATATGTCTTAGACTACGTTTGTGAAAATGATTTTAAAAAGTTAGAAAGAGCCTTAAAAAAATATAATATGTTAGCTTATAAAAGATTAAGCTTTGAATATTATCCGGCTTTAAGAAGTGGAAACTTTTTAGGGGAAAAGAAATCATCTAACAAAAAAAATGGCACGGAAACTTATGAACTTAAATTACCTGGGGATAAATTATTTGCAAAAATCCATGGGGATGTTAAATTAATTTATACAGTTCATAAAAAAGATGCCACCGTTGTTTTAGAAACAATTAAGCCAGAAGATATTTTATTAGAAGGACATCGTAGTGAACTTACAACTTATAAAGGCATTATGATATCGAAACGAAATGCTTCAAAAGATATGTTTAAAATTGACTTATTAAATATGTTAAATAAGTAAAACTTGAGCTAATGGGGGTGCTCAAGTTTTTTTTAAAAATATCTTGAAATAGAAGGTTGTTTATGGTAAGATTATTATGTTCGATGGACCTCTAGCTCAGTTGGTTAGAGCATCCGGCTCATAACCGGGCGGTCGTAGGTTCGAGTCCTACGAGGTCCACCATTTTTTGCACCTGTGGCGGAACTGGTAGACGCGCTAGACTTAGGATCTAGTGGATATATCCGTGGGGGTTCAAGTCCCTTCAGGTGCACCAAGTGAAAAATTCTGTTCGATTCTATTCGAACTTAACATAAATAAAAAAATAGCCTCTAGTTTTTTGATCTTAATCAAGCTAGGGGTTAAATATTATATTAAAACTTTAGAAAGGAAGCATTAAAATATGATATCAGTATTTTTAGGAGGAACTTGCAATAATTCCACATGGAGAGATGAGTTATTAACAATGCTTGATAGGGAAAAGGTGAGTGCTTTTAATCCGGTTGTAGAAGATTGGAATGAGCAAGCCCAAGCAAATGAAGATTGGCATAAAACTAATGATGATTTTTGTTTATATGTTTTAACTCCTGAAATGACTGGTGTTTATAGTATCTTTGAAGTTGCGGATGATAGTAATAAACGTCCTGAGAAAACTATATTTTGTGTTTTATTAGAAAGAAATGGTAAAACTTTTAGCGTAGACATGCAAAAAAGTTTTTTAAAGATTAAAAAGGATTTAATTAAAAATGGGGCAAGAGTATGTGAGTCATTAGAAGAAATAGCAAAGTTTTTAAATAATTATGATTTGCAACAAACTAAACCATTAATAAGATAAACAGGACTTAATTTAAAGTCCTGTTCTTAATAAATAATAAATTTAATTACATGCTTTTTCCTTTAGTTTTGGAAATATTAAGGCATTCACAACAAGGAATAAATTTACTTCCTTTAGGTACAGCAAGCATGCATTCTCCCAGTATTTGAGCATCATTTAAATCTGATATAGCTATATCAATCATTTCCATAGCATTAGGATTTGCTTCGATTTCTGATAACTTTGTATGTTCTTTAGTATCAGCGTTTAAGCCAAAGTTTATATTAACATTCATCGGCCCCACATTAGATTGCGAAGCAAAATTAGCTACTACCATATTTTTTCCAGCTGCTGGGGCATAAACAGATACTTTAGTTATTGTAAATGAATTACGTTTCTTTTCATAAGTAAAATGCATACATATACCTCCTGATTGAGGAAAACCATATTGGATTACATAATTAATATTTTCTTCTTGGTTGTTATCTAAATCACATAGTTGGTCAATACTAAAATGTTGATTTGAATTTAAACTTATTCTTTTGCCATAATATTTTATTGATGTTTTAAAAAAGTTTTCGAGTTTTTTAAATGCTTGACTAGTTTCATTTGCCATATTCTTATCTCCTTATTTTCATTTTAGCATAAAATTAAATATCTTTTAGAATAACTTTTGATTTTATGTAAAAAATAAGTGAAATTTTAGAAAATACATGCTATAATAATTCATAAATTTAAATTGATTGTTTGTAATAAGCTATACATATAGTATTACTTTGTTGGAGATGAATAGTTATGAGTTATATTAAAGATGATTTATATAATACAACTTTACCTACTTTAATAATTGAAGAAAAAAAACGTTATAAGGAATATCCTCAAATAGGGTTCGGTGATGAAGCATCGATACATAAGTATAATGAACAAATAGCATTTAAAACATTTGATTTTATGCGAGATAAAGAAAAATTACCTAGAAAATTTAAAAAAATAGAATTACTAGGGCAACTTTCTGACGTAGCCGCTTGTTTTCCAATTGG
>CANQIU010000064.1 GCA_947624145.1 uncultured Bacilli bacterium | reverse complement strand
CAATAAAAAATTGCAAAAAAAAGATAAAATGTTTTAATTTTTCTTATCTTTTTTATTTTGAGCTGTAAATACTAACTAAATAATGGAAATTTCCATAAAATTAAAAAAGACTAGATTTTTAAAGGATTAAAATCTATGTCTAAATAACAATCTTTATTAATAAATATTTGATCTAATTCTTTTAAAGTATTTTTTAAATAATTATCATATTTATATTTAATAATTATTTGGAAACGATATTCTTCTTTATACTTTAAGATAGATGCCGTTGTAGGGCCTAAAATAATCGTATTTTTATCTAATTTATTTTCTAAATAGGTTTTAACTTTTTTAGCTTCTTCTAAAGCTTTTTGATATGATTTACTAATAATTTTAATACCAACTAAATAGTAATATGGGGGATATTTTAAATTTCTTCTTATTTGCATTTCTTTTAAATAAAATTTTTCATAATCATTTTCTTTAACACAGCTCATAACAAAGTTATCAGGATTAAAGGTTTGAATAATAACTTCGCCTAAAGTTTTACTTCTTCCGGCTCGTCCCGAAACTTGGCTTAATAAAGAAAAGGTATTTTCATTACTACGAAAATCTGGAATATTTAAAGTTGTATCCGCATTTATAACTCCGACTAAAGAAACATTAGGAAAATCAAGGCCTTTACTAACCATTTGGGTTCCCACTAAAATATCATATTTTAAATCTTTAAAGTCTTTAATAATAGCCTCATGCATTCCTTTTTTACTGGTGACATCTTGGTCCATGCGAATAACCCGAGCTAAAGGAAAAAGTTTTTTTAACTCTTGTTCTAACTTTTCCGTTCCTAAACCATAATAATTTAAGCTATCTTCTTGACAATTTGGACACTTAGAGCTTTTTAAAACTTGATAACCACAGTAATGACAAATTAACCGATTCGTACTTTTATGATAAGTTAAAGATATATCACAATTAGGACATTTATATGTATAACCACAGTTAGAACAATTAATAAAGGTTGAATATCCTCTTCGATTAAGCAGCAAGATTATTTGTTCTTTTTTGGCTAATTTTTCTTCTATTTTTTCTTTTAATAGATCACTAAAGATCATATTTCTTTTGCGCATTTCTTCTTCCATGGATACTAAAGTTATTTGAGGTAATTGGGCTTGCCCCACTCTTTTTTTAAGTAAAACTAGTTCATAAACATTTTTATCTGCCCTTGCTTTAGTTTCTAAAGAAGGAGTAGCTGATGCTAAAACTAGCGGAATATGATGATACTTACTTCGAAATATTGCCATATCTTTTGCATTATACTTTGGATTATTATCTTGCTTATAAGAAGAACTATCTTCTTCATCAATTATAATTATTCCTAAATTAGTTAAGGGAGCAAAAACCGCACTCCTAGTTCCCACGACAACATGCACATCCCCCTTTAAAATTTTTAAATATTCATCATACTTTTCGCCCTTTGATAAAGAACTATGTAATATTGCTACATTAGAAGAAAAGGCCTCATAAAATCTTAAAGCAATTTGCGTAGTTAAGCTAATCTCTGGTACTAATACTAAAGCCGTCTTCCCCATTTTTAAAATATCTTCAATTAGTTTAATAAATACTTCGGTTTTCCCACTGCCAGTTACCCCATGAAAAAGAATAGTTTTTTCTTCATTAAAATAACTTTTTATTTTTAAATAAGCTTTATTTTGTTCCTCAGTTAAGACTCTTTTTACTATTTTCTTTTCCTCTTTATTAATCCGATACTTACTTACTTTTTCTTCAATCAGAATATTTTTCATTATTAAAGTATTTAAAGAACTTTTATTACTTATATCTTTCTTTAAAACATATTCTTTTTCTTCTAATAATTCTATTAATTCTATTTGTTTAAGATATCTTTTATTATCTTCCTTATATTTATTTAAATCAATATCTTTATTTAATCTTATAATCTTTTCATAATAACTATAATCTTTATTAAGATTACTTACTTTTAAACTAGCGGGTAGCATTGTTTGAATTGCCGTTATTCGGGGACATAGTGTTTCTTCACTTAAATAATTACTTAAACTAATTAATTCTTCATTTAAAACTAGTTTTTCATTAGATATACTTATAATATCTTTTACTTCATATAAATCATCTAAAACATCAACAATATTTAAAACAAATCCTCCAATAACAGAATTTTTAAAAGGAACAATAACTTTCATTCCTACTTTTAATTGATCTTTTAAATTCTTAGGAATATGATAAGTAAATGTTTTATCAATTACTTTACTAGGATATTCAATTATTACTTGTGCAAACATATCTAACCTCTTACTCCTATTTTATATCTTCTAATTATTTATGTAAAGTCCTAAATTTGACAATGTTTGACATCTATGCTAGAATATATCTTGCTTTAAGGGGGCTATACTATGAAACTAAATTTAGGTATGAATGATTGTGACAAAATATATTTTGATTATGATGATGAAAAATTAGAAATTATTTTTCCTAATATAGAAGCATTAGTTAATTTTTTAAAAAGCAATGAGGCAATTATCCTTGATGATAAACAAGAAGAAAAAAGATTAAACAAAAATATTAATAAAATAAAAGAAGATATTAAAAAAGCTGAATTAGTTATCTATAATTATACTTTATTAAAAGAAATAGATCCTATTTTAAGTAATATGTCAATTATTTATGATTTAACAAATTTATCTATAAAAGATGAATTAAATTTTTTAACTAATTTTAAGCCCCAAGATAAATTTTTATTTATTGATAAATATAATTTATTAAAAGAAAAAACTTTAGAAGAATTAACTTTAGCTTATACAAAACTTAATGAAACTGCTAAGCTATTTAAAAGTTTTAATTTAAGTCCTTGTGAATATACTTATTTATTATATGATTTAATAAGAAAAAGAAAGCCCATTGAAGGGGAAAAAGAAAATTCTCGGGATTTAGTTAATGTTTTATTTAATGAAGAAATAGTTTGTATGGGATATACTAATATTTTTAATTCTTTATTAGAGCTTTTAGATATTAAAGCTGAATCTTTAGAGTGGGTTCCAAAAGATAAAGATAATTTAGTAGGTCATGTTGATAGCTTAGTTTATATAAATGATTCAAAATATAATGTGCATAGTCTTATGGCTTTTGATCTAGCTTGGGATAGTTTAAAAAAAGATGATGATGAATATAAATGTTATTATAGTTTTTTACCAATTATCATGGATAAATTAAAAAAAGAACGAAATAATTTAGAATTAAATAAAGGAACTTTATATTATTTATTACATGAAAGATTTGCTAGAATTAAAAAACTAAAAGAATTAAATGCTCCTTTAGTCATAATTGAACAAGATTATAAAAATATGAAACAAGTTTTAGAAGAAATATATTATTATCTTGGTTTAGCTTTACCCCAAAATTTAAATTTAAATGATTTAAAAACTTTAGAAAACTTAATCTATAATTTAGATTTTAATCGTTTGAATATTCATAAGTTTAAACAAATAATAACTAAAGCTAAAGAAATAGAAAAGATACTACTACCAGATACTATAGTTAATGATGATGTAATTAAATCCTTAGTATCTTCAACCTTTAGTCATAAATATGAACGACAAATTAAAAAAGAAGAACGTTTAATTAGAATTTTAGGTCTAGATAAACCAAAGAAAAAGAGAAGTTTAAATATTGACAAATCCTAAACTTTTATGCTAGTATATAATTGTATTTAAGAAATATCTTAAATACTTAAAAGTGGAGTTGCCCTGCCATAAAGAGGCGATTATTTAAAGTGGAATTGCTCAGCCATCAAGAAGCGATTATTTAAAGTGGAATTGCTCAGCCATAAAGAAGCAATTATAAAAGATGAGGTTAGTTATTCTAACCTTTTTATTTAGGAGGTTGTATGAAAAACAAATTATATTTAGTAGAAATAGATCCTGAATATTGCCGATATTTATGGAAAAGTGATAACAGAGTTATGGATAGTTTTAGTCCCAATAAAATATCACGAAAATATTTAGGAGTATTATTAAAAGTTAAGGATATGGAATACTTTGCTCCTTTAACAAGTAAACCAAATCACATGAATAAAGAACAAAAAGAAATATATATTCAAAAGCATTTAACTGACCCTTCTTTAGAATTAGTGTTTATAAATAATAAAAAAACTAAATTATTTAGCTTAGTCTCTCAGATAAATTTAAATAATATGATACCTGTAAAAAAAGAAGAGTATAATATTGTAGAAATTAATAAATTAGCCATCACTGATTATAAGCTAGCAAATTTTTTAAGATTAGAATTAAAGTATATAAATAGTAAAAAAGAAAAAATAATTAAAAAAGCTAATAATATTTATAAAAGTAAAATTAATAATAAATTAAATTATAAATTAGACCATGTAACATGTGACTTTAAATTATTAGAGAAAATGTGTGAAGAATATAATCAAATTAAAGTTAGTATTTACAGCTCAAAATAAAAAAGATAAGAAAAATTAAAACATTTTATCTTTTTTTTGCAATTTTTT
>CANQIU010000063.1 GCA_947624145.1 uncultured Bacilli bacterium | reverse complement strand
CTTAGGAATGCTGATGGTTGGAAATGTGGTTGTAAATCGTGCCTTAGCTAATTGTTTAACTTTCAAAAATATTAATTCGATTACCGAGGCTATATATCAACCCAATCAATTCACAGGAATTAACAGTAGTTTATTTAATGCCCAAGCCACAACTTTAGAAAAGCAACTAGCACAAAGAATTTTAAGAGGCGAATATTATTATCCCGCGACAAATGCCTTATGGTTTTATTCCCCTGGTAATAACCAAAGTTGTAAAGCCACATGGTATAATCAAAGATTAGCGGGTAGCTATAAATCGCATTGTTTTTATATTCCTGATGCCGGAGTCTGTAACGAACTACACTAAAAAATATCAAGTAAAATCTACTTGATATTAATTTTTAATAGTCATATTATCTTTAGCAACTGTAAGCATTAATTTAATACGATTTATTTGATTAGTATGACTAGCCCCCGGATCATAATCTATAGCTACAATATTAGCATCTTTATATAATTCTTTTACTTTTTTAATAATGCTTTTACCTACAATATGATTAGGAAGACAAGCAAAAGGTTGAACACAAACAATATTAGGTATGCCCTCTTTAATTAGTTCTACCATTTCCGCGGTTAGAAACCACCCTTCGCCAGTTTGATTACCCGTAGAAATTATTCCTTCGACATTTTTTGCTAATTCATATATATTTGTAACACTTCTATACCGAGTATTTTCTAAAACTTTTTTAACGGTATTTTCATATTTATCTAAGATATCTAAAGCCATTTTATTAAATAAAGCAGGAGCTTTTTTCGTCTTTAATAATTTTTCATTTATAACATTATCATAACAACAATATTTTAAGAAGCCCATTAAATCTGGCAAAAATACTTCAGCTCCTTCTTTTTCTAACTTTTTAATTAAATCATCATTAGCAAAATCATGGTACTTAACTAATATTTCGCCAACAATACCGACCTTCGGTTTATTAACTAACTTAACTTTTATATTCTTAAAGTCTTCAACCATTAATCGAATATTATTTTTATATTCATTAACTTTACCATTTTTAACCGATTCACAAACTATTTTTAACCATTTATTATATGTTTTTTGACTAGTACCTTTTTTAATTTCATATGGTCTTGTTGCATATAATAATTTAGCTAATAAATCACCATATACAACCGCTTGTACCGCTTTATTAATAAAACTTAGACTTATTTTAAAAGCTTGTTCTTTTTCTAAACCAGAAACATTTAAAGATAAGATATCGACTTGATTAAAGCCGGCATCTTTTAGAGCTTTACGTAATAGGCCAATATAGTTGGTTGCTCGACATCCTCCCCCAGTTTGGGTTATCATAACGGAAGTATTATTTAAATCATATTTACCACTTTTTAAAGCATCAATAATTTGACCAATAACAATAATAGCGGGATAACAAGCATCATTATTAACATACTTTAAGCCCGTATCAACCATCGCATCATTAGTTTCTTTTAAATATACAGCCTTATAGCCTTCACTATTAAGTAAGCTTTCAAATATAGGCATATGATTAGCGGACATATTAGGAAACAAGATTGTCTTTTGTCTATCTTCTTTTTTAAAATAATTCTTTTGATAATGATAAGTTTGATAATTATTTTGCTTATTTATTCTTTTATGCATAGAAGCAATTAAAGATCTTATTCTAATCTTGACGGCACCTAAGTTATTTATTTCATCAATTTTTATTGTCGTATATAACTTATTACTAGCTTTTAATATTTCTTCTGTTTGATCAGTAACAATGGCATCAAGACCACAGCCAAAAGAATTAAGCTCAACTAACTCTAAATTAGGATATTGACTAACCACATCCGCGGCATTATAAACTCTAGAGTGATATGACCATTGATCTACTACTCTTAACTTCGAATTTATTTTACTTAAATGACTTATGGAGTCTTCCGTTAAAACGGCTAAACCTAAACTATTAATCATTGTATCAAGACCATGATTTACTTCTTTATCTAAATGATAAGGTCTACCTGCTAAAACAATAGCTTTTTCATTATGTTCATTAATATATTGCAGAAATTCTTCTCCTTTTTTTCTAATATCTAAACGAACTTTATCTAATTCTTTAAAACCTTTATGAATAGCTTTTTTAACTTCCTCTTTTTGAAAATTATATTCTTGAAATTCAGGTAATTCTAAAAATCTTTTAACTAAACTTTCTTCTTCAATAGGTAAAAAAGGATTAATATATTTTATCTTTTGTTTTTTTAAATCTTCCATATTCAGTTTTATAACTTCAGAATAACTTTGCACGATTGGGCAATTATAATGATTATCGGAAGAGGCAAACTTATCTCTTTCATATTTTAAACATGGATAAAAGATTGTTTTAACGCCCTTATTAATTAAGTTTTTAATGTGGCCATGGACAAGCTTAGCGGGATAACAAACAGATTCACTAGGAATAGATTCAATGCCTGTTTCGTATAAAGCTCGACTGGAACTATCACTAATGATAACTCTAAAGCCTAATTCGGTAAAAATAGTAAACCATAAAGGATAATTTTCATACATGTTTAAAACCCGTGGAATGCCGATTTCACCTCTTTTGGGACTAGCAATTGGTTCATAATTAAAGAGGCGTTCATACTTCCATTTATACATATTTGGTAAAGTATTATTACTACCATTATTTCCACTGCCTCTTTCACATCTATTGCCAGATATAAATATTTTTTTATTAAAATTATTTATTGTTAAAGCACAATGATTTTCACAGCCTTGGCATCTTGTATGACTTACCTTAACTTCTAAAGAATTGATTTGATCTAAGGTTAAAATTGAACTAACAACATCTTTATCCGGATATTCTTCATAATTATTTTTAGCTATTAAAGCTATTCCATAAGCTCCCATTAAACCTGCAATGTCGGGTCTTATAACTTCTTTACCCATAATTTTTTCAAAAGCTCTTAGGACTGCATCATTTAAAAATGTTCCCCCTTGCACAACGATTTTATTACCAATTGTACTCGTATCTCTTATTTTCATAACTTTGGTTATGGCATTTTTAATAACCGAATAAGAAAGGCCCGCAAATATATCGGCTAAAGGACGGCCTTCTTTTTGCGTTTGTTTAATTTTGGAATTCATGAAAACCGTACAACGGGAACCTAAATCTAAAGGATTTTTAGAACTGACAGCTAATTTAACAAATTCATCAATACTTATATTTAATGATTTAGCTAAGGTTTCAATAAAAGAGCCACATCCGGAAGAACAAGCTTCATTAAGCATAATACTATTAACAGCATTATCCTTAATACGAATATATTTCATGTCTTGGCCACCTATATCAATGATACTTTCGACACCCTTTAAAAAATAGTTAGCCGCTTCAAAATGAGCAATTGTTTCTACTTCTGAGATATCTAAATTAAAGGCTGTTTTTATTAGCATTTCACCATAACCTGTTGATCCACTTGAACGAATAAGCACATCTTTAGGTAAAATACGATATAAATTATTTAGCATATTTTTAACAGTATCAAAAGGTGTTCCTTTATTACTTTGATAATCTTCATATAATAAAGAACCTTCATTATCAATTAAAACGATTTTAGCTGTTGTCGAACCCGCATCAATTCCTAAGAAGGCATCTCCCTTATAGGTAGCTAGATCTTTTCTTTTAACTTTATATTTATTATGTCTTACTAAAAACTTTTGATAATCTTCTTCATCAGTAAATAAAGCTTCTAAACTAGTTGATACATCTTCTTTAAAGTTTTTTATTTTTAAAATTAATTCATTTAGTTCTTCTAATGTGTAGTATTTTCTTTTACTCTTATCTAATATTGCTCCCATACAAACACAAAGATTGGCATCTTTTACAGAAACAACTTCATCTTCTTTTAAATCAAGAGTTTTAATAAAACGCATCTTTAAGGTACTTAAATAATTTAGAGGACCTCCTAAGAAAATAACTTTGCCTCTTATAGGTTTTCCACAAGCTAGACCACTTATAGTTTGATTAACAACTGCTTGCATAATAGATAAAGCAATATCTTCTTTTTTAACGCCTTCATTAAGTAAAGGTTGGACATCTGTTTTGGCAAATACGCCACATCTTGAGGCAATAGGATATATAACTTCGCCTTTTAAAGCTAAATCATTTAAACCCTTAGTTGTTGTATTTAATAAAATAGCCATTTGGTCTAAGAATGCCCCAGTTCCTCCCGCACAAGAACCATTCATTCTTTCTTCAATCGTTTGATCAAAATAAATAATTTTGGCATCTTCTCCACCAAGTTCAATGGCAACATCAACATCAGGATTATATTTCATAATGGCATTTTTACAAGCAATTACTTCTTGCACAAAAGAAACTTTTAAGTAGTTAGCTAAAGATATGGCTCCACTTCCCGTTAAAACTAAGGAATAGCGGCCTTCTCCTACTTTTTTTAAGCCTGACTTAAGAAGACCAATTATCGTCTTTTTAGTATTAGATAAATGTCTCTTATAATCTTTATATAATATATTATATTTATTATCCATTATAACTATTTTAACTGTAGTTGAACCTATATCTAAGCCTATTTTATAACTTCTTATCATTTTTACTACCCGAAAAATATTATAGCACAGGTTTTATAATTTGTTTAAAAAAGTATTGAAAGTTTGTTTCAATACTTAAAGATTAGGGAATTAATAATTGTTGACCAATAGTAAGAGTATTAGTTTCTAAATTGTTTAGTTTTATTAAGGCATCAACACTGGTATTAAATCGACCAGCAATACTATATAATGTATCTCCAGATTTAACTATGTATGTTTCATTAGATGCCATATTACTCGGAATATTTAATATTTGCCCAATACTTAAAATGTT
>CANQIU010000062.1 GCA_947624145.1 uncultured Bacilli bacterium | reverse complement strand
AACTCAATTAATGTAAAGCCCTTTTTAGTCTTTTTTATTTGTTTTTTAGAATTTTTAGTTTGATTATTTTTCTTTTTCTTTTTTATTTTAGTTTTCTTTTCTTCCATTACTCTTCACCTTATCCTATCCTAATTATAGAGACATATTGAAAAATAAGCAAGAAAAAAATTAAACCTTTTTTTAAATATTCATACCTTACTTATAGAGGTGAATTTTATTTATGGCATGGTTTAAAACCCTTAACTTTGCTTATCAAGCTCTTTTAGCTGGTCTTTTCACTTGGGGAATCACCGCCTTAGGGGCCTCGGTTGTTTTCTTATTTAAAAAAGTTAATAAAAATATTATGGATGGCATGCTAGGTTTAGCCTCAGGTGTTATGTTAGCGGCCACCTTCTGGTCACTTTTAACCCCGGCCTTAGAAATGTGTACAGAATTAAACTTAAATTCTTGGCTTATTGTCTCTTTAGGAGTAACTTTTGGGGGTCTTCTTCTTTTTGGCGGCGATAAAATCTATAATGTTATTGCTAAAAAAAATCAGAACGAATCAAAAATGAAACGTTCTTTAATGCTTATTATATCGATTACTCTTCATAATATTCCGGAAGGTATGGCAGTTGGGGTTGCTTTTGGTTCTATTGGTTATAATTTAAATGGGGCAACTTTAGGCGCTGCTTTAATGCTAGCCTTAGGCATAGGCATTCAAAACTTTCCCGAAGGAAGTGCTATATCTCTTCCTTTAAAAAGAGATGGTATGTCGAGTAAAAAAGCCTTTATTATTGGTTCTTTAAGCGGAATTGTAGAACCAATATCTTCTTTAATCGGCGCTATTTTAGTTATGAAAGTGCGAATTCTTCTTCCCTTTTTACTAGCCTTTGCGGGTGGCGCCATGATTTATGTGGTTGTTCAAGAACTAATCCCCGAAAGTCAAACTAATAAAAGAAAAGACTTAATGGCTTTATTTACAATCTTAGGATTTTTAATAATGATGATTTTAGATGTTGCCTTATCTTAAAAAAATTATCGGCTTTCATAAAACCGATAATTTTTTATTTTTCATTAGCTTCTTTTAAGATTTCCATAGCTTTATGCATTTTCATATCATACTTAACTATTTCCATACCGCCATAGTCTTCTAGTAATTGTTCTTTTGTTACGCCATAATTTTGGGCAAGTTCTTCAGCTCTTTTATCAGCTTCTTCATCCGTAAATTCTAGTTTTTCTACCTCGGCAATTGTTTCGATTAAGAAACGATACTTAACTCTTTTTAAAGCTTCTGGTTCCATTTGTTTATGTAAATCTTCTTCTGTTGTATTTGTTAATTTATAATAATCATCAATATTCATACCTTGCATTCTAAGTTGACTCGCATATTGCTCAATCATCCGGTGAACTTCTTCATGAACAATTTCTTCATTAATATCTACTTCCATATTCTTAGCAGCCGCTTCTAGACAAGCATCTAAGAATTTATCATCTACTTGATGCATTTTATCTTGCTTTATTTCATCTTTAATCTTATTTCTTAAATCACTTTCTGATTTAACATTTTCATAGCCTAAATCATCAAAGAAAGCTTGATCCATTTCAGGATATACTTTAGTTTTAACTTCGTTTACTTTAACTTTAAATAAAACATCTTTTCCTTTTAAATCAGCCACATAATTTTCTGGAAATTTAAGTTTTAATTCTTTTTCTTCGCCCGCTTTAAGACCAATTAAGCCTTCTTCAAATCCGGGAATAAAGGAATTACTACCAATTTCTAAAGGATAATTTTCGGCTTTACCACCATCTAAAGCTTTACCATCAACATAGCCATCAAAATCAATAACGGCTGTATCACCTTCTGCAATAACGCCTTTTTCTTTAACCACTATATCGGCCATATGACTTCTTAAATGTTCAATTTCATGATTTATTTCTTCTTCTGTTACTTCAACTTTATCTTTTTTAACTTTTAAATTCTTATAATCACCTAAAGTAACTTTTGGTTTAGAAATAACCGTAAATTTTAAAATAACATTAGCATCACTTAAGCCCGTAACATCAACACTTGGCGTAATAACTGGTTTAATTTCATTTTCTTTAACTAGCTTTTGATAAGCAACATTAATCGCTTCATCTATAGAATCAGCATATAATGATTGAATGCCAAAATGTTTTAAATAAACATCTTTAGGAGCTTTTCCTTTTCTAAAACCATCAATTTTTGTTTCATTATTTTTCTTTTTAAAAGTTTTATCAAGAATATTTGTCCATTCTTCCCCTAATTTAATTTCATATTCTTTTACATTATCTTTCATTTTATATCTTCCTTCCAACACCCCTATTATATTATAAAATCATCTTCTTCGCAAGCCAATCATTAAATAAATCATCACTTAAGAACTTTTCTAAATCTTCTTCTACTTTCTTTAAAATATTTCTTATGGTTGAATCTTGAATATTATTATGTCTAATTGATATTTTTGTCATACTATAATTTTGAATATATTTTTCTTTATATATTTCTTTTTCATAATCATTATCACTTAAAAAATCTTTTATTTTACCTAATCTTTTTTGATAAAACTTTAATTCTTCTTTTAAAAATTCTTCTTTATAACAAAGTTGTTTTATTTCTTCATTTAATAAATTAATTTTATTAAATAAAGCTTTTATACCTGCTTCATTAGAATAATTAAATTCTTTATACTTCTGTTCTTTTTTTAAAAACTCATCCTTTAAATGAAATAAAAATTCCTTTCTTTTACTTAAAGAATTTATTTCTTTAGGTAAATATTCTAATCTTTTGCAAATATCCTTGATATTCATTTTAAACCATCCTTTCCTTTATGATAACATTATAAAAGCAAACATTTGTTTAGTCAAGAGACTCTTGGTCAACTTGACAAACATAAAAAAAAGAATCCTAAAAGATTCTTATCTAGCGTCCTAAGCCCATTCTTTCTTTCATTAACTTATATTTTTCTTGAGCAAGTTTTATAGATGTTTCTTTACCCTTATTTAAAATATCATCAAGTTCTTTACTAGCGATTATTTGTTTATACTTAGTTTGAATATCTTGAATAAAAGATGCTACTGTCTCGGCAACATAAGTCTTAAATTCCCCATAACCTTTACTGGCAAATGAAGATACAATATCTTCAATACTTTGGTTAGTTAAGGCATAAACAATATTAATTAAATTTGTTATACCTGGTTGCTTTTCTATATCATAAGCAACATGATTTAAACTATCCGTTGTAGCTTTCATTATTTTATTTTTAATAACTTCAATATCATCAAATAGACTTATAACTCCCGCGGGATTTTCTTCAGATTTACTCATTTTTTTCGTTGGATTTTTTAAATCAAATATTTTCATTGTCTTTTCATTTATTAAAGGTTCCGGTAAGACAAAAGTATTTCCATACTTATGATTAAATCTTTCCGCAATATTTCTAGCTAGTTCGACATGTTGTTTTTGATCAATACCTACAGGGACTAAATCTGCATCACAATATAGTATATCGGCTGCCATTAAAATAGGATAAGTAAGTAAGCCTACTGAAAAGTTAGCATTAGCCTTACTTTTTTCTTTAAATTGAATCATCCGGGATGCTTCGCCATAAGTAGTAGTACATTCAAGTAAAAAAGACATCGCGGGAATAAACTCATTTTCGGATTGAATATAAATCGTATTTTTCTTAGGGTCAATTCCACAAGCAAGATACATTGCAATAAACTTCTTAATCCTACTTTTTAACTCTTCGGGATCTTGGTAAATAGTTAAAGCATGTAAATCGGCAACAAATAGATATGAATCATAATCATTTTGTCTTTCAACCATAGGCTTAATAGCGCCTATATAGTTACCTAAGGTAATATCACCTGTTGGTTTTAAGCCAGTTAATATTCTTTTCATAAAAATCCTTCTTTCATTTAAAATGATATCAAATTTATTAAAAATTTACTACTATTTTCTTTGTCTACAGAAAAAAAGAGTAAATTAATTAAAAAAGAAAAACTTTATGAAATTTGAAGATGAAAAAAGTCATAAAGTTTTTTTTCGCATAAATTAAGGCATAACAAAACAAGAAGAAGTTTTTTTAATAAAATATCACCAACATTAGTTTTCAAAGAACAATTATTTTGATATAATTTAATCATCAAATCGGAGTTGAAAGTTTAAATTTAAGCTTTCTAGATTTGTGATTGTTGAAGAAATAAGCGTGTTGGTGATATTTTTGCTTATTTCTTTTTTTGTTACAAATCTTTTCATTTCTTTAACAACTAAAGAACCTAATTCAAGTAATTGCCTAATTGTATGAGCAATTTGGATAAATAAGTAATGAATTTTTAAGGCATTTTCAAATCTACTACATAAATGACTTATTTTGTAAGTCCCCTTTTTTTGCTCATTAAAACCTTCGTTTTCAATTTTCCAACGTCGTCTACCCATGATAACAATTTCTTCAATATTATAGTTATCTACTTTTAAGTCAGAAATATAATTAAAAATAGTAGTCTTATTCTCTTTTATTTCTGTATATCGAAAAGCATTTACATAGTTATCTTTGAAAAAGATATTAGATGATAAAAAATAATTTTCTTTTTTTACTTCATTTTCACAATTGATATTTTCTTCAAATTCTTCATAAATATTTTTTAATCTATCTTTTTTTAGATTAAAAATGTAGTTCCAATTATATTTTTGGCAAAGATTAATCATAGGAGTAGTAGCATATAAAGCATCACCAGTAACTATAAATTTTAATTTGGGATAATTTTTCTTTATTCTAGGTGCCATTCTTTTAAATGCATTAACTTCACAATCTTGTTTTTCCTTATCATTATTTAATTTATTATTTTCGATCCATTCCGAATCAATACTAATAAGCATATTACCAAACACTACTTTAGCTTCTAAGACATATTTATAATATTTGTTTTTTCCATCTCTAGTTTTAGTTATACAATTGCCATTTAAGTTGTAATCTAAAGCAGT
>CANQIU010000061.1 GCA_947624145.1 uncultured Bacilli bacterium | reverse complement strand
ATGCACTGGGGTACTGAATATCAATCTAAACCTAATGCCAAACAAAAAGAGATTGCCGAATATTTAGCTAGCTTAGGGGTTGATATTATAATTGGCAATCACCCTCATGTTTTACAACCTGTAGCTTGGATAGATGATACTTTAGTTTATTACTCTTTAGGTAATTTTATTTCAAATCAATATGGCACAGATGATTATAATAAACTTATTAGTGTTTTAGCTACTTTAGATATTACTAAAACTGTTGATAAAGATAAGATAGATATAACGATTGATAATTTAGGAGGAGAAATGATTTTTACTTCTTATACCGGAAATCCTATAACTACAGCAACACATAGTAATCATAAAGTTATTCCTTTTAGCAAAATGACTGATGATAGTTATTTAAAAGATTATCAAAGATTATATACTAAATATGTAGGAATATTAGAATCGATGGGAACTGATCTTAATATAGTTCCTTTACCAAATTAAAATACTTAAAGCTTAAGGCCTTAAGTATTTTTTAAAACTAACTTAGAATCTTTTATTTGATAATCTTCTTTTAATATGTTTATTTCTTCTTCCATTAATTCTAGAGCTTGTAATTCATTATAATAACAATCAATTAAATTTTTAATACTTGTTGAAATACTAAATTTATAGGCATCAACATTAATCCAAGGATGATTTTTATTAGTATAATCTTCTAAATAACCTGTATCACTATTATAATCTATATTTGCTCTATCAATCATTCTAAATATATAATCTATAAAATCATAATAACTATTTTCATCATTTAAAAAATTATTTTCTGAATAAAGCGGATATTTAGAAATAATAAAACTAAAATTAACTTCATGTTTCATTATATCGGTATTTTCGATATTAAAGTCCCTTTCTAAAGTCTCTACTAAAATAGGTATCTTAGTATTAATAAAATTATTTATAATTTTTGGAAGATAATCTTTTATAAAATAACTATAAGCTTTAAAGGCTTGAATTAGATTTTTAGTTTCTTCATAATCTTTTCTATAATCATAAATAGACAGGCGAATATTTTTTCTAATAGATTCTAAAGAAGATATAATTTGATTATTAATTTCTTGATAAAATCCATACTTTTCTTGCATAATTATCTTTTAATTTATTTTTCTTTCTAAAGATATATCATCTTTTATTTGATAATCTTCTTTTAATATATTTATTTCTTCTTCCATTAATTCTAGAGCTTGTAATTCGTTATAATAACAATCAATTAAATCTTTTATTGATAACAATGCAGAAAATCTACTTACAAAAAAAAGTTTATCATATTCATTATCTAAACCCAATATTATTCTAGATTGATAATCTGATCTCATAAAATAACTATAGAATTTTTGGCGAATCATCATTCTTTGAATATACCCACAAAATTCAAAATGTATAGAGTTATTTACTAAAATATTATCATATTTATCATAAGTTAATTCTCCATTAGATATAGCTACTATTTGAAATTCTAAATGTCTTAGATTATTAAATTCATTATAAAAGTCATCATAAAAATCATTGATATCCGTTTTATCTTTATATTTTGATTTTTCCCTATTGATAAATATTTCGATAGATTTGGCAAGATAATCAATAACAAAAGATTTATAAGCATAAAAAGCTTTAATTATTTTTATAGTTTCTTCATAATCTTTTTTATAATCTATATTTAATATTTGCATATTTTGGTTTATTTGTTCAGTTATTTCTTTAATACTATCATCATATACTTTGTAAAATCCATATTTTTCTTTCATAATTTTCTCCTTATTTATGTAAATCTTCTTTTATTTGGTAATCTTCTTTTAATATGTTTATTTCTTGTTCCATTAATTCTAGGGCTTGTAATTCATTATAATAACAATCGATTAAATCTTTTATTGGTGATGAAATGTTTAAATCAAGAGCATAATAATTTTCATAATATTCCTTATTATAATTTTCTAAATCATAATCGGTTCTACTTTGATATTTTTCGCTCATTGATAAATTATTCCGCGAAACCATTCTTTTTAAATAATCTAAAAATATCGTAAATATTTCTGGTTCAACTATTAAATAATTCTTATGATCTTTTTTATTATAAGTATATTTAAAAGAATCATTAGGAACCGCGACAATAGATAAACCAAATTGCATATATTCCCTCTTGATATCAAAAGTATCTTCCGAACTTAAAACATCAGTTTTAAGTTCATAAGCAATATACCGATCAAAAATAAGAGGTAAAACATCTCCAATAAATGATTTATAGGCATAAAAAGCTTTAATTTGGTTATTTGCTTGATTATATTCTTTATGACTTTCTAAAGCTTTTTTGGCTTGTTCTTCTTCAATGATACTTTTTATTTTAGCCTTACATTTATCATAATAATTTTCCATTATTCATTCTTCTTTCTTACAAGTTGTAAAGCTGAGTTATCATGGATTAAATCAGAGATGGAACGATTTTGATTTAAAGTATCAATTATCTTGGCTAAATATTCCGATATATCTACTGAACAAAACCATTCTTTTTCTAAAATACTTTTTGGAACATAATTTAAATTAGTTGCGTAGATTCGTTCAAAGATTTTATCAGCATAAGCCTCTTCTATTTCTTTAGTTAAACTAGTAAATAAAGCGAAGGTTACAAAGAAATAAATCTTGCTTGCCCCTCTTTCTTTTAAATCTCTTGCCGCATCTAACATTGAGGTTCCACTTGCGAGCATATCATCAACAATAATAATCGTTTTTCCTAAAACATCTTTTCCATTATATTCATGGGAAACAATCGGATTTTGGCCATTTTCGACATGAAAATGATCTCTTCTTTTTTGATATCCTCCTACTTCGGTTCCTAAAATATCGGCTACATATCGTGCTCGGTCGGATGCACCAGAGTCAGGATTAATAACCATCGTATCTTCTCTTTTAAAATCTTCCCTACTTAAAAATTCTTTAAGCATATCATTAGTCGTATAAAAATTATCAAATGGTAACATCGGAATAGCATTTTGAACATTAGGATCATGAGCATCAAATGTTATTATTTCGGAAACCCCTAAATGAGCTAGTTCTTGTAGTGACCAAGCACAATCAAGGGATTCTCTTCTTTTGCGGCGATGTTGCCTTGAAGCATATAACAAAGGCATTACCACATTTAACCTTTCCGCATGCCCCATTGTCGCTAAAATAGTTCTTTTTAAATCCATAAAATGATCATCAGGACTTTTATGATTAACAAAATCATACATAGGATAAGTAATACTATAATTATGGGTATCACTTAAGATATATAAATCTTTGCCTCTGATTGATTCTTCTATCACTACCTTAGCTTCTCCATCTTTAAATCTTACTTCTTCAATGGGGATTATAAAACTTTTTCTAGTATTTCGTAATTCTTGTATTTTTTGATCAACCCTACCCCCTAATTCTTGACAATTTTCCATAACAATTAAACCTAAATCTCTTACTTCCATATCTTACTCCTTATGTCTTTATTATAACATACTTTTAAGAAAATAAAAGAAAAATATTTAAAAAAAGAGCTTATTGCTAATAAGCAAAAGCTCCACCCCAAATGATAGCAAGTAAAATAAATAATATTAATACAATAAAGAAGTAATTGTATCCAGAATTATTATTGCTACCACCTGAGTTGTTTTGACAACACATAATTTAACCTCCTTAATTTAAAATTTATATAAAAATTAAATGAAAGCCCCTAGTATAATAATTAATAAAATGAATAGAACTAAGATTATTGCAGCCCCAAGGCCATTTCCACATTGATTCATATAACTTTCCTCCTTTTATTTTGTCTTTTCATTAATATTGTATGGAAAAGTTTAAGTTTGGTGCGTGCTTTTATAAACTTATAAATTGCAAAAAGAGGTGAATTTTGTTGTATTTACTTAAGAATATTGGTATAATAAAAACTGATAGGAGAGGAAAAATGAAGAAAAAAATATTTGCGTTATGTGCTATAAGTTTAGCCTTAACAGGATGTGGAAAGGTACCTAAGCTATCTAATGGTGATGATGCTATAGTTACTTTTGAAAATGGGGATATGATTAGTGCTAATGAGCTATATAATAATATGAAAGTAGATTATGCTTTAGCTAGTTTAATTAATTTAGTTGATGAATATATCTTTGATCATGAATTTAAAGATGAAAAAGAAGATGCAGAAGCTTATGCGGAAAATGTTATTAATTCATTAATTGAACAAAATGGGAAAAGTCAATTAGAATTATCTTTATATCAAATGGGATATTCTTCAATTGATGCTTATCAAAAAGCTATCTTTAATAATGAAATGTATTATGCTATGAAAGAAGGATATGCTAAAGAACAAATTAAAGATGAAGATATTGAAAAATATTATAATGATGTTGTTAAAGGTGATGTGGAAATAAGTCATATTTTAGTTACTCCTAAAGTAACAGATGATATGACAAGTGATGAAAAAAAAGAAGCTGAAACTAAAGCTCAAGATACTATTAAAGAAATTATTGAAAAATTAAAAAATACTGATGATGTAGAAAAAACCTTTAAAGAATTAGTTAAAGAATATTCTGAAGATGAAGCAACAAAGAGTAAAGATGGTTCTTTAGGTAGAATTACTTTTGGGGATTTAAGTAAACAATATGATGAATTACTAGAACATGCTTATAAATTAAAAGATGGTGCTTTCTCAACTGATGTTATTACCACAGAACTTGGTTACCATGTTATATTAAAAACTAAGTCTTATGAAAAAGAATCTTTAGATACTTTAAAAGATGAAATTATTGATGATTTAGTTGAAGATTATATTAATGATCACAATGATATTAGTGTTACTTCCCAACAACATTATCGTCAAAAATATGGAATGGAAATTCAAGATGATAAAGTTAAACAACAATATACTAATTTAATTACTAATCTATATCAAAATGCTAATCAAACTCAAGCTGAATAAAAAAACCTTAAATGGTTTTTTTTATGGCCAAAAAAACAGTAAAATTGTTAACCACGAAAGCTAACTTTTTTTACCGTTTTTATTTATGCAGAGCATATGTCTTTTGCTACTTGACAATATCTTATAAAAAATTACTGACCTTTTTAGCTTAACTGTGTCTGAAGAGACATATGTTAAGTTTTTTTTGTTTAAAGGAGGTCGTTTATTTTATG
>CANQIU010000060.1 GCA_947624145.1 uncultured Bacilli bacterium | reverse complement strand
CTTGTCGAAGATAATCCTTATACATTAGCTGAGTTACAACAACTAAAAAAATAAGTGATAATTCACTTATCTTTTGACATGGCTGTAAATACTAACGTGTTTTTTTCCACTTTTCCACTTCTTCGACATCATCTAAATGATACTTAGTATGGCCAATGATTTGATAGTCTTCATGGCCTTTTCCTAAAATTAGCAAGATATCTTCTTTATTAAGCAAATCGATTCCTTTTTTAATTGCTTCTCTTCTATCCATTATAACTTCATAGTTATTCTTTTTAACTCCCTTTAAAATATCTTCCATTATTTTTTGAGGATCTTCCGTTCTTGGATTATCACAAGTAAAGATAACATAATCACTTAAATTGACCGCAATAGAACCCATGATAGGTCTTTTAAGAGGATCTCTATCCCCACCACATCCTATGATTGTAATAACTCTATTTGTTTTAAGTTCATTATAAGCTTTAATAACTTTTTCAACTGCATCCGGTGTATGAGCATAATCTATGACAGCATAAGCATCATTAACTTCATGAGTTTCGCATCTTCCCTTAGGCGGCATAATATCTTTAGTTTTTAAAATTATATCTTCAATTGAATATCCTAACAAATGAACAAGTGCTAAAGCCGTTAAATAATTATAAACATTAAACTTACTAGTTAAATTAGTAGTTACTTTATAATCTTTATTATGATAGCTAAATTCTAAATCAGTTTTATTTGGTTTAATCTTAAAATCTTTAATTCTAAAATCACCATTTAAACCTAAAGTAATTCCTCCTTTATTTTTTTCTAAGAACTTTTGATGAGCTTCATCATCACTATTAACTAATAACTTTCCATTATCTTTTAAATAATTAATAATTTTTAATTTTTCATTTAAGTAATTTTCCATTGTTTTATGATAATCTAAATGATCTTCTGTTAAATTAGTAAAGGCGGCAATATCAAGTTTTAAACCATATATTCTTTCATATGCTAAAGAATGACTACTAACTTCCATTACGACAACTTCACAACCTTTATCTAGTGCTTCTAGTAATAAATTATATAAAGTTAAAATATCGGGTGTCGTATTTTCTAAAGTTATATCCATATCTTGATACTTAAAACCAATTGTTCCCATATAAGCTGCTTTAACATTAAGTAAATTAAGAAGTTGATAAGTTAAATAACAAGTAGTTGTTTTACCATTAGTGCCCGTTACTCCAATAATTTTTAATTTACTTAATTTATCTTTATATTCTAAGGCTAAATTTTCTTTTAAATAATCTAAGCTTGAAGGTACTACGGTTACTTTAACATTGGCCTTAACTGGATGTTCACAAACTATTTCACTAGCTCCTGCTTTAACAGCCTCTTCAATATAATCATGACCATCAACCGTATGTCCTTTAATAGCCACAAAGATTTGACCTTGTTTTACTTTTCTTGAATCTGTTTCAAATTTATTCATGACAAACACCTCTTATTAAAATTATACTTTATTTTTATGTTTACAGCAATTCATTTTCGTGTATAATAAATTATATGAAAACAGTACATAATATAAAGCCTATTTATAATGAATATTCGCAAATTTTAATCTTAGGCAGTATGCCAAGTAAAGTTTCACGAGAAAAACAATTTTTCTATGCACATCCCCAAAATCGTTTTTGGCCCATTTTAGAAAGCCTATTTAATGTTAAACTACCTACTCCATCTTCAAAAAAAGAATTTTTATTAAAACAAAAAATAGCCATGTGGGATACCATTGCTAAATGTGATATAACTTCCTCAAGTGACTCTTCGATTAAAAATGTGGAAATCAATGATCTTAATATAATTTTAGCTAAGGCACCAATTAAAGCTATCTTTTGCACCGGCCAAACAGCTTATAAAATCTTTACTAAACATTTTCAAACAAATCTTCCTTTATTTTGTCTTCCCAGTCCTTCTAGTGCTAATGCCCGTTTAAGTAAAGATGATTTAATTAAAGCTTATAAAGTAATATTAAGTTTTCTCGATAATTCTTCATCATTATAAACAAAATCAAATAATTCATCATTAATAAAATAAATTAATTCATCTTTATCTATATCATTTATATATAAATAATTATCTTTTTTTTGAAGTCCTTTAATATAGTTTAAACTAGATGATACGACAATTGTATTAGGATTTTTTTGTTTATAAATATTAATAAAATTAGCTAATTCTTTTAAAGATACTTTCTTCTTTAATAAAAGAAGTAAGGCACATATTTGGGCATAGGTAACAATGTTAGGATAATCAAAGTTACTAATAATATTTTGATATTTTTTGGGATTTAAGTAATATTCTTCTAAAGTAAGATTATTATGTTTTAAAACATAAGCTAAAGGTATACCAACAAACCGAAAATGCCATGGTTCATATTTATAAAGAGTTATATGTTCTTTATTTTGAAGATATCTTAAAATAAAACCATATTTATAAGAATTATCTTTAAGCCAATCAACTAACAAAGGATTATCCGATACATCTTCATGATAACCTAATTTATCATAATAACCTAAATCAATGGCTAACCCTGTTTGATGCTCCGAAGCCCCTGGAATAGCAACCATTTTTAAAGTTTCTTCCACCCCTTTTTCTTTAATGCTTTCCTTAAATAATTTTTCTTGATAAAGATAAGAACGATAAGCACTATCAATGGTAATATTAAAACCATTTTTTAAAGCTTCTTCTTTTAAATAAATATAATAAGCTATAATTCTTGCATCAATTTTTTTATTATTTGGCAAAGTATAAAGTTTAGCGGGTTCAAAGCAACTAGGTAAAAAATGATCTTTATTAACTAAATAAGCAAAATTCATTATAATCATCTCTTTTGCAATACTATTTTAAAGAAAAAAAGAGCAATTTCTTGCTTAATTTAAATCTATAAATTATTATTAGAATATAATTTTTTTAAATATTTCTTTGATTATCTGGCTCTTTTTTAGGAATAGCATTAAAATAAAAATAATAAATATTTTCATATAATTTTGATATATAACAAGGAATGTTATATTCTTCTTTAAGCGTTTCTATTAACTTTTGTAAATCAATCATACCACTTGCTCTATTGTTACTATTCGCTGTATAAATAACGCCATATCTAGGTGATAAATTATTGTAAAAAGCACTTTTAGCCAAAAACTCTGATTCTTCACAAAGTTTTAAAAATGGTTCTCCATACTCTGGAATACATCCATTTTTATAATAATCGGGCAAGCGATTAGGTTGATATATCTCAAAAGCTAATTCTACACTGTCACTATACAAATCGTTTAATTCACGAGCTGTATAAGCAGTATTTTCTGATATAACATTTAAAAATTTTTCATTATCCATAAAATAATCCTCCCATTTTTCAAAATATTATGTACAGATAAATAATAACATATTTTAAGTGTTATGTCAATTTTACTATTAACTTAAATATTAAATGTTCCATCTTTAAATATTTGCACAACGCCTTCATTAGTTTCAGCTTCAATCGAAAGATCATCCGTTCCAATCATAAAATCAACATGATTAGCTGCCTCATTTAAGCCTATTTCCTCTAGTTTTTCTTTATTCATCTTATCACTATTAGCAATACATTCTTTAAAACCAGCACCTAAAGCAATATGACAAGAGGCATTCTCATCTAAGCAAGTTTCACCAAAAACAAAATTAGTCTTAGCAATAGGGGAATTTTTATCAACTAAAGCACATTCTCCTAAATATTTCATGCCTTCTTCCGCTTCAATTAAGCCTTTTAAAATATCTTTGCCGGTCTTAGCATCATAGTTAATAACTTTACCATCTTTAAATTCTACCCAAAAGTCTTCAATTAAACTAGAGTTATACATTAAAGGTTTTGAGGCATAAACAATTCCCTCAGTTTTAGTTTTATCAGGAGAAGTAAAAACCTCATAGCTTGGCATATTCACAATCATTTTAAAATCATTTTCGCCAGCTGATTGCCATAGAGCTTCACTACTTAACCCAATTTTTAAATCTGTTCCTAACTTGTTTTTATAATGCAAACTTTTAATCTTTAATTCATTTAATTTTTGCATCATTTTACTTTGTTTTTCTAATTGTTTATTCCAAGCAACAATAGGATCTTTTTCTTGACATAAAACAACTTCCATCATAAGATTAAAGAGTTTTTCATAGGCTTCCTCGGTACTTAAATCAGGAAATTTAGCTTTTGCCCAACATTTATTAGGGAAAACGGCAATTAACCAAGATAATTCATTATCCATTTGTTTTTGTCGATAAACTTTTTTAGTAGCCATTCTAACTTTACTTGCCTCAGCAATTTTGTCTGCCTCAATATCATCCATAACTCCCGGAAACTCACTTGCAATCATTAAAAAAGCTGCATCTTTCTTAGCATATTCATCCCAATCTTTTGAAGTAAAATACTCTTCTTTTTTGATATCTTCTAACTTTATCTTTTTTAAAATATCATGTTTTTGATAGATATCGTTCTTTTGTAAATAAACTTCTATTCCTTTATCTATAGCATATCTTTGTAATTTATCAATAAAATCTTGATTAGCAACATCATAAGAGATAAATAAAATCTTCGTTTTTTCAAAACTAAGACAACGATCAATTAATAATTTAATATATTTTTCTTCTAACTTATCCATAGTTAAATCCTCCTTTATTATTATAGCACTTTCCATCTTTTTTAAACAAAAAAACGAGATTAATTCCCGTTTTAATTCTATCTAAACTTTTTATTCTTTATTTGGATCCACTAAAATTTTAACAGCTGAATCCTTACCACTTGTAAGTCTTTCATAAGACTCTTGTACCTTACTTAAAGGAACAATATCATCAACAAACTTCATTACATTAAGTTTTTTCTCCGCAATAAGTTTTACACAAGCTTTAAATTCATTAACATCATAAGCAATTGCCCCTTGTAAAACTAATTCCTTGGTAACAGCCATTGCACTATATAAAGCCACTGGTTCTAAAGATACACCAACTAAAACAACTATACCTCCTGGTTTTACCATGGCAAGCGCACTATTAACAGCCGCAGCATTGCCTACACATTCAATTACAACATCAAAACCACCATGAGTTTTTTCCATTAAAGTTGGCACTGTTTTTTCATCTAAAGCATTATACCATTCATCGGCTGCCCCTAACTTAACGCTTTTTTCACCTCGAGCGGGATTAGTTTCGGTTAAAGCTACGAAACTAGCGCCTTCCATCTTCGCAAATGAGGCGGAAACTAACCTTTCAACCCGATTCATCATTTGGCCTTTCAACATAGCCGCAAAGATGTATTCA
>CANQIU010000059.1 GCA_947624145.1 uncultured Bacilli bacterium | reverse complement strand
GCATTTAACGCATGGTCATCCTTTATCTTTTTCAGGGCAAGACTATCAAATTATTGATTATGATGTTGATCCTAAAACAGAAATGATTGACTATGCTGCTTTAGAAAAAAAGGCTTTAGAAGAAAAACCAAAGATGATTATTGCGGGGGCATCAGCTTATTCCCGCATCATTGATTTTCAAAAATTCCGGGAAATTTGTGATAAAATTGGGGCTTATTTAATGGTTGATATGGCGCATATTGCGGGGTTAGTAGCAACTAACATCCACCCATCACCCATCCCTTATGCTGATGTTGTTACTTCAACAACGCATAAGACTTTAAGAGGACCTAGAGGTGGAATAATTTTAACTAATAATGAAGAAATAGCTAAAAAAATCGATAAAACAGTCTTCCCTGGCATTCAAGGAGGACCTTTAATGCATGTCATTGCGGCTAAAGCTCAGTGTTTTTATGAAGCATTACAAGTAGAATTTAAAACATATCAAGAACAAGTTTTAAAAAATATTAAAGCCTTAGCTCAAGCGTTAGAAGAAGAAGGCTTTCGCATTATTTCAGGGGGAACGGATAATCACCTTATTTTAGTGGATGTTAAAGCCTGTGCTAATATCACGGGCAAGGATGCCCAAAATTTACTTGATACCATTCATATAACGGTTAATAAAAATACGATTCCTAATGATTTAGAAAAACCAATGATCACCAGTGGCATAAGACTTGGAAGTCCAGCGATGACCACAAGGGGATTAAAAGAAAAAGAATTTAAAGAAATAGGGCATATTATTGCTAAAGCCTTAAAAAATAAAGATAATAAAGAAATATTAGATAATTTAAGTCAGGAAGTTTTAAATTTAACTCAAAAATTTCCTCTTAAATATTAGGAGGGTATATGGAAAAAGCCAAACTAATCATTATTGAAGGACCTCAAGGAACAGGTAAATCGACTTTAGCTAACTATTTAAGAGATAATTTAGCTGGTTCTAATCTTTACCGTTTATCTGGTCAAAAAGAAAAAACAGCAAAAGGAAAAGCTTTAAGTGCAAAGATGTATGATGCTTTGCTAAGCTATTTAGAAGTAATGCAAGATATTCCGATGGATTTAATATTTGATCGAACCTTTTTTACGGAAGAAGTTTATGCGACCTTAGGTTATAAAGAATATTCTTTTTATGATGTTTATGAAAATCTTTTAAAAAGACTAGTTCATCTTAATTATGATATCTATTTTTTTAATTTATATTTAGAAAACGAATCTTTATATGAAGAAAGATTAAAAAGACTTCATCATAATTATCAAGACTTTAGTCTTAAAAATTCGCATGATCAACAATTTGCTTATTATACTTTATCGATGGCCTTAAAAGATATGTACGAACCATTTATGCATATTCATAATCTAGCTATGGATGATTTTACTAAAAGCTATGCAGATGTTGAAAGAATATTAAAGATAAGGAAATAGATAAAATGAATATAGAAGAATATGATTATAATTTACCAGAAAAATTAATTGCTCAAACCCCTCTTAAAAAAAGAAGTGATTCTCGTCTTTTAGTTTTAGATAAAAATACCGGATCTTATGAAGATAGTATTTTTAAAAATATCAAAAATTATTTAAAAAAAGGTGATTGCTTAGTCTTAAATGATACCAAAGTAATTCCCGCTCGCCTTATTGGAGAAAAGATCGAGACAAAAGCTGTGATAGAAATTTTACTTTTAAAAAATATTGAAGGCGATGTTTGGGAAGCTTTATCCAGACCTTTTAAAAGACTTCATGAAGGAACTATTCTTTCTTTTGGGGCTGGTTTATTAAAAATGGAAGTAATAAAGAAAAAAGAAGAAGGCTTAGTGGAAGTAAAACTTATCTATCAAGGAATTTTAATGGAAATCTTAGATAAGCTAGGGACGATGCCTCTTCCACCTTATATCCATGAAAAATTACAAGACCAATCTCGTTATCAAACGGTCTATGCGAAAAATACGGGGAGTGCTGCCGCTCCTACCGCTGGCTTACATTTTACCGAAGAACTTTTAGAAGAAATCAAAAATAGGGGAGTTGAAATTATTTATGTAACTTTGCATGTGGGCTTAGGAACCTTTAGACCCGTAGAAGAACAAGATATTACTAAACATAAGATGCATAGCGAATATTATATTTTGGGGGATGATGCCGCTAAGAAACTTAATAAAGCTAAAGAAGAAGGGCGCAAAATCTACGCTGTTGGTACAACTTCCACCAGAGTTTTAGAAACCGTGATGAGTAAATATAATACTTTTAAAGAAACCAGTGGTAATACGGATATCTTTATTTATCCTGGTTATAAATTTAAAGCAATTGATGGTTTAATAACTAATTTTCATTTACCGAAAAGTACCTTAATTATGTTAGTCTCAGCTTTAGCAGGTAAAGATAATATCTTAAATGCTTATCAACATGCTATAGATGAAAACTACCGTTTCTTTTCTTTTGGTGATGCCATGTTTATTAAATAATTAATATAACCAAAATAAAGGAATTACTATTAAAGCAATACTTATAAATAAATATAATTTATAAGTCATAACTTCCATAGGAGTTACATAATCTTGTCCATTTTTTAAATTAATATATATTTTATAATCTTCATTTATTTTAATTCTTCCTTTTAGAAAAGGAAGAATTAATTTATCTTGTAAAACATATTTATTATTTTGATAATTTACTTCATAATAATAAATATAGTATTTGCGATTATAAGTATTTTTAATTAAAATATCACTACAAGTTGCTACATATTCTTCTAAATTATTTATTTTTCTTTGGATTTTATAATATTTATAAAAAGAAAAGAAAGCAATTAACCAAAAAATAATTAAGATAAAACTATTAGTATTCATATTCTTCACCTAGCTTAATTATAACGATTAAGTTTAATATTTGTCAATTAATATTTTACTAAAAGTTAAATTTTTAAATATTCTAATATTTGTTTGTTATAATTTTTTTTGTGAAGAATAATGAAATTAGAATATAAATTAAAAATGACAGATTTTAGTTCAAAAGCGCGGCTAGGCGAAATTAGTTTTAATGGTCAAACTTATGAAACGCCAATGTTTATGCCGGTGGGAACTAATGCTACGGTTAAAACTTTAGCACCGGAAGAATTAAAAGAAGTTGGCTCCGGCATTATTTTAGCTAATACTTATCATTTATGGTTGCGCCCTGGGGAAGATGTGATAAAAAGGGCCGGTGGCCTTCATAAGTTTATGAATTATGATGGACCAATTTTGACGGACTCCGGAGGCTTTCAAGTTTTTTCTTTAGCTAAACCGAAAGATATTTTAGCAGAGGGAGTTAAATTTAAAAGTCATCTTAATGGCGATAGCTTACTTTTAACTCCAGAAAAATCTATCCAAATTCAAGAAACTTTAGGAAGCGATATCATGATGAGCTTTGATGAATGTGTTAAATGGCCTAGCACTAAAGAATATATGGAAAAAAGTGTAGAAAGAACTTTAAATTGGGCTAAAAGAGGTAAAGCAATTAAAAAAGATAATGACCAATTATTATTTGGGATTGTGCAGGGGGGAGAATATCCTGATTTAAGAAAACATTGTGCCGAAGAATTAGTAAAAATGAATTTTGATGGTTATGCCATCGGTGGAACAAGTGTGGGCGAAACAAAAGAATTAATGTATAAAATGGTTGAATATTCGACAAGCTATTTACCCGAAGATAAATTACGTTATCTAATGGGAGTGGGCGATCCTATTGACTTAATTGAAAATGTTTTAAGAGGGGTTGATATTTTTGATTGTGTTTCACCAACCAGATTAGCAAGACATGGACATGCCTATACTTGGCATGGCAAAATCAATCTTAAAAATCACCAATATAAAGAAGATTTTACCCCAATTGAAGATTGTTCTTGTTATACTTGTAAGAATTATACTAAAGCTTATTTAAGACATTTAATTGTGGCTGAAGAAACCTTTGGCTCAAGACTTATCTCTATTCATAATATCTATTTTTTACATACTTTAATGGCGAAAATACGCGCTAATATTAAAACTCATACTCTAGAAGAATTTAAACAAGAATTTATTAAAAATTATTATGGAGGCAACCATGAATAAAAAAATAATCTTTTTAACTTTTATTATAATTATTTTCTTAATTGGTTCTTTAACTACATATAAAGTCATAAAAAAACATCAAGATAATATGCTTTTAGTAAGTAAAAAATATATTGAAGAAAAAGCTAAAGAATGTTATCTTGACCAAAAATGTTCTTCTAATAAAATAACTTTAGAAGAATTATATCAAAATAGTTATCTAGCTAAACAAGCTAATCCTATTACCAAAGAATATTATCCTGAAAATTCTTATGTTGAAATAAAAGATGGAAATTATATTTTTGTTATTACTAATTAATTTCCATCTTTTTTCTTGCTAATTCCTAACATTCCCCCAAAAGTTCCCGTTAATAAAAGAATTAAGTAATAAATAAATGTCGATATACTAAATATATTTCTAGTGGTAATAATATTAATTATAAATAAAATAATAAGTAATAATAAAGATATTTTAATTCCTTCTAAATAACCTTTTTCTTTGCTTTTATTCCCTGTTTTAAAACCATATATTAAAAATAAGACTACATTAAATATAAATAAGATTAAATTAGTAATCGTTGAATTAACCCCAATTAAATTAAGTAAACTACAAATAAAGATAATTAGAATTAGAAATAAGGTATAAAAACCAATACTTTTTAGATATTTCAAATAAATCACCTAATTAATATTATGTTTTTGATTAAAAAATATGAAAAAAGTTCATAATATAATTAGGTGATGATATGGAGCTTTTTACCGCAGTTTTTCGAACTATCTTTTTTTATTTTTTTATAACAATAGCTTATAGATTAATGGGTAAAAGAGAAATAGGTCAATTAGGGGTAATTGATTTAATTGTTTCTATTCTTATTGCCGAATTAGTCGCAATATCTATTGAAAATATTAAAGATCCAATCTATCTTACCATAGTTCCTATAGCTTTATTAGTTATCTTAGAAATTGTTTTTGGTTTTATTGCAATTAAATCAAGAGTCTTTAGGACTATTTTTGATGGTAAACCATCCTTAATTATTTGTAATGGGAAAATAAATTATAAAGAAATGATTAAACAAAGATATACTTTAGATGATTTACTTATTAGTTTAAGACAAAAAGAAATTAAAGATATTGAAATGGTCGAATATGCTTTTTTAGAACCTAATGGTAAATTATCTATCTTTAAATATAATCCTTTTAAATTAAAAAGTAATTATCCTATGCCTATTATTTTAGATGGTTCTATTCAAAAGAAAGCTTTAAAATATATTCATAAAAATGAAACTTGGTTATTAGAAGAATTATCTAAATATAATATAACTTTAAAAGATATTTTCTATGCTTTTTATAAAAAAAGTAAAATGTATATTATAACTAAATCGGATGTAATGAAGTAAAGTAATGTCAATCTAAAAAAGAATAAAAACTTTAGACTTGATTTTTTCATATATATATATATACTAATCTTAGATGCTAGGCGAAAGGGTATAAAAATACTTTACGTCAAGTTGAAAGGAATGGGAAAGTATATGCAAGTTAAGAAGAAAGATTTTTATTTTGTTGTGATTGTAAGTATCTTACTAATCATGGTAGTAGGAGGGACATTTGCTTATTTTCAAGCGCAGATAGGAAAGGGAGCT
>CANQIU010000058.1 GCA_947624145.1 uncultured Bacilli bacterium | reverse complement strand
TATTTATCTATTTCATTTGTTCCATCTATACCACTTGTATTTATTGTTAAACTATTTTCTGTTGTACTTGTTGTTATTGTATTTATTCTTGGTAATTCAAAATCTTCTTCACTTGTTATATATATACTTCCTTTAAATGACTTTCCGGTATTATTATTTTGTTCACTACTTAAATTTACTAATGTTACTTCTACTTGCCATTCATCTGTGGTTGGAGTATTACTTGTTGCGGTTATTTCAACATCACTTGCTATTTTATATACTGCATTATGCTTAATTGTTATATCATAACCAGAATGTTGTTCTTTTTTTATATCTTCAACATTTGTTTTATAATCTAATTCAGATATCTTTGTTTCATATTCTGTATATGTTCCTTCACCTGTTTTCTTACTTAACTTAACCAATAACTCAGGAGTATTATTATTTGTATATTCTAATGTATTATGTTCTAAGATTAAGAATATATTATATTTCTTTGAAGCTGTTCCTGTTTGGTTATTTGGAGTTAAAGTAGCTTTAACTGTTGCTTGTTTTGTTATACTTCCATTTGTTTGACCAAAGTTATCTTGATTAGCTTCAATACTAATTGAACTTTCAATATTATCAAACATTAAAGAGTCTGTTGTCTTAGCTGTAACATTAACGCCAGCTTCAGCTCCCTTTCCTATCTGCGCTTGAAAATAAGCAAATGTCCCTCCTACTACCATGATTAGTAAGATACTTACAATCATTACAAAATAAAAATCTTTCTTCTTAACCTTCATATACTTTTCCCATTCCTTTCAACTTGACGTAAAGCACTTTCATTTTCTTTCGCCTAGCATCTAAGATTAGTATATATATATATATGTGCGAAGTCAAGTCTAAAGTTTTGTTTTCTTTTTAGCTTGACATATTTTTACAAAAAGAATAAGAGAATTTCTTCTCTTATATATTATAATTAATTGTTTTTTCTAAAATCTTTTTTAAATCTTTTTCATTAAATGGTTTTAATAAAATATCGGCAATAGCATAATTATAGGCTTTATTTATAGATTCTTTATCATCCGCTCCGGTTATAATAGATACGGGAATCTTTTTAAATAAATTATTTTCTTGAAAATAATCTAAGACTTGAAAACCATCAACATTAGGCATATTTAAATCAAGTAACATAGCTATTATATTAGTATCCGTATTATTAATAGTATCAAGAGCTTCTTTGCCATCATGAGCTACTAAAACATCAAAATCATCTTTAAATATTTTTAAAATATAGTTTTGAATTATATTAGAATCATCGACAACTAAGATAGCTTTACCTTTCTTTTCTTTTTCTTCTTTTACTTCTTCTTTTTCATAAGATAGTCCCATATATTTTTTAACTAAATTAATTATTCTGTTAGTTTCTTTTTCTAACTTTTCATAGTTTTCGGTTACATAGTACATATTATTTTTTTTGCTTTCTAATTCATGATTTAAAGCAATCTCCGCTAAAGAAGTAAAACCAAAATATTTAGCATCACTTTTTAATGAATGTGCTAAGATAGCATAATTAGCCATATCTGCTACTTCTTTATATTCTTTTAATTTTTGTAACTTCCCATTTACTTCACTTAAGAATACTTCTAAAGTAGAATCATAAGTTTCCATATCCCCAAATAATTCTAAACTTTTTTTAACATCTACACCATTTTCTAATAAAATATTTACATCTTTCATATATTCCTCTCCTATTCTTTATTTAAATATTTATTTATAACTCGATTAAGTTCATTTTTATCAATTGGTTTGGCTAAATAATCATCAAAACCATCTTTTAAATATTTTTCTTTCATCCCGGTTAGGGCATTCGCGGTTAAAGCTACAACTGGCGTATTAAAATGCGGATATAACTCTTTAATTTTCTTTAAAGTTTCCACCCCACTTAACTTTGGCATCATATCATCAAGTAAGATTAAATCAAAGCTTTCTTCCCTTAATAAATCAATACACTCTTGCCCACTTTCCACTAAAAGAGGATTAATGCCATAACTTTGTAAAAGCTTTTCGCCTACTTTTAGATTAATCTTATTATCATCGACTAATAAGACTTTCTTATCATGAACTACTATGTTTTTTTCATCTATTTTTTCTTCTTCAATTTTTAAAGTAGGTTCACTTACAACTTTTTGATCTAAGCTAACGGTAAACTTGGAACCCTTTCCATAAACACTTTGCACAACGATTTTCCCATGCATTAAGTCCACAAGCATTTTGGTAATAGCTAAACCTAAGCCCGTTCCTTCTATAGTAATATTATCTTCTAAATCAACTCTTTCAAATTTATTAAATAATTTAGCAATATTTTCTTGCTTTATGCCAATTCCTGTATCTTCGACCGAGATTATTAACCGGCAAACATTATCTTTAATAACACTACTAACGGTTAAGTTTATCCATCCTTCTTTAGTATATTTAACGGCATTAGTTAATAAATTAACACAAATTTGTTTAACTCTTTGTGCATCTCCATATAAGACTTCTGGAATAGTCGGATCAATATTAGTTTTAAGTTCTAAAGGTTTTTCACCAATTCTTCCTTTAGTTAAAGAAACTAATTCTTTAACTAATTTTGAAAACGAATATTCATTATTAACTATTTCTAGTTTATTAGCCTCAATCTTCGATATATCTAATATTCCATTAACTATTTCTAGTAAGTTATCCGAGGCCATTATAATATCTTCGACTTCATCTTTAGCATCTAGAGGTAACTCTTTATTCTCAAGTAATAAATTAGAAAAACCAACAATAGCATTTAAAGGAGTCCTAATTTCATGAGACATATTAGATAAGAAGTCGGTTTTAGCCGAGTTAGCTTTTTCTGCTTTAGCTTTTGCTATATTTAATTGTTCAATTAATTTAACATCTGGGTTTTCAATTGTAAAATACATTAATAATACTATAAAAGCATGTCCAGTTGTCGCAATAAGAATGGATCGATCATAAGACTGAATAATAAACACTATAATAAGTACAACTATACATACAATGATTGGAACATATTTTTTTTGTTTTAAACGATTAAAACTAATAACAATTTTACTAAGCCACATAATAGCAAAAATCATACAAGCTAATACTAAAAGATTAGTTCCAAGACCATAAGTATAAGCTAAATTATTTTCATTATAAATATGAAGAGGAAGTAAGTAAATTATTATAGCTATAGTAATAATTATAATATTTGATATTTTTACAATTTTGGCAAAATATTTTTCATTATTTGTCTCTTTATTATTTTTTTGACAAATTATAAAAACATAAGCATTCATAATCATTGTCCATGCAAATAAATAGATAATATAAGATTTTAAAATAAACATAGCAAAAAAATAAAAATTATCTACTATATCAACAGCAAAATAGCATAATATTTCCAAAACTAGCCCTATAATATTACAAATTATTAAATCTTTATATATGCGATTTTCCACCGTTTTTATATGTGGCTTGGAAAAATACATAATAGCTACTAAAGATATAAATACTAAACTGCATATTGGAAAGGCTGTAAATGTTTTCAAACTATCTTACCTCTTTTACTACTTATTTTTATTTCTTATCAATTTTAATTCTTCGCTTGGTTCAAATATTTTAATGTTACTAGGATTAACATTGTCATAATAACATAAATTATTAAATTCATCAAGATTTATCATTCTACAATAAGAAGAATTATTATTAAAAATAGGATGAGAGTAATAACCATTTTTTTCATTTGGTAATGATAAATAATCTCTTTTAGAAGTAATTGGATGTGTTTTAAAATGCGTAATAAATCGAGTTCCAATGGATAAGGCAATACCTGGAACATTTAATTTATCAATATATTTTAATATTTCCATTAATTTATCTGGATCTTGCCATTCTTGTTTAGCTACTACTACTATAGCTGGATATTCTTCATTTTCATTAATAGAAAATTTAATAACTTCAGCCTCTAAGATTCCTGGATGTTTTAATACAGCTTCTTCTATATCAAACATATAATATTTTTGGTTATTATGGCAAAAATAGTCAGTAGAACGGCCAAAAATTCGATATCCACCTTCTGGATAATGAACCGCGATATCGCCAGTATATACCCATCCATCATTGGTAAATAAGTTTTTATTTTTTAAAGGATCAGTATATCCAGCAGATACACATGGTGATGAACAAATCAAAATACCTCTTGTTCCATCAGGAACTTCTTGACCTGTAGTTTCATCAATTATCTTATATTCAACTCCGGGCATTGGATAAACTCTAGCATCTTCCCCCACACTATCTTCATTTGATATTGCAGTTAAACTAGGTGTTTCAGTCATACCATAACCTTGTCCAATATATTTAACACCTAATTTTTTGACAGCCTGACGATATTTTCCTAAAGCTTCGGGTGTTACAGCTTCTCCCCCAATAAATATATAATCAATATTTTTTAAAGATTTTTCTTTTAAACCAGCTTCTTCTAAAGTAGCAACATGACTTGGTGCAACAACAGCTATAGTAGCTTTTGATTTAATTAAATCACTACCAAAAGCAAAACGATCATATTTAGGTAAATAAATATTAGTAGCACCACTTAAAAATCCTGCATGAATTCCATGAATAGCTCCTGTTGCATAAAATATAGGAATAAAAACAGCATTACGTGCCCCTTTGTTAAAGTGAAACCAAGCCTTATCATACATTTGAGCCATTTTAGTAAAACCATCAGCATAGGCTTTTACACATTTTGGCACAACACTAGTAGTAGCACCAGTTAAAAAGTAAGCAGCAATTTTTCCTTCTTCATAAGGAAAGGCTGGAACATCCGGGAGCTTTTTACTTTCTTGAGCAAATTCTTTTAATCTTATAAATTGCATATCTTGTGGTAAATATTTGCCACTTTTAAGATATTCATCTAAAAAATCTTTTTTAGCAACTTGACCAGTTTGTTTACCAATAAATTTAACAACTGGATTCATATAATCAGTAATTGAAGTAATAATGACATTCTTAACACCAGCCTTATGTAAATTTTTAATTAAATCTTCGGATATAAAACCATCAAATATTACTACTGTTTTAGAATTCATTTCTTTAACATACTTATCGGTAAATGCTGTTAAAAAGCCTGGTCCTAAAGGAGCAGCTTTTTTATCTGCATCAATAGCTCCATAAAAAGCATTAACAGACGAAACAATGGATGGAGCTGAGATAATAATCGTATCTGAATCCTTTCCATCTAAACTTAAAAACCCTTTTCGATATTCTTCAAACATTTTAAATGTTTCATCATAAGTGAATTTATTGCCAAAATATTCTTGAGCAATAATATCTTTATGATTAGCATTTCTTAATTTTAAATCCTCTACAACACGACGATGAGGATTTTCAATAACTTGTTCCATATTTTATGTTCTCCTTTTATTTTCACTTTAACTATAGTGCATTTTTTTTAGAAAATCAATAGGCTATTTTAATTATTGTATCAAATATGATACAATAACTATAGGTGAAGTTTATGGACTATGATATTAACTATATTGAAACAAGTTATGATGCTTTAGAATTAAATAAAATCTTTATTCAAGAATTTATTCGTTTAAGAAAAGAAAACAATTTAACCCAAGACTTACTTTCTAAATATTCGCAAGTACCACGAGAAAAAATAGCCCGAATTGAATCTGGCTATTCTTCCCCAAGTATTTTAAGTATTTTAAAAATTCTTGGGCCAATTGGTTATACTTTAAAAATAGAAAAAGTAACTAAGAAAAAGTGGTTCTAGAATTTCTGGCGTGAAGTAAATTTTTAGAAATCCTAGATAAAGTCTAACAAAAACAGGTATTTTTAATGT
>CANQIU010000057.1 GCA_947624145.1 uncultured Bacilli bacterium | reverse complement strand
GCTCGACCTCCCGGTTTTCAAGACCGGTCCCTTCAGCCGGACTTGGGTATTCCTCCATGCACTTTTCCAATGCATTTTGATTATAACATAGACCTTTTAATAATGTCAATAAAATTTTATGTAAAAAAAGATGAAAAAACCCTTGAAATTCTTAGAAAATCATATTATAATAAAATGGTCTTAAGCGATTAAGACGTGCCTTTGCCCAAGTGGCGGAATAGGTAGACGCACAGGACTTAAAATCCTGCGGGTGTAATAACCCGTGCCGGTTCAAGTCCGGCCTTGGGCACCAAATAAAATCATTAAGCTCCGTATTGGGCGGAGTTTTTATATATAAATAAATTTTTAGAAATATAATATATTAAAGTATTTATTACTTATTATTGGAGGTTAGAAATGAAAAAAGTTTTAAGTATTTTATTAGGTGGAATGTTAGTTTTAACAATAACTGGTTGTGGAAGTGAAGTAGCCAAAGAAAGTAAAGAAAAACAAAAAGAATATTATTGTGAAACAGGAACTTTAAATGGCGAAAATTGTGAAGTTGTTGAAACAGAAGAAGCAACTCAAACTTGTGAAGAAGATTATAATTTAGCGGATGGTAAATGCACGAAAACAACAACAACTAATGCTAAAGCAACGAAAACTTGTAGTGATGACTATACTTTAAGTAGTAATACTTGTCTAAGTAAAGAAACTTACGATAAAGTAACTACTCAAGAATGTCGTTTACCTGCTAAATTTGCTAACGATAATTATGCTGGTAATAAAGCTTATGTTAAAAATGGTGAATGCTGGTATACTGCTTGTACTGATTATGATAATGGAGAATGTGTTGGTGGTGAAGAAAATAGAACCGAATTTACAACTGTAACAGCATGCCCAAGTGGTACTAAAGAAGTAAGTGGCAAATGTTATAAAACAAGTACAGTTAAAACAACTTATACTTGCGAAGAAGGAACCGTAAATGATTTTAAATGCACAATAACTGATACTAAAGAAATAACTAATACTTGCAAAACCGAAGGATTTACTTATAATACTGAAAGTAAACAATGTGAAAAAGTAACAACTACAAAAGCATTAGAAAAATAATTTAAAAAATTTATTTAGATAAAATGTATATGTATAATCTTGGCCTTGGGCATTAATAAAATATTAAACTCCGTATTGAACGGGGTTTTTATTTGTATTAAAAAGACAGTTTAAATCAAACTGTCACAATTACTAATTATTAAATATTTGAACCCAATAATAGCCATAAGTTGTTCCTTGTAAATAAGTCATCCCTATTCCTATTTTCGTAAATTTAGTATTTATCATATTACTATAATGCCCTGGGGAATTACGCCAGCTTTCCGCTACATCTTTAGCCGTATCATCACCCGCCGCAATATTTTCACCTTGCCAAGAACCACCTAAGTTAAAATCATCAAAAATAGTATAGCAGGTACTACCATTTGGTCTTGTATGGGAAAGTTCATTAGTATAAGCCATTTCAAGTGCTCTTACAGTTGCCGCAATCGACATAGTTTTATCTAATACTAAAGGACTTACTCCTTTTTCTTCCCGATAAGCATTAACATATTTTAAATGTTCTTCATAAATATTCCAATTTTTATTAACTAAACTTTCGGCTTCACTTCTTAAATCATTTGTGGTAGCATTATATCCACTGAAATCTACTTTAGTTTTAGAAAAACTACCTTCTTCCCGATAACCATCTTCATAAATATTAACATAAGGATGAATTTCTTTATAAATCTTAACGCCATATTTTTCGCTAGCTAACTCCGTTTTAACATCAAGAATTTCACTACCGACAATAGGTCCATGGCCATAATCATCCTTTTTATTTGTTGTAGAATTATTACTACTATTATTATTTGCATTTTCTGTTTCCGAATTATTGGTATTATTATTAGAAGAAGAACTTTGTTCATTATTAAGAGTTCCCGCAAATTCTAAAAGATCATCAAAAAGATGTAAAAATTCTTCATCACTCATAGAATCAAGATCTTTACTTTTATCATTTGTAGAAGTAGTATTTTTATTAGAATTATTTTTAGAAGAACTTGAACTACTCTTAGACGGACTTTTTTCAACAATTAAATTAAATTCTTCTTCCCTTTTATTATTACTACTATCAATTGCTACATATTTTAAATTATATGTTCCTTCTTTATTAAAATCATATTCTCCTTCTACGCTAGCTTTTATTTCTTCTTTGGAATTATCCGTTACTGTAACATCTTTTAATAAATCAATTTTTGTTCCCACTGTAGTTTTTAATTCTTTTTGACAGGCAATATTTGGCATTATAGTATCATTTATATTAATCGTAAATTTATATTCTTTTTCCTTACTATTATCAATATATTTAATAACTAATTCTTTTTTACCTAAAATACTTGTATCTATTAATTCATCTTCACTAACTAGATTTAAATCATCTTTATTATTAATAAAAGATAATAAATTAACTTCACTATTTATTTCAACATTTAAATTATTAACTAAAACAATATTTACTTGCTTATCTAATCCTTTTTCTTCTTGAATTTTATCATCTTTACCTTTAAATTTTAAAATTACTAAAAAGATACTTACAATAACTACTAAAATAACAAGAATAATTATAACAATATTTCTTTTATTTTTCTTTTCCATTTCTACTCCACCTATTTATATTATACTACTTTATGCGTTGTAAAATAAAATCTTTTTCAAAATTATTTTGTTCATTTTGTTTTTCTATTTTTAAATTTTCTCCACAAAAGCAAGTATAATATTCATAAATATTATCTTCATTAGTTAAAATAAATTGGTGTTCATGATAACCTAATTCTTGATAAGAATAACCACATTGAGAACAATAATTTTTATAGCCATTCGAAGTAATATTCATTTCATAATTATGATTTAAGCATTTTGTTTGCTTACATATTGAACATTCATAATATTCAAATAAATCATCTTTTTTTATTAAAGACCATTTATGATTATAATTATCTATATTATTATCTTTTATTGTTTTAAATTCATTATGACAATTAGGACATATGTATGTTTTTACTACTTTTTCATTTATATTATTAGTTATAACATTATAATGATGATATCTTTCTTCTACTTTATGACAATAGATACATCTACTTTCTTCTAAATAATCATCTATTTTTTGCCATTTTTGATAAGTATGTTCATGATAATTAGAATCTAATTCTTCTTGTTTAATTCCTTCATCATCTTTTTTAAATTCTTTAATATATTTTTTTAACCATTTTCCTATGGTTAGAACACTTACTAAAGCTAGAAATAATGCTATAACTTTAGGAATAATAATTTCTTTAATATTTTTCTTCCGCATAAAATCTACCTACTTACTTAAGCCAAAATTTATTATACACTAAAATTATCTATTTACAAGCTAAATATTTTTAAATATATCCATTATTTTTTAAAAAAGTTATAACATTATCTTTAGGAATATTACCAATCATTCTTTGTTCTTTTTGTTCTTGACCATTAACCACAATTGTAGTTAAAGGAATATATTCAACATCTAAAAATAACTCATTAAATTTAGTTCTTTCTTCTGCATCAAAAGCCCATAGATCAACGTTAAAAACTTTTAAATCATATTCTTCTAATAAAGCATTTAAGACTGGCTTATAATTTAAGCAAACTGGACAAGTCGTTCCTGTAAATAATAAGATAAAGCTTTCTTTATTATCTAATTTTGTTATTAAATCACTTAATTTTATTTCTATAATATTATTATTTTCTTTATCTAAAGAATTATCTTCATTACTATCTTCTTTTATATTACTTTCTTTATTACTTATATCAACATCATTAAAAGCTACTTTTAAATCTTTATTGTATAAAAATACTCCTAAAAAAATTAATCCTATGCCTAATAATATTAATAATGCTATATAATTATTTTTCTTCATTATTTTCCTCTTCTTTATATTTTTTTAAAGTTTCATCTACCCAAGTTTGTAATTTTTCTTTTAAAGGTAAAAAACCTAATCTTGTTTCTTTAATTGTATTTGGTAATGGTTCTGATTTATAATTTATATTTTTAATAGATAGTTTTAAATGTAAAGTTTTGGGATCAACTTCTAAAACTTGACAATAAATAATTTCACCCATTTCCACATATTTATGAATATCATTAACATATTCATTAGATACTTCTGAGATATGAATTAAACCATTATAAGAAAAATCTACTCTTACAAATATGCCATAGTTAGTTATTCCTGTTACTTCGGCTTTAATTATATCACCGACTTTATAATCAGACATATCATCACCCCAACACTTAATTAGTATATCAAATTATTCTTTACTAAACAAGTTAATTGTGGTTTAATATACGTGAGATGAAAAACAATGAATAAAGAAGATACGATAAATAAAATAAAAGAATTAATTGAACAAATGAAACCATATTTAAATATGGATGGTGGCGATATTGAATTTGTAAAATATGAAGATAATTATGTTTATATAAAATTATATGGGGCTTGTGCTGCATGCGGCTATCAAGATGTTACTATAAATGATGGTCTTTTAAGTTATTTTAAAAGCGAAATACCTGAGATTGAAGGAGTTATTAACGTTAATCTATAAGCCAACTAATTTTTTCAATAGGAGCATATTTGCTGATTTCAAAATAAGCTTCTTTTAAAAAATATTCATAATCTTGCGCTTTAGAAACAATGTTTACTAATTTTTCTTCTGATTCATCATTATTCATAATATTATCATATATATCAAAATAATAACTAGGATAAATAAGGCGAGCATAAAACATTTGATAACCATATAAAGATAAATGCACTGTTTTTAAAAATACTTCTAATTCACTAAAAGTTTCTTCTTGTTCTTGACTAAAGAACATTGCTTTGAAATATTCGGCATAATCGCGAACTTCTAAATCAAAAACAAAAGATAAAGGATTTAAATAATTAAGTTTAACATTGGGATAAAATATTCTTCTATGACAAACGACGACTTTATCTTGACTAGTCCTTGGTAAATATTGATTAGTACTATTAACATAACTTATAGCATTTTCGGCTAAGGCTAAATAATAACTAAAAGTTTCTTGAACTTTTTCTTTTTTTAAACCTAATTCTCTAATTTGATATTCATAATAATCATTTTTATCACTCCATAACTTAGCCCAATTATTTCGATATAATTTACTACTATTTTCACTTAAAATAAGTTTTTTATTTAAATCTAATATATCTAATATATTATATTCTTCTAAAATATTATTTACTTTTAATAGGATATAATTATAATCGCCAACCTTAGTTAATACTTCACCTTTTATATTTAAAATAATATCATGACAATCAATATTTCTTTCTTTCATTTCTTTACTACATAAAATAATATCATCTAGTTCTTCAGGTAAACGATTATAAAAAACAAAAAAGTAATCATCTTTATTATATTTAAAATGATATTTGCCATCTAATTCATCTAAATTAGCAATTTCCATATGATAGTAATAATCAATTATTTCTTTCATACTATATTATAAAAAAAAGATTCGAATTTTATTCGAACTTTTTAATTTATTTATTATTGAATTTAGCTACCAAAGCATCAAACATATTTTCACAAGCTTTTAAGAAAGCTTCCTTATCTTGTGAAAAATCTATTTGCGGACTTTCAGGAATAGGTTCTACAACAGGACTTGGGGTAGCAGGAGATGCAGGCATAACTGGAGATGCGGGAATATCTGGTGTAGCTGGAGCACTTACGACTTGAGGAGCAGTAGGTACTTCTGGGGGAATAGGCATAGTTGGCATAACTGGTTCTACATCTGGCATTGGACCAAC
>CANQIU010000056.1 GCA_947624145.1 uncultured Bacilli bacterium | reverse complement strand
CGACACTCGAAAAAATGGTCTGTGGAGAGGTAATGCTCTGTGAAGCAGAAAAGGAAAGCCGTGAGGCTTTCCAAGAATAAAATGAGATATTTATCAAATTTTATCTTATGTTCTGGAATCTGCTTGACTTTACCAAAAATTTATATTATTATCTAGTGGTGCGTAAAAAAGGTGAGTTATATGGATAAAATAATTAATATTGGGGTTGTTGCCCATGTTGATGCCGGTAAGTCAACATTAGTTGATGGTCTACTTAGACAAAGCGGTGTATTTCGGGAAAATGAAGAACTTGTTGATTGTGTAATGGACAGTGGAGATTTAGAAAAAGAACGTGGTATTACAATTACGGCTAAAAACTGTGCTATTAAATATAAAGATTATAAAATAAATATTGTTGATACCCCAGGTCATGCCGATTTTTCTTCTGAAATTGAAAGAGTTATTAAAACAGTTGATACCGTTATTTTACTGGTTGATTCGGCAGAAGGACCGATGCCCCAAACGAGATTTGTTTTAAAAGAAGCTTTACAAAATAATTTAAAACCAATTCTTTTTATCAACAAAATAGATAAAAAAGATGCTAGAGCTTTAGAAGTTGTAGATATGACTTTTAACTTATTTTTAGAATTAGGAGCAACAGATGAACAACTTGATTTTAAGATTCTTTATGGTAGTGCTCGAAATGGTTATGCTAAATATAATATGGAAGATGAAGGTAAAGATTTAACCCCTTTATTTGAAACAATTATTAATAATGTTGAACCTTTTGCCGGGGATGAAAATGATCCTTTACAAATGCAAATAAGTCAACTAGCATATGATGATTATATTGGTCGTTTAGGAATAGGTAGAATAAATAAAGGAAAGATAAAGGTTGGCCAAAATGTTAGTTTAGCCAAAAATGATGGAACGAAAGAATCATTTCGAATTTCCAAAATATTTGTTAATGAAGGAATTAAAAGAGTTGAAGTTGATACCGCTTATTATGGGGATATTGTAACTGTTGCGGGTTGTAGTGATGTTTCCATTGGCGATACTATTTGTGATTCTAATCATATTGATCCACTTCCTAAAATAGTTATTGAAGAACCAACTCTATCTATGAATTTTCTTGTTAATAATTCACCTTTTGCAGGTGAATCAGGAAAATTCTTAACTAGTCGCCATTTAAAAGAAAGATTAGAAAAAGAATTAGAAACTAATGTTGGTTTAAAAGTTGAACCAATCGAAGGACAAGAAGGTTTTAAAGTAAGTGGAAGAGGCGAACTTCATTTATCTATATTACTAGAAAATATGCGAAGAGAAGGTTATGAGCTTTCGGTATCTAAACCCGTTGTTATTGAAAAAATGGTTGATGGTAAAAGATTAGAACCTTATGAAAAAGTTATTATTAATGTCCCTGATGAATATTCGGGAACCGTTATTAATTCTTTAAATGAAAGAAAAGGAACATTAGAATTAGTTACTAGTGGAGAACCGGGTTATACCAAAATAGAATATTTAGTTCCAACTAGGGGCTTAATTGGTTACCGAGGAACATTTATTAATGAAACAAAAGGAGAAGGAATCATGGTTAGAAGCTTTGATTCTTATGGTCCTTATGCGGGCGTAATTACGGGAAGAAAAAATGGCGTTATGGTTTCGATGGAAAATGGAGTTACATTTGGTTATTCCTTATTTAACTTAACTAACCGCGGAACAATGATTGTTGATCCTTCAACTCCAGTTTATGTTGGTATGATTGTGGGTATTTGTAATAAAGAAGGAGACTTAAATGTTAATCCTTGTAAAAATAAAGAACTTACTAATACCCGGAGTAAGAGTGCCGATGAAGCTATTGCTTTAACTAAAGCTAAAACATTTACTTTAGAAGAAGCTTTAGAGTTTATTGAAAATGATGAATATATTGAAATAACTCCGGATGTCATCAGACTTCGTAAAAAAATACTAGATCCTAAAGAAAGATTTAGACAAAATAGGACAGCTTAGGCTGTTCTTTTTCTTGTTCAATTTTTAAATATGTGGTAAACTAAAATTAAGGTGATAACATGAAAGCAAAAATAAAGAAATGGCTAAGAAATCCTAAAGTTATTGTAGTATTAAGTGTTTTTGTTTTAACTATGGCAACAATCGGTGTTTCTTATTCTGCTTTTCTTTCTGTTAAAACTAGTACAGGTAATCAAACAATTACTACCGGAACATTAAATGTAACTTATACAAATACTAGTGAAAATCCTCAAGATGAAGCCATTCAAAAAACTAATATGCAAAGAATGGATGATGATGAAGGTTTAAAACAAAGTGATGCTCGATATATATTTATTCAAAATTCCGGAACTTTACCAGCTAATTATTTTTTAACAGTTGGTTATGATATGGCAAATTATAATAAGTTAGAAAATAAAAAAGAAGGAGCAGAATTAACTCCTTTAGAATATATTAAAATTGCAGTATTTGAACAAACAACTAGTGAAGATGGCGAAAAAGTTAATAATTTAATTGCCGGTCCAGTCACTTTAGCTGATTTAACCGTTTATAGTGCTGATGAAACCGACGATAAGAATAATAAATATTTGCTTTTATTTGATTCAATTAATGCAGTAGAAGATGCAACTAAAACATATGTGGTAAAAACATGGCTTTCTGCTGAAGCTACATCTAGTGTATCTAAAAGTTATTTCTATGTAACTAGTGATATTATTGCTGAAGCAGCTGAGACTAGAGTAACTTATAATTTTACTGGAAAATTACAAAATAGTGACGGTACAGCTATTAAGGATGCTACAATAAGTATTCAAAATAATTCTAAAATTGTAAAGACAGATGATGCTGGTAATTTTAATATAGAAGGGCTTTTACCAGCGATGGTTCAAGACAATGTTACTTATGCCGGAGCTTATAATTTAGATATTATTACTTCTGATAATAAAGTTTATAGTACTACTTTTACATTAAATAAAGGAGAAACACAAAGTATAACTGAAAGACAAGAGACTCAAACTAATTCTCAAGCGAATATGAAAATTTCAACAGCTGCTTATATTTATGGAACAACTATTAATAAAATAAAGGAGTTAAATAATATAAATGAGTTATCTACAAATTATCCACTTATAAATCAATATAAAGTACCTAAAACCTATATTATAACTGGTACTGATACTGAAGATTTAGGAACATTAACAATAACTCTAGGTGAAGATGATATTACAAGTATTGCTTTAAGTTAAGTAATACTTTTTTTAATTATAAACTTATGATATACTAGTTTTAGAATAGAAGGTTGGCTTATGTTTGGAAAGATTTTAAAATTAGAAGGTAATATTTTATATGTTGAAAATACATTACATAAAACGGAAACTAAGCTAATGAATACCCATATTATTTTTCCTGAAGATAATAATAAATTTGTTGGAGAAATAATCTTTATGGATGAATCTTTAATTAAGGTTTCTTTAGTGGGAAATATTATTAATGATGAGTTTTATCCGGGAATAAATAAAAAGCCAACTGGCAAAGTTCAAGCACGAGTAATAAGTGAAGATGAGTTAGAAATATTATTAGGTCAAAAAGAAAATAAAAAAAATAGACTCTTAATTGGTAAGTCTTCTATTTATGAAGATTTTGATGTATCGATTTCTTTAAATAGTTTTTTTGCTAATCATTCAGCTATTATAGGTAACACTGGAGCAGGAAAGTCTTGTGGAGTAGCTAGAATATTACAAAACTTATTTATTAGTAATAAATATCAACCTATTAATGCCCATTTTGTTTTATTTGATGCTTATGGAGAATATGTTAATACTTTTAATAATATGCCAGGGGAATTAAATTTTAAAAGTTATGGAACTAGTTTAGAAGAAAGTAATTATATATTAAAATATCCCGTTTATTTTTTAGATACAGATGATTTAGCTATTCTTTTATCTATTGATACACCTGACCAAATTCCCGTTTTAGAAAAAACTTTAAAATTAGTTAAAATATTTAAAAGTAATTCACCCCAAGCTATCGATTATAAAAATGATATTATTGCTAAATGCCTATTAGATATTTTTTCTTCTGGTAATACGCCAAGTCAATGTCGTGACCAAGTTATCGCGGTTTTAACTAATTATCATACCGCTACTTTAAATCTTAATTCTTTAATTAAACAACCAGGTTATAATAGAACATTAAGACAATGTTTACTAATTGATGAACAAGGAAAAATTAATGCTATTCATGAAATTATAGAATTTTTACAAAGTTTTAATAAAGTTGATATAGAAACATTTATAATTCCTGAAGATTTAAATTATACTTTAGAAGACTTATATTATGCTTTAGAATTTGCGTTAATTAGTGAAGGAACATTTAATAGTGATTTATCTTATGAAAAGAATAATATTTTAAAATCAAGATTAATTAATATTATAAATAGTGAATATAGTGTTATATTTAAAAATGATTATTATTTAACTAAAGAACAATTTGTTAAAGAATTCTTTTTAACTTCTCTTGGGGAAAAAGTCCAACTTATCAACATTAACTTAAGTAATGTTGATGATCGCTTTGCAAAAATACTTACTAAGTTATATTCTAAATTATTTTTTAACTTTACTACTAAGTTAAAACCAAGAGGAACTTATTCTATAAATGTCTTTTTAGAAGAAGCTCACCGCTATGTCCAAAATGATAATGATCTAAATATTATTGGTTATAATATCTTTGATCGAATTACAAAAGAAGGAAGAAAGTATGGAATGCTTTTAACATTTATTACGCAAAGACCTAGTGAGTTATCTCAAACAGCACTATCCCAATGTTCTAATTTTTTAGTCTTTCGGGTATTTCATCCTAAAGACTTAGAAATTGTTCGAAATATAAGTACTAATGTAACTAATGAAACAATCGAAAAATTAAAGACCTTAAATCCCGGAACAATGATGATTTTTGGGGTAGGTTTAAGATTACCAATCTTAGTTAATTTAGAACTTCCTATACCAATGCCTGAATCGACAAGTCTTAATGTAAGTAAGATGTGGTTTGATGAAGAAGTTAATATTATAAAATAAGTTATTTGCTTATTTTATTTTTTTTCTAAAGTAATTATTATATTTTCTTTTTTAGCTATATTTAATAAAAGTTCAAAATCATAATTTCTTTGTCCATATTCATATAGTTGAATAGCATTTTTGCTTCGGTTAATATTCTTACCAAATTCTTCTTGTGTTTTACCAGACCATTCTCTTATTATTTTTATTATTTCATTGGCTTTATAATCATTAGCCTTTATTTTCATAAGTAACACCTCTTGACAAGCATACAATTTGTTGGTAATATTTTGTTAGAATAACATACAAATTGTATGCCTTGATGGTGATTTAAATGAAAAGAAATTTAAAATTATTTATACTTAGTATATTAATAATAAGTATTTCTATTATATTAATTAATTATAAAAAAATTGATAATAGTATATTAGAAAATAAAGAAGAAGAGAAGAAAGTTATTTATAATGGCTTAGCTATTATGATTGAAAAAGATAATGGTAAGTATGAAGCAGCTCAAGGTGATGAATGGAAAACTGGTTATGAATTTAATAGTACCTTAAGTAAATGTGAAAATGGCGGAATACTTACTTATAACCCAGATACACATAAGATAACATTAAAAGCTACAGGTAGTGATAGATGTTATGTGTATTTTAATAAGATAAAACCTTATCATGAAACTTGTACTGCTAATACATTAGCGTGTGAAATAGCTAAAAAACAAGGACAAGCTATTAGTGGTTTTACTAAAGATGGAGGATATAATGGCAAAGATTTTTCAGGAGAATTAATATATCACGATGAAAATTCTCAAGATGAAACAGTTAAAAATTATGGAGCAGCTGATGGAGGTT
>CANQIU010000055.1 GCA_947624145.1 uncultured Bacilli bacterium | reverse complement strand
AATAAATCCAGTAACTCCTGGGGTATTACGAACAATATACCAAGCTTCATCAGTCATAATCATTTCTACTAAAACATAACCAGGAAACATCTTTTTAACTTTTTCTTTCTTAACCCCATCTTTTACTTCTACTTCCGTTGTTTCCGGAATTATAACGCGAAAGATATAGTCTTGCATTCCCATTGATTCAGTTTTAGCTTCTAGTTTTTCTTTAACTTTGCTTTCATGTCCAGAATAAGTATTAACTACATACCATAATTTATCCATTAAAACCACCCTTTAACTATTGACATAAGAAGCAATAAAAGTTGAAAGAAAGCACAAATAAGAAGACAGAAAACAATAGTAGAAATCGTATATTTAACAACTTCTTTCTTTTCAGGCCATTTAACCATCTTCATTTCTTTTTTTAATTCTTTTCCATAACTTTCTTTAACTTTTTTAGGTTTATTATCTTTTTTCTTGCTTTTATCTTTGGTGACTTTTTTTACTTTTTTTTCTTCTTTTTTAGAATCTTTTGCCATTTTAAAAAACCTCCATTTAAAAAAACACTTTCGTGTTTGTTATAACTATATTATCATTTAATTGATTATTTGACAAGTATTTTTAAATAAAAACTATCTAGACTCCAATATTATTTTTAATTTTCCTTTAATTCTACTTATCGTATTATCAATTTGTTTAGGACTTTTACCTAAAATACTAGCTATTTCATTATAATTAAAATCATTAACCATAAAAGTAAAGACGGTATACTCAAAATCTGATAAATCATTTTTAATATTACTTATTAATTCATCATAATTTTCAGAATTAACCATTTTACTTAATGGTTCATTTTCTGTATCCATAATAATATCATTTAAAGTTAAACTAACATCTTCATATAAATAATCCAAAGATAAGCTTTGAAGATTTAATTGATTTTTTAAAGATGCTGCTTTAATTATTACTTTTTGCAATCTTCTTTCAATACATAAAGAAATAAATGTTACTAAGGATGTATTTTTATTTTCATTATAACTAGCTAAACCATCACTAAAACCAAGTAAAGCTTCGCTATATAAATCACGATATTCAACCCCAAAACTATAAGCAGCTTTTAAATACTTTTTTAAAATATACATTACAACATATTTATATCTTTTAAAAAGTTCATTTTTAGCTTCTTCATTTTCTTCTAAATAAAGCATATATAATTCACTATCTGTAACTGTATCCATATTATCCTCGCATTGCATAAATTAAGATTCCCGCGGCTACGGAAGCATTTAAAGACTCACACTTAGAGTCTAAAGGTATCTTAACTAAAGTATCACTAACTTCTTTAACTAATCTTGATATTCCTTCGCCCTCATTACCAATAACTAAAACTTTTTTACCCGAATAATCAACTTGTTTATAATCTATTCCCTCCATATCGGCAGCATAAACAAAATAACCATCTTTCTTTAGCTTTTTTAAAGCTTCGGCAATATTACTAACCATCACTATTTTAATATGATTAATCATGCCCACACTAGTCTTAACAACGGTATCCGTTACTTTTACACTGCGGTCTTTAGGAATTATAATTGTTTTAATTCCCGCACCAACAGCCGATCTTATGATAGCCCCAAAGTTATGTGGATCTTCTAAGTGATCTAAACATACCAGAAAGTCTCCTTCAACATCTTTTAAGCTATAATATTCATAATCATATATATCAATTATAACCCCTTGATGATTACCACTAGAAAACTTATTTAAATGAAAATTATCCATATATTCATAACTTATCTTATTATTTTTACAATACTCTATTACTTCATCCCTAGAAGTATAGACTTTTTTAATTCTTTTCTTATCTAATTCTTTTAAAACATTAATTCCATATACTTGCATAATTTCACCTAGAACTATTTTAACATTTTTTCTAAAAAAATACTTTATTTTATTCTATTTCTTGATAAATTAATACTATAATTATAATTTTTATTAAATTCTTCTATTTCTTCATAGGACATGCCAGTATTTAATAATTCTATATAAATATCTTTATAAGTATTATCCTCAGTTTGGCTCGATATTAAATATAAACAAGCCTCTACAATATCAGCAAATTCTTTAGCTAAAGAAAATCCTCTGCGTTCATCAGTTTCCCATATAATCCACTTTCCATTTTCAATTTTAAAAAGGCATTGCATACAAGAAGATCTTCCATTACCTAAAATAATATTTTGACATATTTCATATTTTTTAATTATTTCTAGATAAGAATGAATAGCAATTATCTCAGTATTAGATAAATCACGAGTTTCTGGATATTTTTCTAAAAATAAATCAACATCACCAAAACTTTCATTAAAGATATTTTGCTTAATATCCATATTCATTACCTCCTATGGATTATTATAAAGCTAAGTAAATTATGTGTCAAATTATACTTAAAAAAAATATTTTTAGGTTAGATCTGTTATAATTATTTTAGGGTGTTAATTATGTATTATAATGATTTAAAAGAAGAAACTAAACTATTTTTAAACAAAGCCATGGATATTTATGCCACCATAAAGGATAAAAAAATAGTTATATATTCGAGACTTATTTTTGATAATCATGAATTTTCAAAATTAGATAAAATTGTTCTTGCTCTTTTTATCGCTGGTTTTTTAGTAGAAGGCGAATTAAAAGATACATTATCACAATTTCATGATCTAAAATTAAATGATTTATTTGAATTTATTAATATTAAAGAAAAAGATATAATTTCTCTTTCTAAGACCGAATATGAAAATTTTTTTAAAGAAAATTTATCTTTAGATTTAGCAAACATTATTAATAAAAGCGTTTATAAAAATTCAATAAAGCAAATTACTCCTATTGATTTAATCCTTATATTACAATATCCTGGTTATTCTAGTATTCTTAATTTTTTTGCCTGTAAATACTTGCCAAATTTACGGGACATCTCTTATGCCTTTTATAATCATCCGTTGTTTAAAAGCTTGAAAATGAAAAAAGGAATATCTTCACCATCATTTAATTATCGTTCCCAAAAAAATATAATACCTAAAGATCCAATAGCAACATTTTTTGAGCCAAATTTTGAAACAAAAAAACCAAGTCCAACTGTTGCTTCTAAAAGCTTAGATTTTAATGATAAAAATATCTGGTTATTACTTGAAGATATTCAAAAAAAATTTATTGGTCAAGAAGAAACAGCCGAAAATTTATTTTATAACATTATTAATAATCAACAATTAGCCGAAATGGATGATTTACCTGATGGTCAACGAGCAATTATATTTTTAGATGGCCCAACCGGAACTGGTAAAACCGCTATTACTAGAGAAATTACCAAAAAATTAGATATTCCATTTACCGCAACTTCCATAATTAATTATTCCTCAACTGGTTATGTAGGTGGTGATATTACGGATACTTTAAAAGATTTATATCAAAGAGCAAACGGCGATTTAAAAAAAGCGGAAAGAGGAATAATTGTTTTAGATGAATTCGATAAACTAACTTCTAGAGGTAGAGAACTAGAAATGAAGCGAGCTGTTCAACAACAACTTTTAGACTTTTTAGGAGGAGGAAAATATAATATCAGAGTTGGTAATAGCATTTTCGATCTAAAAGAAGTTAATTTTGATACATCAAAATTAACCTTTATATGTCTTGGCGCTTTAACTGATTTACGCTCTCAAAAAACTAATAAAAATGCCATTGGATTTAATCAACCAGATAGCCAAAAGGAAGAATTAAACTATACTATAACTCCTCAAGATTTAATAAATATGGGTTTAGAAAAAGAATTAGTTGGTAGATTTAATACCTATTTACATACTAATGAATATAGTAAAGATGATCTTCTTAAAATATTAAAGGAATCAACTATTAGTCCTTTAATTGGTTTTAAAATGTGGATAGAAGTGCAGGGTAAGCAATTAGTAATAGATGATGATGTTTATGAATTAATTGCTGAACAAGCTTATGAATTAAACACTGGAGCAAGAAGTCTCCAAACTATTATGAATAACATTCGAACTCCTTTAATTAAAGAAGTATTAAGAGGCACTGATCATATTATCCATTTAAATAGAGAATTTGTTGAAAGAATAAATAGTGATAACATGAATAGAAAGGGAAGAATTTAATATGAATTATGATTATAATGGCAATTTATTAGAAAATGAAAGAATAGATTTAGTGGCAAAAGAAATAATAAATAAATATTCTCAAATTCCCATAGAAAAAGCGCAAGAAGCGGCAATGCTAGAAGGAAGAATTTCTAAAGATAAAACCATTTATGATGAATTAAATAGATTATATAATATTATGTTAGTAAATAATGCTAATAAAAGTATTGTATCTATTGTATATAAAGATTATTTAGATATCCTAAATCATAATTATTTAGAAGAAGATACTTATATTAATCTAGCTAAAGGCATAGAAGATTATTTAAATGCCTATGCTGAATTTCCCAATATTAGTGATTACTAATCTTAGATATTCTTTTCTAATATATCTATATATTTTTTATCTAAAAGATTTGTAATAAATTCATTTTCTAAAATTTGTTTTATAAACTTTTTATCATTAGTATTAATAATTTTATTAACTATATTTTCTTGATTTACTTGATGAATACCACTTAAATACTCCCCTAAATAATGCATATCCTTAGAATTAACAAAAAAATCTTCTAATAAATCATAATCAAAATCACGGCAATCATAATTCATTCCTAAACGCCAAATATTTTCTAAAGCATGATCGTAAGTTTTAGCTACATTAATTAAATCATTAAAAGTATCTTGATTAATATTTGGAATATATGGCACAAAAATATATGAAGTTATTAATAGCATTAATTCTAAATCACTCATATTTTCGGCAATACTAATATAAGTCTTATTATTAATTACCAAATTAAATATTCTTTTATACTCATCTTCATTAGTAATTAATAAATCTTCTATATCTTTACTTTCTATTGATGACAATAAATCATTTATATCATTTGTGTATTTTTTTCCAACTTTTGAATTTAAAAATATCTTAATTTCTTCAATAAGAGTATATTTATTAATTAGTTTATTGATATACTTATAAACACTTTTAACTAAATAATTTTCTTTTAATATAAGAGAAAATAATAATTCTTTATTATCCAAATGAACAATGATTTCTCCAGATTTTCCTAATTCATATTTTATAGCCTTATTTAATACAATTTCATAGATATTTTCATCATAATATATTTTAAGAATAGAATTTATTTTTAATTCATCAATTGTTTTAATAATTATTTTATCTTCCTCACTATAATATTCAAAATTAATTTTAGTATTATCCATTGATAAATTAATATCTTTAAACATTTTTATACCTCATTTCTATAATTAACTTTCATCTATAAACTTGTTTACAATTATAAAAAATATTATTTTCTTTAAATTGATAAATTTAGTATCTAATTCCATTGCACAATGAACATTTGTTTATTATAATATTCATAGATACATTTGAAATATATCAGGTGTTTTTCCTTTCAATTATCAAAGATAAAAGAAAGGTGGTGGTTCATTATGACAAAAAGAGAACTTTCTCAATTTATTATAATTCTACTATTATTCTTTATAGTAATCACCTTAGATAATAAAAACATCTGATTTCAACAGTCGTTGATTTCAGATGAAACCCATAAGGGATAACATCTGATTCACCCAAATCAAATGTATCCTTTTTTATTTTATGCAAGTTTCCTTGACAAATTCATAATAGCATAAAAAAGAACTTTTTGCAAGTTCTCAATTTTTCCTCGAATTTTCCGAGTGTGCAATTAAAATAGAAGTGTGACAGTTATTCCAATTTGCCATCAAAATTTTAGGAACCGATAATGTGATGAAA
>CANQIU010000054.1 GCA_947624145.1 uncultured Bacilli bacterium | reverse complement strand
CCTTTAGGTCCTATAGGACCTTGCATGCCAGGAGGACCTTGCATTCCTTCTTTTCCCTGTTCTCCTTGAGGTCCTTTAATTTGCCCAACATTTTTCCACTCTTTGGGCTCATCTGACCAAACATAAAGATCAGGTCCAACTAAGTAAGACGCACCTTTACTACCAATAGGCACAGCTTCTTCTAAAGCGGCAAAGTCTGGGAAAGAACCTAAAATTGTCACACTTGTTCCTGGCGTACCTGCGGGGCCCATTGGTCCAATTTTTCCTTCTGGGCCCATTGGTCCCATAGGCCCTTCTATTCCGGGGTTACCTTGAGGTCCAGCAATACCTTGCGGTCCCGTTGGACCTATTTTTCCCTCCGGTCCCATTTCCCCTTGGGGTCCTATAATTCCTTGAGGACCAGTTGGTCCCATCATTCCTTCGGGACCTTGCTCACCCCTTGGCCCCTCTGGACCAACAAAAGGACCAACATTTTCCCATGAATTACTTTCTAAAACCCAAACATATAAATCATTATTAATAATATAAGAGTCTCCTGCTTTACCTAAAGGATGAGTCGCAATTAACTCATCAACGGAAGAATAACTTCCTAAAATTGTAAGACCTCTACCAGCTGGTCCCGTTGGACCATAGCAATAATAAACTTTATTAGAATCATTAGCACAATTAACTTTTTGGAGAGCTTTATAATAATTATTCATTTTTAACACTCCTATAATTTAGTATATGATTCTTAATCTAGTTTTTTACTTTCTATTTTTAAATAAATAACCACTACAAACAATAATATTTCCCAAGAAAGCTACTAACATATCTTCCATAGTATCAAATACACCCGTAGTAAGATTATTTTGAACATCCATTTTTAAAAATACAAATGTTCCAAACTCAATAAATTCCCATAAGGAAGCAATCATAAGCGTAAAACTAGTCATAAATAAAATATTAAACCATTTATTTTTAGAGGAAATCTTAAACCAATTTAAGATAAAGATAGCTAAAATCGACGTTAAAACTCCCGAGATAAAATGGGTAAACAAATCATACCAAGAAATTTCACTATATAAATCAACTGCACTACCTAAAAATAAAGCTAAAAAAATAAAAATTAAATAAACAAACTCCATTCGGGAACTTAAAGATATTTTAAATATTTTATTAATTATTCTAGGAATAAGTATAACAATTATACTAGTTAGACAAGAAAGTACTCTACTTAATATATCTACTTCGCCATTTTTTAAAATATATCCTAAAGTTATCAAAGATAATATGGATATTAAAATAATCATAATATTATTTACTTTTTTCACAACAAATACTCCTTAACTCATATAGAAGTATAGCATAAATTAACAATATTTTAAAATCTTCTTACTTATTTTTTTCATATATAGTTTTTACATAATTATAATATTCACTTAATTTTTTCTCATTTGGCATAGTATCTAATAATTCTTTGGTTTTTTCTAAAATAGAATAATTTTTATAAGGGGTTTTATAAATCATTTTTGTTATATCCACATGATAGTTATCAACTAAGTAGGCTAAAAATTCTATATTAAAATTACAAATAGTATTACATATTATATCTTCAATGCATTTATTAAAAATATCCATAGATAAATTATTATCTTCAAATAGTTTAAAAGTTTCTAAATCTCTAACTTCACTTAAAGCATAAGTTTCATGACCCCATATATTATATTTTTTATATAAATCTAAGCCTTTTATTAACATAAATTTTATAATATCCTTATTGCCACTGCTAACAGCCGTTAAATAACTATCATAATTTAGACCATCACTAGATTCAAATGTTACGCCCTTATCAATTAAATATTTACTTAATTTATTTTTACCAACATTAATACTTTGCAAAAGTAATTTTTCTAAATTAACATTTAGTTCATTTCTTTCAATTAATGCTATTATTTTATCTTCATTATATTCTTTTAATATTTCTATTTCTTGCATTTATACCTCACCTATAAAAATTATTCATTATCAAAATTTCTTTGATACTCTTCTATTTGGGCCTCAAGAATATTTATTATATCTTCATATTCTTCTATTTTTATTGCATAATTATTAAGTTTATCTTCTAACCTAGTTATAATAGCATCATAATTATTTTGTTCATTAGCTTTTAATTTTTCAATATTTTCTTTGGATGCATAAATAACTACATCCCGAGGATAATTATTAATTGATACTATTTTTTGGTTGTTTAGATTTTTAATAAATTCTTTGGTCATTTCAATTGGTTCATTACATTTAGTTATAAAATAAAGACCTTTATTAGAAAATTGATTAGTTGTTAATTGACAATATTTATTAATCTTATATTCTACTTTTATCTTATCAATATTTGTTTCAACCAGTTTATAATCATTTGGATAAATATCTAAGAATAAATCATCTTGCATATCTAAATATATTTCTTCAGTCTTTAACATTGTTTCATTATCATTTAAGATTGTAAAATTAAGAGTGCCAATTAAAGTCAGACCAAGACCAACACTGAAAGTTATGAGAAAGATAATAAAACTTCCTATCATTTTCTTTTTATTACTTTGGCGATTAAAAACAAAATTTAAAATAACTAATAATATTATAATAGTTATAACCGCTAAAGAAAATAACATAATTAATAAGCCTATAAAAAATAAATGCGTTTTATAAACTAAAAAAGATATGATAAAACTTACAATTATTGTAACTAATATTATCATAATAAATAAAGCTAGTAAAAAAGCTAAAGATTTTATTAAGCCCACGATTAATTTATATAAGCTATTAATAAACCGATATTCACTATGTTTAGGGTCTCTAATAATTATTTTATCTTCATCTTTTTTTAATATATTATTTTCTTCTAAGTTAATTTCTTTATCATTATCTATTTTAGTTTTTAATTTATTATAATAATCTAAGTATCTTACTTTAAAGACATGAACTAAAACTATAAAGCCCGAGATAAGACTGAATATAATTAAGAATAAATTTAAGAATCTAGTTATAAAATTACTAATTTTATTTGGTAAAAAAGCAAATATATTAATAAATAGATAATTACCAAATAAAACTATAGGTACTAAAATTAAGAATAGTAAGAAGATGATAATTAATTGTTCAAATAAACATTTAACTTTGCTTTTAAAATTCATCCTGCTAAATAAATTAATGCTATCGGTTATAAAATTTAAAAAATCATCAATTGACTTATTAAGTTTATTTTTACTTTCTTCTTCCCCCTTTATTTCTTTAATATCTTTATGTAATAAATCATCGATTTTTAAGTTAAATTTATCACATAAAGCAATAATTTTATCCATCTCCGGGTAAGCTATTGAAGACTCCCACTTGCTTATAGCCTGTCTTGAAACCCCTAAAGCTTCCGCTAATTGTTCTTGCGATAGATTATTTTCCTTTCTTATTTTTTTTAAATTTTCTGAAAATTGATTATTCACAAATTTCCTCCTTTCTTTCTCATTTTATTATTTTCTTTTGGTAGCAAGCTACCACTTTTAAGTTGTTTTTTAGAAAAAATAAGTTGCATTTTAGAATATCTATATTTTTTTTATCACTTTCAATTGTAAATATTTTATTAAAGATTCTTTAGTAAAAGTTTCATAAAAACAATCTTTTTTTAGTTCTAACCAAATATTAATATACTTAAAATAGTCCCATAAAAAATTCCATTATCTGCACCATATTTATTTTTATCTTTATAAATGCTAATATTTGCCCCTACTCCAAATATTGCTACAATCATTCCCATTAAACACTGCAGTGGATAAGTTAAAGAAAATACATTAATTAAATTACTATCTAATATAATTCCTAACAAAAACCACGATATTATTGGAACTATTGATGATATTAGAATATCAAAACTTACTCTTAATAATCTTTTCATTTTAATCCTTCTTTTTATAATCTATTTTATCTAACATAATTAGCATACCATAACTTGAAATAACCTCTAACTTGTAAAATTATTAGCAAAAAAGTATCCATTGGCAAAATGCTCAAATTATAGAATGTATAAATTTAAACATTTGGTTTATTAGAAGCGAATGTAAAATATTCTTCATTCATTAAATAAACTATATTTTATTTTTAACTTTAAGTCAATATTTATGATATAATTTTATTAACAAAAATTTTTACAGGAGGCCATTATGTTAAATAATAATGAAAAATATTTTGAAGTACTAAATGATATTAAAAGGACCCTAATAACAACTAGAAATAAAATAGTTGAAAATGCTAATAAAGATTTAATTTTGATGTATTATAATATTGGTTTAAAATTAATTGAAAATAATAAATGGGGTTCATCTTTTATTGATACTTTAGCAAAAGATTTAAAAATAGAGTTCCCTACAATTAAAGGAATGTCAGCAAGAAATTTAAGATATATGCAAAAATTTGCTAGCGAGTTTGCTAATGATGAATTTTTGCAAGGAGTCCTTGCAAAATTATCTTGGAACCATAATCAAGTATTATTAGATAAAATTAAAGACAAGGAAATTAGAAAGTGGTATGCAAAAGAATCAATTGAAAATGGTTGGTCAGTTTCTATATTAACCCATCAAATTTCTCTTAAATTATATGAAAGACAAGCTCTTTTAGAAAATAAAACGACTAATTTTGATAAAACTTTGCCAAAACCTAATAATGAACAAGCAAAAGAATTATTAAAAGACCCGTATATCTTTGATTTTATAACTGCTAATAAAGATGTAAAAGAACTTGATATAGAAAGAGAATTAACTAATAATATCACTAAATTATTATTAGAACTAGGTAATGGTTTTGCCTTTGTGGGCAGACAATATCATTTAGAAATAGATAATGAAGATTATTATATTGATTTATTGTTTTATAATTTAAAAGTTAAAAGTTATGTAGTTATAGAATTAAAGACAACAGAGTTTAAACCAGAATATGTTGGTAAATTGAATTTTTATTTAAGTGCTATTGATGAATATGTTAAAGATGAAAATGATAACCCAACGTTTGGAATATTACTTTGCAAAGATAAAAAGAAAATCACTGCCGAATTAGCTTTAAAAGATATAAATAAACCGATTGGTGTCAGTGAATATAAAATATTATCTGAAATACCTAAGTTTTTAGAAAATACATTACCAAGTATTGAAGATATAGAAAAAAGATTGGAGGAAAATTCAGATGAATATAAATATTAATAGAGTAAAAATTTTTGTAACTATACCACCAGAAAATGTAGAAAAGGTTAGAAAAGTCGTATGCGAAGCTGGAGCAGGAGTAATTGGAGATTATACTTATTGCACTTCTTCAACAAAATCAATAGGTACTTTTATCCCTAATGATAATGCCAATCCCTATATTGGTAAAAACAATCAATTAGAATTCGTGGAAGAGGAAAAGTTAGAGTTTGTTTGTGATATTGATCAAGTTAAAAAAGTAATATCTAAATTAAGAGAAGTCCATCCATATGAAGAACCCGCAATAGATATTGTTCCATTAATAGATGAAAATTACTTTAAATAAAATCCATAGAGATTCAACTACTATATGAAGGACTAACTTTATCTGCCTATAAAAAATATTAAAATTATTTGAAAGATGACAAAAAAATATCATAGAGCATTTAAAAGAATTTTTATTAGAATTAGATTCGTTCACTATACTTTTTAGCAAAGAATTATGTAGAATTCTATATAATTCAAAAAATCGAACTAAGAAGTTCGATTAAAATACAATTTGGAGCGATTGTGGAATATATTTACAACTTTCACTCCTGACGTATAGTAAATCAATCAATTTCATTTTAACACATAATATGTATTTTTTCCATTATCTTCTTTTTTAAGGATATTTTTTTCTAACATTTCATTTAAAATTTTATAAGCTCTCGTTTTAGAAACATTTAATAATTTTTCAACTATATTTCTATTTATTTTATTATATTCCTTTA
>CANQIU010000053.1 GCA_947624145.1 uncultured Bacilli bacterium | reverse complement strand
GATTAACGGCTACCGCGGTATCCCCAAATAAGGTTTCGGGTCTAGTTGTTGCTACTTCTAAAAAGTCATTAGTTCCTTCAATAAAATATTTTAAATGATAAAAAGCCCCCTTCGTTTCTTTATAAATAACTTCTTCATTTGATAAAGCAGTTTTGGCTTCGGGGTCCCAATTAATAATACGTTCACCCCGGTAGATTAAGCCTTCATTATAAAGCGTAATAAAAACTTTTTGAACCGCTTTACTTAAGCCTTCATCTAAAGTAAATCTTTCTTTGGAATAACATAAAGCAAGACCTAACTTAGCCCATTGCGCATGAATATTCTCGGCATATTCTTTTTTCCAATCCCAAGCATATTCGAGCCACTTTTCTCTAGTTAGTTCTCTGGGCTTTAAACCCATGCTTTTTAATTTCGCATCAACCTTAGCTTGGGTAGCAATCCCCGCATGATCCATTCCCGGAATCCAAATCGCATTATAGCCTTGTAATCTTTTATATCTAATTAAGATATCTTGCAAAGTAGTATCCCAAGCATGGCCTAAATGAAGTTTACCAGTAACATTAGGAGGAGGTATAACAATGGCAAAATTATCTACTCCTTCTTTTTCTTCAAAATAACCATTTTTAACCCAAGAGGCATACTTACCTTCTTCAACCTTTACATGGTCATACTTTTTATCTAACATCTAAATCTTCCTTTCCTAAAATAAAAAAGATGATACAATAAGGAGTCTAATTAATAGACGGTACCATCCTTTAATTTACTTAATTATTTAAAGTTATATAGGACTTTAACCTAAAATCTCCCTTTGCAACCTTCAAATAACTCTATTTTTAGTTTCCACCAACCACTAAATCTCTTTTAATATTATTATTTTACTCCTCAAATTTCTTCGATTTCTTAACTATTTTACCAAATAATTTATTTTAATACAATACTTTGATATAAATTATTATCTAAATATAAATCAATATTTTCATTATTATCTTCAAATCTTATTTCAGTATACTCCGGTAAATCTAAGTTATAAATTGCCTCATTTTCTAAATTATCATATATTAATACTTGATCATTAGCTTCTATATTAGATATTATTACTACATAATTACCAATACAATATACTTTCTTTTTACTTAAAGATTCTAAATATGTATTATTGTTATAATCATAAATATTATAATAAGTACCACCATCGGAAGTAACAATATAATTATCATTAAAATCCACAATCGGACTTTTAAAAGGACTTTTATTTAAGACTTCATTATCTTCAATAACCGACCAATCATTATTTTTTAAAACAATAAACCGACTTGTATCTAATACGCCATCTTTAACCCGATTAGGGATACTAATAAAGTCATATTCATAAGGAACTAAAACTTGCATATTACTTATAGAAAAGACTCCATATAAATTATTACTTTGTAAAATAGCTATTGGATTACTATGTTTAACATTATAAGTTTTAATACTATCAAATTCTAAAAACTTTTTACCAAGTACGATACTATAAAGAATTGTTTTATCTCCTTCTTTAAAGAAAGCATAATTATTTTTTAAATCGGTTAAAACTTCTTCATCACCTTCATAATAATTTATATTATAACCCCCATCAATTATGGTAGGTGTTATTTTGGAACAAGTCTTTTGACATTCATAAGTATTAACTAAGTTTCCTAAATCATCATAAAAATAGACTTTATTATTTAAAACATATTCTTTATTAGGATTATCATCAATTAAAACATTTCCTTCTTTTAGATGCTTAATTGTTCCATATAAACCAAGAGGTAAAAATATAACTAATAAAACAATAATCGTATATAATGTTTTTTTATCCTTCATCTTTTACCTCTAGAGTATAGGTAAAGGAAGTTTTTTCATCGCCATTTAGATCTAAGATAACAACTTTTACTACATTATCTTTTTCTTCTATCTTATATGATTTAGCATAATCTGAGGCAACAATATTTTGATAATTATTTGTTAAATTAGTTCCTTGATAATTATATAAGTTTATTCTTTTATATTCATCAATACCCACAAAATAATTGGAACTTAAGGAAGCATATAATAAATCATTATTAGTAACAATAACTTTACCATCAATACTATAAACAAAAACTAAATCATTTTTCTTCACAACAATATAATTATCATTATATCCTACGATATCTTTAGTAGTTATTTTGGTTTTAACATTATACATACTATAATTATCATCTTTTTTAAAGATATAATTATCTTTAAGTTTTTTTATTTCTTTATTTTCAAAATCAATGACTCTTTCTAAAGTATTATTATTTATCTTTATCGCGCCATAGACATCGGAAGTATTTTTAGCCACAATAATTAAATCTTTGGCTTCTTCAAAATTAACCATAGCTTCATTATTATAAAATCCGGCATCTACTTCTTTATAAGTCGCTTTTTTACTATTGGTATTTAAATCATATAAGTTAATTACATCTCCATCTTGAATAAAGATATATCGGTTATTATAGATTGGTAAATAGTTTTTATCGGCATCATCACTAGGATTTAATATTTTAGTTTCATAAGCTAAGAAACAGGTTTCTAAATTAGTCGTATCTTTAGTTACATTATTAGGATTAGTACAAGTATAACTACCTAGTAAATTTTGTTTAGCTTCATCTTTATAAATATATAATATACCATCAAAATAACTTAGATATTTAAATTTACTACTTACAGCACCTTCATTTAGATTAATTGTATAGCGATCATTTTCTTTTTTCGAATTTAAGTAATCAATTTCTATAACATCATTACCAATCGCTAAAGTATAGGCTTCTTCTCTTTTAATTTCTACATTATCTTCATTATAAGTAACAATTGGTTGATATTTATTTGAAGCTAATTTAATTTCTTCATAATGCATCGGGTTCATATTTCGATCATATACTTTTAATTTCCGATTAATAATCGTTATTACATAACCATCTTTAAAAGCTAAATAATCATAATTACTACTCGTAACTCTTTCAGCATTATAATTATATAAAATAATATTACCATCTATTTTCGCACTAATAAATTTATCATTAAAGGCTTTTATTTCACCCTCTAGTCCTGAAGAAAGTTTTTTACCATTAAAATCCGTTAAGAAATATTCATTATTATCTTTTACTACTAAAGCATTACTATCCTTGATATAACCAATATAACTATATTTAAAATCAACAGTTGTTTTAGCTTCACTATCAAAAGAAATAACCCCATATAAATCTTCTTCATTTTTTAAAATAAAACTATTATCATTTAATTCTTTAACTAACTTATATTTACCTAATTCTTTATTATTCTTAATATCATATAAAATAATACTATCAATATCTGTATTAGGATTATCATAAATAATAACAAATCTATTTTTTAAAATATCACTAACTATATCAACATCAATACCATTTTCATAAACATACTTAGTTGTATCAAAATTATCTTCATTACTATAATAAGCTACATAACATAAATTATCATCTTTATTTTCACAATTATATTCTCCTACTGTAGCTTTATTAATATCTTTAAATATTAGTTTTCCATCAACATAACTATAGTTTTCTTTATTAACTATAACCGGTTCTTTTTCAATTACTTCCCCTTCATTTTCCTTATTATCTTTTTTTATTAAAAGAAATAATAAGATACCAATAATAAGTAAAAGTATGCCAAATAAACAAACTAAAATAATTGTTTTTTGTTTTTTAGTTAAGTTATTCCAACCATGATTCTGTTTATTCTTCTTTTTTGTTTTAACTTTCTTATTATCCATTTTTTCTAAATCATATACTTTAGTATTTTCATCTTCAATTTCCACAATTTCATTAGATTTAACTTCCGTATTTTCTTCTAAGTCTTTTAAGATATCTTCTTCTAACATGTTTATCCCTCTTTACTTTAATAACTAAATTATACACCAATCTTCTATTTAAAACAAGTAGGTTAAAACCTACTTGGATATTATCTTTATTAAAAATAATCTTATTAAATAATATTTATAATTATTTACTTTATATTTATATATTTCTATATTATTATCATTATCAATAATTAAATAATTAAGATCTTTATTTTTAAGATATTTTTTTAAATATTTATCTATTCCATATATTTTATTATTTTTAAATAAGATAACATATTCTTTATACAACCCTTTAAAAAATAAATATCTATTCATTATAAAAATACCTCTTAATAATATTTATTATTTTGATATTATTACTAAAATTATAAATATTACTATAACTCATAATAGAAGCAAACGCTTCTTTATGAGTTATAAGATTATGATTTAATTTATATTTAATACTTTTAACTTTCTTCTTTATTTTTTCTATATTACTTTTCTTTATCTTAATAATAATCTTATTATTAATAACTTTAAAAGTATATCCTAAGAAACTAAAAGAATTCTTAACATTTATAATCATGGTCTTTTTATCATTTATTTCTAATTTATATTCTCTTAATAATTTATTTTTTATTATATCTCGACTCTTTTTTAATTTTTCTAAATCTTTATCTATAATAATAAAATCATCCATATATCTAACATAATATTTTAATTTTAAATTATTAACAATAAAATGATCTATTTTATTTAAATAATATATTGATAAAAATTGACTAGTCATATTCCCAATAGGTAAGCCTTTACCTACTTCATAATATGGTATATCAACCTGATATTTATCAATATAATATTTGATTATTTTATTAATATATTCTTTATTAGTGGAATCAATTACTTTTTCAATTAAATCATATTCATAACTATCTAATTTTTCTTTTAATAAACTCTTTAATATATTATGATCTATATTATAAAAATATTTTTTTAAATCTATTTTTAATACATAAAAATTATGATATTTATTCTTATTAATATTTAGATATTTTTTTACTAATTTTAAAGCATAACTAGTTCCCATATTTTTTCTAGTTGCACAATTTCTTAAATCTAAATCTTTAGTTAATTTCTTTTCTAAGATATATCTAGTTAAAAAATGATTAATTATTTTATCTTTAACATTTAACGACATAACTAAGCGACATTTAGGTTCATATATTAAAAAGATATTATAACTCTGATGTCCAACATCAGAGTTAAGTAACATATTTTTAATATCCATAATATTTTGATTTTTATGAACTTCAAAATTAAATAATTTATTTTTATTTTTAATATTTTTAGATATTTCATTTTCATAAATATCTAATATATTTTGATAATTTATTTCATTTATCATTTCGACACCATATATAAATCATTTTACTAATTGTCTCTAATTCTTTAGCTTTACTATCTAATTGTTTTTCACTAATATATCTAAAATGAAAAGCTCTTTCTAAATAAAAATCAATTTTTCCAATTTTCCCAATACATTCTATTTTATATCTTCTTCTTATATTTAAATCTAACTCATAGTTAGCTTTAATAATTAATTCTAAAAGTTCTAAAGAATCATTATATATCATATTTCTTGTAATAATATCTTTCTTTGGAAAAGTTATAATTAACTTTTCTAAAGAAAGAATAAACTTTTTTGTATTTTTTAAAATTAAAAAATTATTTAAATTCATCTTCTAATAATTCTAATATTTGTTCTAATTTTTCATTAGAACAAAGATCAATCTTATCTTTTAATCTATTTAATCTTTTATTCATTTCAATATTAGGTAATGCTTCTTTTAAAACTTCTTTATAATTTTTATCAATTCCTTTATAGGCTTTAATAATATTATTTTTTTCATATATTTCATAACTAATTTTTTTAGCTATTAAAGCATTTTCAACTTTAGCTAAAGAACTTTTGGGAAAACCTACACCATTTTTATGGTCAACAAAATAATAACCTAATAACTCATGAATTATACAACCATCATCCCCATAAGCATTATAAAAAATGCCATTTTTATAAATTTTAACTATATATTTCATCTTAACAACTACTTTCTTGGAAAGGAAATAGTAAATAAGTTAAGTATAATTTTAAATTATTACGTATAAGAGGAAAGTTACGGATAACTTTCCCTCACGTAATTTATCTTTAGGGACATTCCCAAGGATAGTCTTTGTCCTTTATCTCACTCATTATATAACCTTAATTATATAATTATTCTGGATAAACAAAGGTCTACGGGCGCACCCCGAACGCATTATTGTTGACATTGTTGTTGTTCACATTCCCGTCGTTGTTGACATTGAACGCATTGTTGCTATTATCGGAGTTGCGCGAAATTTTTTCCACAAGACTACCCAAAATACTAAAATCACATAAGCATGTAACAACCAATAATTTTAATTTAAAAAACTACAAAAAAGGAATTATCACTTTCTTTATAAAAGAAAGTGAGCAAAGAAACCCGAGCTCGCCTATCCCTCGCAAGGCTCGGATTCGGCGAATATTATACATCTTTCCTTAAATTTATCAACTCCTTTCCCATCGCCTCTATTTTGACCCGGCTCGCCTCCCACCGCAAGGGCGGGAAGACGAGCATATGTCCTAATTTAGGTTTATCGCATATGGGTCACTGGCTGTGCCAGTTCCCCTTCCTAATTTTTCCCCAGATTTAAGATAAAAGACAGGGCGCACCCCGAACGCATAATCGTTGACATTGTGCCTGCTCACACCCCCGCCGCTGCTGACATCGAACGCACGG
>CANQIU010000052.1 GCA_947624145.1 uncultured Bacilli bacterium | reverse complement strand
AATAGCTTCTTTGGTTTGAGGTTTTACCCCATCATCAGCAGCCACAATAATAATGACTATATCGGTTACACTTGCTCCTCGAGCACGCATTTCGGTAAAAGCTTCATGCCCAGGGGTATCAATAAACGTTATTTTATTACCTTCATATTCAATTTGATAAGCCCCAATATGTTGGGTAATTCCCCCAAATTCTTTATCCACAACATGCGAATGCCGAATATAATCTAATAAAGTTGTCTTACCATGATCAACATGTCCCATAATAGTAACAATTGGTGGTCTTTTAACTAAATCTTCTTCTTTATCAATTATTTCATATTCTTCAAAATTAACAACATCTTGGGTTTCTTCTTTTTTCAAAGTCTTATTATAATCTAAAGCAACAATCTCGGCATTTTCAAAACTTATTTCTTGGTTAATATTCATCATTAAGCCTAAAGACATAAGCTTTTTGATAATATCGGTTGAAGATACATTTAAAGCTATTGCTAAAGAAGATACAGTCATACCATTTTTATAGATAACAATATTATCAGCACTTTTATTTTTCATTAACTTATTTTTATTTTTATACATTTGTTTTTTTAGAACATTATAATCACTTTTCGTTGTATCTTTTTTCTTTAACTTTTGCGTAACAATCGCATTTTTAGTTTCTTTAGTAAATGTACTAGATGTTAAAATTTCATCAACCTTATCATCTATTTCATCAGCTTCTTCATAAGTTATTTCTTCATCTGTACTAATTAAGTTAATAACATTATCAAGCATTATTATATCATCATCAGTTAATTCATCATCAGCTTTAGTCACATTTATGCCTAATTCATGAGCTTTTTTAAGAATTTCGGCCACAGATAAATTAACATCCAAAGCATATTCTTTAACTGTCATTATAACCATTCCTTTCTTAATTTTAATTCTTATTTATTATACTCTTTAATTCGGTAAATATATCTATTGGTACTTCTATTCCTAAAACATTATCTAATATTTTACTTTTAGCACATTTTTCAATTACCGCGATATCTTTTTTTAAGTAAGCTCCCCTTCCATTAACTTTACCAGTTAAATCAACAATAACTTTTTTATCAGGTGTTCTTACTACTCTAATTAAATCTTTTTTTTCTAAACATTCTTTAGTTACTATACAAGTTCGCATAGGTATTTTTTTATTTTTCATCCTAACCTACTTATTTCCAGTTTGATTAATTTCTTCCATTGTTTTTACTTCTAAATGATATTTAGTTAACTTACTAGCAAGTTTAATATTAGTTCCTTTTTTACCAATAGCTAAACTAAGATTAGCTTCTGGAACAATTACTAAAGCTTCTTTTTTGGCTTCATCTAAGATACTAACAATAACATCTTTAGCTGGTGCCATGGCATTTTTAATAAATTCCATTGGATCTGGACTATATAAAACTAAATCAATTCTTTCTTGCCCTAGTTCTTTTAATATTCCAGCAATACGTGAACCTTTTTCCCCAATACAAGCACCAATTGGATCAATTTTATCATTAGTGGAATATACACATACTTTACTTCTAATACCTGGTTCTCTTACTACAGATTGTAAAACAATTGTCCCATTTGCCAGTTCAGGTATTTCATGTTCAAATAATCTTTTAACAAAACCATAATGTTTTCTTGATAACTTAATAACTGGTCCTTTAGGTCCATTTTCAACCTTCGTAATATAAACCTTAATATTAGAACCCATCTTAATTTGTTCACCTGGAATAATTTCTTTTTTAGGTAATATTCCTCTGGTCCGGCCTAAATCAATATAATAGTTATTAACATCTTCCATGGCCACCATTCCTAGCATCATTTCATACTCTTTATCCGCAAATTCTTCAATAATACTTGTCTTTTCGGCTTCTCTTATTTTTTGCATAACTACTTGTTTCGCTGTTCCCGCGGCTACTCGACCAAAATCTTTAGGCGTAACTTCTTCTTGTAATATTTCGCCAACTTTTATTTTAGGGTCAATTTTTAAAGCATCTTCTAAAAGTATTTGGGCATCCCGATTAATACTTGGTTCAACCTTAACTACATTTCCTTCTTCGTTTACTTCTTCATGGCCATCATCATAAGCATCAACTACCACAAAGTAAGAATAAACTTTAATATCACCACTTTCTCGATTAATATCAACTCGAACATTCGTCTTCGAATTAAAATTCTTTTTATAAGCGGTTTGTAAGGCTAATTCTAAGGCTTCAAAAATAATATCTTCACTAATATTTTTTTCTTCAACAATTAACTTAATTGCTTTAATTAATTCTTTACTATTCATAATTTTTATCCTCTTTCTTTACTAATTACATCTAAAATATAACTATCTTTAATTAAATCCATATTACTAACTATAGGATCAATTATATGGGTTGCTTTCACAATGGTATCTAAATCAATCCCCCCAAGCTTATCCAAGACAATGGTTAAAAAATTATTATTACTCTCATGCTTATAAGTTACTTCATCAACCATAATTTCTTCTTTAACTAATACTTCTTGTAATGCTTTCTTTAATTTTTCTAAATTTTCTTCCATATTCACCTCTAACTAATAATAAAAGTGGGATTTTATGCCCACTTATATCTGCTAAATGTATTATAACACACAATTATTTTAAAAAAAAGCCTAAATTTCCGTCTCTAGTTCTTGTTTTATTAAAGGAATAAAAATCTTTTGGAGCATCTCTAAACCTTCTTGAGTTAATGCCTCCGCTCTAAAAGTAATATTTTTACCAGTATTGGAGGCTCTTACTAAAACCCAACCATTAGTAAAATTTACTTTAATTCCATCAATTAAAACATAAGGGTATTTTTGTTTTATAACAAAATCTTTGATTTTATCAACTACAAGAAACTTTTCTTCTTCGGTTTTGGTAGGAAACTTAAGTTCATCAGTTCTATAATAAACGGGAATATCTTGACATAACTCGCTTAAGCTTTGATGAGTTTTACTTAAAAGCTCTAATAGTCTTAAAGAAGCATAAATAGCCGACCCACAGTCTACATCCCGGTCGCGAAAGAAAATATGGCCGGATAATTCGCCCCCAAAGGGTAAATTTTCACGATAGGTTTCATACTCCGTATAGCTAGCTCCTGTCCGACTCATGATGCCTTCTCCCCCTAATTTTTCAATTTCATCTTTAACACATTTACTACATTTTAAATCATATAAGAATTTTTTATTACGAACTTGATTAAACATATCTCTAATCATTAAAATCATAAAATGTTCAATTGGCATAACTTCCCCATTTTCCATGACTATCCCAATTCGATCGCCATCCCCGTCATAGGCTACTCCTAAGTCGGCTTTGGTTTCTAGAACTTTTTTTTGCAAAGCTTTTAAGTTATCTTTTACTTGAGGATCGGGATGATGATTAGGAAATGTTCCATCATTTTCTTCATTAATAATAATAAAATCACAATTAACTTTACTAAATATTTTCCGAGCTACTAAACAAGTTACCCCATTACCACAGTCAATAACAATTTTTCTTTTATTTTGTCCAAATTTTAAAGAGTATCTTAAATATTCTAAGTATTTATCTAACATATCATATTGACTAAAAGAGCCACTTCCTTTTAAAAATTGGCCTTTTTTAGTATAGTTCTTAAAATCTTCAATCATTTCTCCTCTTGCATTAAACATCTTTTCAAAAGAAAATTTAAAACCATTTTCATCTTTCGGGTTATGACTTGCCGTCACCATAATGCCAGGCATTTGTTTTAAATATCGAGCATAATAATTCATCGGGGTTGTAGTTTGGCCATAATCTAAAACATTACAACCACTTTCCCTTATTCCTTTTTCTAAACTATCCTTTAACATTGGACTCGAAAGCCGATTATCCATACTAACTACACAAGTATTAGTCTGATACTTTTCTTGTAAATATGAGCCATAACTTAAACCAATTTTATAAGCTACCTCTTCGTTTATTTCTAAAGGATATTTTCCTCTTATATCGTAAGCTCTAAATATATCTTCATTCATTTTTTTAAACTCCTTATCTTCTATAATAATCATATCACAAAAAATTAATTTTTAAAATTCTTAAATCTTTTTTAAAAAGTTCGACAATATTCGACAAAATCTCCCTAAAATATTAAAAAAAAGTACTTGCTATTTCATTTAATTAAATATAATCTTAATTCCGGAAAGGAGAAAATATATGCAAAAAAGAACAATTTTGGGGTTGATTATATTGCTCTTACTAACGCTAGGAATATGTAAAAGAAATGTTAAAGCTGAAGATGAAATTCTTTATGAAGGAACTATTCATCGCGCCGAGTACATCAGTGATGTCTATGTCCATAAAGAAAAAGAAGGTGAAAAAGCCCAAGACTATCATGCCGGGATATTAAGAAAAAGCACCGATCACTCTTTTGTTTATTGTCTTGAACCATTTGTTACTATTACTGATGATTATCAGTATAGTCCTAAAGATAGTGATTATGCTAATCTTTTAAATCTAACAGCCGAAAAGTGGCATCGCATTGAACTTTTAGCTTACTATGGCTATAACTATATTGATAGTACCCACAATCATAATACGCCTGAATGGTATTATGTTACCCAAATGGAAATCTGGCGAACTATAGATGATAAAATAAATGTTTATTTTACTAATGGGCTTAAAGGCGAAAAAATAGAACGCTTTACTTCTTATTTCACGGAACTTAATGACTTAGTTACTAACCATGATATCTTACCTAATATAACTATCCCAGAAAATATCTCTATTAACCAAGAAATAGTTTTAGAAGATACCAATAATGTTTTAGCTAACTATGAAGTTACATCTACGCATAATTTAGATATTAAGCCTCTTAATAATAAACTTATTATTAAGGGAACATCTTTAGGAGAAGCAACAATAAACTTTAGGAAGAAAGGCACTCTTTATTCTAAAAATCCTATTCTTTATTTTAGTAATTATATTCAAAAAACTTTAGAAGTTGGTAATTATACTCCGCAAATGGTTAGTTTAAATACTAATATTAAAGGAACAAAACTAATTATTAAAAAAATTGATAATGAAACGGGTAAAGACTTAGCTTTAGCTAATATTAAATTTCAAATTAAAGATAAAAATAATGATATTGTTTGTCTTGATAATGTTTGTGAATTTAAAACTGATGAAAAAGGAACAATTATTCTTTCTAAACCTTTAGGTTATGGCACTTATACTTTAGAAGAATTAGATAGTTCTATGCCGGGCTATACTTTAAATTTAAAACCTTTAAAGTTTGTGATTGATGAGGAAACGAATGAAGAATTAGAAATCCATTTTCCTAACGAACGGGTTAAGGGAAAGCTAATTATTCATAAAACCGGAGAAAGATTAGTATTAGATAATAATACCTATTATTATGATAATATTTTATTAGATAATGTGGTTTTTAATATTTATGCTAATGAAGATATTTATGTTTTAAATGAAAAGATTTATGAAAAAGATGATTTAGTTGCCACCCTTATTACTTCTAAAGGTATTGCTTCTTTAGATTTAGAATTAGGAAGTTATTACATCGTCGAACAAGCATCTAGTAATGATAACTTAGTTAATAATAAACCTCTTTATTTTGATTTAACTTATGAAAATAATAAGACACAAATCGTTACCGAAGAATTAGAAATTCCAAACTTCTTACCTAAAGGAACCTTAATATTCTTAAAAATAGATAAAGAAAATAATTTGGTTTTAAAAGATACATATATCCAAATATATACTAGTGATAATAAACTTATATATGATGGGAAAACTGATGAAAATGGTTTAATTACTATAAATGATTTACCTTTAGGAAGTTATTATTTAAAAGAAATTAAAGCTCCCGATGGATATAATATAAAAGATGAACCAATTCCTTTTTCTTTAACTGAGGATAAAGAAACTGTTAAAATAACGATGAATAATAGCTTAAAAAAGACGCATGATAAATATGAAAAGCCTCAAGAAGATGATGATGAACCAGAAGTAAAAGATTATTATGTGGAAGTTCCTAATACCGATATAGTCAATGCTTATAACTTTGTTTACATTATTCCTAAAAAATACTACCATAAAAGGTAGTATTTTTTACTTTATAATCGCATCTAAAGCTAAGTTAATCATCTCATTTAAATTCTTTTCCCGCATCTCTGGAGTTAAAACGACTTGCGAAAATTTAGAATCAACCACGGTGGCCATGGCAGTTGCTTCAATATCCAAGGAATTAGCTACATGAATTAAACCAAAAGCTTCCATTTCTTCACCTAAGATATGATATTCTTTAGGCACTCTATTTAAAAGACGATCCGAATTAACATAAGGGCCAAAAACATCCATTGTCATCATCATTCCAGCATGAATTTTCACTTTTTGGTCATTGGCTACTTCTTTAATTGTCTCATTTAAGTTCTTACTAGCATTAACAACATGTTCAATATAATTATTATATTGATAAGCAAAATTAGATTCACTATAAACTTTTTCTGCTAAGATAATTTCTCCAATATCAACACTTTTATCAACCGCTCCACAAGTTCCAATACGAATTATTTTTTTGACATGAAAATAATGAATAAGTTCAAAAACATAAATGGAAGCACTAGGCATCCCCATTCCACTACCCATAACTGTTACTTTTACGCCTTTATAAAAGCCCGTAAAACCTAGCATATTTCTAATACTTGTTACAAGCTTGGCATCAGTTAAGAAATTCTCAGCAATATATTTCGCTCTTAAAGGATCCCCTGGCATTATAACTAAAGGAGCAATATCCCCTTTTTCAATATGAACCGGATTTTCACCAATAAACATTTTCTATTCACTCTCCCTATTTTAAATAGTAGCATATTTTAAAAAAAATTTAAACATATCTTAACAAATTTTTCGTATATTTAACTAGAACATAAGATAAAATTCGATAAATATCTCATTTTATCCTTGGAAAGCCTCACGGCTTTCCTTTTCTGCTTCACA
>CANQIU010000051.1 GCA_947624145.1 uncultured Bacilli bacterium | reverse complement strand
GCTACCCAAACAACATCAACAGCTAAGATAGGTTTAATGTATGTTCATGATTATGGTTTTGCCAGTGACAAAAATAACTGGAAAACAAATTTAAATAGTTATAGTACAGACGCTAATAGACAAAAAAATTGGTTATTCAATGGAGTTGACGAATGGACAATTTCGCGCAACTCCGATTTTAGCAGCGATGCGTTCTATGTCTACGGCGGCGGGAGTGTGGACTACACCAATGTCGACGGTTATGCGTTCGGGGTGCGCCCGGTCTTTTATCTTAAATCTTATACCCAAATTTTAGGTGGTAGTGGAACAGCTGCAACACCTTATAGAATTAATTTACAATAAGTAAATGATATTTAAGAACTAAATAATTAGTTCTTTTTTTTATATTTATACATATATATTTTTTAGGAGGATAGATATGAACTGTATAATTCCATTTTCAAAAGATATTAAGTTTAAGACTAATATTAGTGAAATTTTAAGTATTTCTTTAGAACATGATTACACTCTAAATGATAGCGATTTATTAGGTAATTTTTTAATCTCCGGAGAATATAAGACACATGAAGTAAGTATCAATAAGGAAAAGTTTGAATATTCTTTGCCATTTTCTGTTGCCTTAACTAATCGATTAGATCCTGATTCTTTAGACTTTAATATTGAAGATTTTACTTATGATGTTATTGATAATAATACTTTACATGTCGATATTGAGTATTCTTTGAAAGCTAAAGAAATACCGGAAGAAGAAAAAGAAGATTTAGAAAGGGTGGATTTAAGTGAAAACGAAGTTGAAGAACTTTTGGAAGAACATGAAAAAGAAATGGAAGAGGAAGTAAGAGATGTTGAAGTGGAAGTAAAAGAAGAAAAAGAAGAAGAAAAAAAGCCTGAAAAGGGAGAAGAAGATGAAGAAGTAGCCAGATTAACGGGTGATGAAAAAGAAACTATTTTAAATAGTATTAATCAAGATGATAATAGTTTTATAACTTATCATATTCATATATTAAAAGAAAATGAAACTGTGGAAACAGTATGTACTAAATATAATACTACTAGTAGTACTTTAGGGGAATATAACGATTTATCTAATTTAACTTTAGGAGATAAAATAATTATTCCAGATATCGATGAATAGAAGTTTAGAAATTTTAAAATCAATTTATAAACCTTATCGTTATACAATTAAAGGAAAAGCCACGGTTTTAGAAACAACCTCAGGTGAATTTGTTATTAAACCTAAGAAAAAAGAAATAGGACAACTTTATAATTATTTAATTAGCCGAGGTTTCTCGGCTTTTCCTAATCTTATTGATGAATCAAGACAAGATGTTAATGTCTTTGAATATGTTGAAAATATCGCGATGCCTAAAGAACAAAAATGTGATGATTTAATTGATATTATAGCCTCACTACATAATAAGACTTGTTATTATAAAGAAGTTAGTGAAGATAATTATAAAGAGATATATGAAAATATTAAAGGAAATATTAATTATTTAAAAAGCTATTATGATACAAAGTATGAAGAAGGATTTAAAGAAATATATATGGCTCCTTCAACTTATCTTTTTATGCGTAATTTTTCCAAGATTATGGCCTCTATAGATTTTTGTGAAAGAGAAACTGATGAATGGTATGAACTTGTTAAAAATGAAACTAAAACAAGAGTAGCTTTAATTCATAATAACTTAGAACTAGATCACTTTATTAAAGGATCTAAAGATTGTTTAATATCTTGGGATAATTATAAAATAGATACACCTATTTTAGATATCGTTAATTTATATAAAAAAGAATATTTAAAGATTAATTTTGAAGAAGCTTTAGCCCGCTACATGAATAATTTTCCCCTTTTAGCATCGGAACAAAAACTTCTTTTTATCTTAATTGCTATGCCCCCAGAAATAAAGATTAAAGCTAATGAATTAGAAAGTTGCTTAGAAATGGAAAAACAAATAGATTATATATTTAAGACGGAAGATTTAATAAGGCCATATTATACGAAAGAGGAAGAAGAAAAATAAGAATATTTCTAATAATAAAACAAAGATATTCCATCTAAAGGGAAGAATTAAAGTAATTAAGGCTTGATAAAAAATAAGAATTCCTAGAATAAAAAGAATTATAACATTAAAACCATTATTATAATGTTTATTTCCATGCATAAGCTTCACCTATAATAATATATGTAAATCAACCTCTTAAGGTTGATTTATTTTGGCCTTTTTGATATTATTATAAAGTAAGAAAGGAAGCCTAAAAGATGAATAAAAAGGGTTTTATATTTATTGAAACGATTGTTACAGTAGTTGTTTTAGCGGCTTCTTTGCTTATGCTTTATAATAGTTTTTCAAGTTCGATTGAAAATGAAAAAGATCGATTAAATTATGATGATATAGCCTATGTTTATAAAGCTAATCAAGTAAGAAAGTTTTTATATGGAAATACAAATATTAATAATTTAAAAAAATATGCTCTTAATAATACTTATATGATTACCATTGGTTCAGGTTATATCGGGGGATTTAATGTTAATGATATTATGTTTACAAACGAGCAAATAGCAAAGGAAATGCAATATACTTTAGAAATGATTGTTTCTAATATGAATATTAATCAAATGCTTTTAGTAAATACTGATTATTTTTTAAATTGTTTTGAAGAAAATGAATTATGTCAAAAATCAACTGCTAATATCTCGGATGGATTAAAAGCTTATCTTAAAAGTATTAATAATAAAACCGGAGATTATTATTTAGTTATTGAATTTTCGGAAAAAAATGAAAATAATAAGATGGTTAAATGTTTTCCTAGTATGGATTATAATTGCCAGTCTTATTATGCTTATTTGGAGATATAGTTTATGAAAAAGAAAAATGGTTTTATTTCAATTTCGATTATCTATACATTTTTTTTAGTTTTTTTAATGACGCTTATTTTTATTATTAGTAGGTATACGGATGCTCGCGTTTTACTTAAAGTTGTTAAAAATGATGCTAAAGAATCATTAGATATAGCTAAAAATAATTATCATAATAATTGTAATGATAATTCTTTAAGTTGTATTGTAGCTAAAACCTATAATACTGATAGTAATCTTTATTTTCATAATTCCTTACTTTTAAATGGCGCTAATGATTTAAGTTATCGTTTTGCTGGAAGTAACCCTAATAATTATGTTTGTTTTGGGGCTTCTAGTAATTGCCCTTTAACTAATATGTATCGGATTATTGGTCTTTTTAAAATAGATGGTAATTATCATGTTAAATTAATTAAAGCTGAATATGTTACTTCCACGGAACTAGATTTAGTAAATAATTCAACGACATCTAGTAGTTCAACCAAAATTACCAATAGAACTAATATTCATACCTTTACTTCAAGTGATATTAATAATAACTGGCTTATTAATAGTATTAATACCAAATTAAATAATACTATCTATGGTTTTTTAAAAAACTTTACCGAAAGTTGGCAAGATTTAATCTATAAAAATAATTATTTTGTAGGAGGTAATGCTGTTTCTTTAATTAAAAATCAAAATGTTTTAAATGCTTATAATAATGAAATAGGAACAAATAGATTAAAAGAAAATGAAAATAAATGTGTTAATACAGAAGCTACTTTTATTCCTTGTACTATAGATTTACTAGAGTCTTTTAATTATGTTGGTTTAATGTATGCAAGTGACTACGCGTATGCTACAACTAAAGATGCCTGGACTCTTAATTTAGCTAGTTATTCTAATACTATTAATAAAAACAATAACTGGTTATATAATGGTGTTAATGAATATTTAATAACTAGAGATAGTGATAGTCTTAAAAATTATTATTATCTTAAAAGTGATGGTAGTATTGATACTAGTAGTAATAATAGTAAAGCTTTAAGACCAGTGATGTATTTAAAAAGTGATGTCTTATACCAAAGTGGTAATGGTTCATTTAGTAATCCCTACTATATAGCTATTTAAAAGGAGTATAGTTATGATTAAATTAAATAATAAAGGAACAACTTTAGTAGAATTAATTATTAGTATTGTTTTAATCTCCGTCGTTATTGTTTTTATGTTTCAATTATTAATTGACTTAAATAATGAAGAGTTAAACAATGATTTTGCTATTAATAATCAAATTATAAGAGCTGAAATAATTAAATTTATTAATGAAGATTTAGCTAATTATACTTTAAGTAATATTAAAGATAATTCTTCTAATAGTAATATTTTAAATATTGAAATAACTTATAAAGAAAATAAAAAGACTTTAATTGAAGCTCATCAAGATTATATTGTTATAACAAATGCAGCTAATAAAAAACAAAGATGGGATATTAAAGATGCTACTTTATATCCTAATAAAGTTTTTGTTTATACAACTATTAATAATACTTCCAAAATCTATTCTTTAAATTTTAATATGGAAATTCATACAGTTAATGATAATAATACTACAGGTAATAATAATATCATTGATGATATTAGTATCTCTTATATTGGCAGTACTACAGATTATTTACCTAATTTAACTTGTTTAGGTCATGATTGTTAAAATAAAAGATATTAAGACTTGATATATTCTTCCTTTTAAAAAGAACTTATAATCTAAATTGGCTTCATCTAAGAAACATTTAATTTGGCTATGAATTGATAAGCCTCCAAAAGAAACTAGTATGCTTGCTAAGACTTCTTTAACTTTTAAAGAAGTCTTTAAATTTAAAAGCTCATTTAAGCCTTGAGTTACTTCAAGTAGTCCTTTTAAAAGAACTTTACTTAAACCATTTAACTTAAAATAATTAATTATAATACTACTTATAATAAAAAATAAACAAATTGAACCTAGAACCATTATATTAGTTTGCATAGCTTTATTTAAAGAACTAGGAAAATTAAAATTAGTTTTTTTATAAGGTATTTTTTTATTACTTAATCTTTTTTGATAAAATAAATAAATTAAATAGTTAGATAGATAATGAATAAACATTAATTTTAAAGTAATAAATAAATTAGAAAATAATAAATTAAAAAAAGAATACATAAATAAGGGATTAGCAAAATAAGTAAAGATTAAACTAAGATTAGCTTCATTTTTAGTTAAGAAATTTTCTTTAGCTAAATTATTAATAATAAAGGCACTGGTAGGACTTCCGGATAAAATAGACATTATAAATATATAATGAAAAGGATTATTAAATTTATTAATAAACCCAAGGTTTATTAATAAATCATTTAAAAAGATCATAATAAAAAGATAGGGAAAGACTTTAGTTAAAAAGATATTAGTCGCTTCAATCGTGGAAGATAAAACTAAAGTATAGTTCTTAAATATTAAATAGATAAAAAAAAGAATAATTAGATATAATAAATTTTTTTTCATAAGAGATTCCTTTTTTGCTATAATATAATAGGTGAATATATTATGATTAATAAATTATATGAAAAAATAAAAAATTATATTGTTAATAATTATAAATTTTTAATTAGTTTAGTTCTTATTGTAGCTTTATGTTTAGTAGAGCTTCCTTATGTTGTTTATACTCCTGGGGGTTTAGTTTATTTAAATGATCGTATTGAAGTTAAAGATGGTTATGAAGCCACAGGTTCTTTTAACATGAGTTATGTATCCTTAATGAAAGGAAAGATTCCCGTTTTAGCTTTATCATTTCTTTTTAAAGACTGGGATATTGTTAAAGCAGAAGAGATAACTGGTGAAGATGAATCAGTTAGTGATTTATTAGATTTAGAAAAACTTTATATGCAATCATCTATTGATAATGCGACGATTGTAGCTTATCAAAAAGCGGGGAAAGAAATTACGATTAATAGCGAAGTTAATAATATTGTCTATATTACAAAGGAAGCCAAGACTGATTTAAAAGTCTATGATAAAGTTATAAGTATTGAAGGAAAAAAGGTTAAAACAGTTGATGAATTAAAACAAATAGTTAATACTAAAAAAGAAGGAGATTATGTTCATATTTTAGTTGAAAGAAATGGTAAAGAAATTAATACGACTTCAAAAGTTTATATGACAGAAGATGGGTTAAAAGTGGGAATTGTTTTTTTAACTACATATGACTATACAACTAATCCGAAATTAGAAATAAAAACAAAGGATAATGAATCAGGTTCATCGGGAGGTTTAATGCTTAGCTTAGCTATTTATAATGAATTAGTCGAAGAAGATATTACCCATGGGTTAAAGATAGTGGGAACTGGGACAATTGATATTAATGGCTTAGTTGGTGAAATAGATGGTGTTAAATATAAAATCTTAGGAGCGGAAAAGAATAAAGCCGATATCTTTTTATGTCCTAAAGAAAACTATGAAGAAGCTTTAAAGGTTAAGAAAGGACGAAATTTAAAGCTTGAAATAAAAAGTGTTGAAACATTCACCGAAGCTTTAGAATATTTAAATACTTTATAGTTATTTTTGTAAAAATATGTCAATCTAAAAAGAAATCAAAACTTTAGACTTGATTTTCCATATATATATATATACTAGTCTTAGATGCTAGGCGAAAGGAAATGAAAGTGCTTTACGTCAAGTTGAAAGGAATGGGAAAGTATATGCAAGTTAAGAAGAAAGATTTTTATTTTGTAATGATTGTAAGTATCTTACTAATCATGGTAGTAGGAGGGACATTTGCTTATTTTCAAGCGCAGATAGGAAAGGGAGCTGAAGCTGGCGTTAATGTTACAGCTAAGACAACAGACTCTTTAATGTTTGATAATATTGAAAGTTCAATTAGTATTGAAGCTAATCAAGATAACTTTGGTCAAACAAATGGAAGTATAACAAAACAAGCAACAGTTAAAGCTACTTTAACTCCAAATAACCAAACAGGAACAGCTTCAAAGAAATATAATATATTCTTAATCTTAGAACATAATACATTAGAATATACAAATGATACTACTCCTGAGTTATTGGTTAAGTTAAGTAAGAAAAATAAAGAAGAAGAAGGATATACTGAATATAAAGAAACTATAT
>CANQIU010000050.1 GCA_947624145.1 uncultured Bacilli bacterium | reverse complement strand
TTCATTAAAAGAAATGACTATTCTTGAAGTAAAAGAATTAGTTGATGCAATGAAAGAAGAATTTGGAGTTGATCCTAGTGCTGTTGCTGTTGCGGCAGCTCCTCAAGCCGCAGCTGCGGATGAAGGACCATCTACTAAAACAGTAGTATTAAAATCTGCTGGTGGAAACAAAATTGCAGTTATTAAGATTCTTAAAGAAGCTACAGGTTTAGGTTTAGTTGAAGCTAAAGCTTTAGCTGATAATGGCGGAAATGTTAAAGAAAACATTCCGGCTGAAGAAGCTCAAGCTTTAATGGATCAATTAACTGAAGCTGGTGCTGAAGTAGAATTAGCTTAAATAAAAAAATTAAACTGGAGGAAACTTCAGTTTTTTTAATGCATATTTTTAATAAATTTAATTATATCTTTATCACTAAATTCTAATATAACAAAAAGTTTGGCAATAGTTTCAAACTTAGCATTTTTATAATTACCATTTTCTATTCGATATAAATTTCGCCATGATATATCACATAATTCAGCTAATTTTTCTAAAGTTAAACCTTTTTTTATTCGATATTCTTTTAACATTTTAATCACTTATGACAATTATGTCATGCTAAAAAATTCTTTTGTATGACGCCTATGACATACAAAAAAAGAGTATTATACTTTAGTATTTATTTGAAAGATATGGTGTTGAAAGTGAGAAAAAGTTTATCAATAATAATTATTATATTACTGATTGTGCTTTATTGTTATACTAATAAAAGTATAGATAAAAAAACTTTAAAAGCTGAAAATGATTATTCTGGTTTACCAATGGCTGTAATGGTAGAAACAGATTATAATACAAATGAATATGAAACATGGTTAGATAATGATTGGCCAAGTGATGACTATGTTTTTAATAATGAAAAAAGTGGATGTGAAAATGGAGGAAGTTTAGAATGGAATAAAGATACTAAGACTATGCGAATGAAAGCTAATACTTCTGATAGATGTTATGCTTATTTTGATTCTCCTTTAAAAATATATACAATTGAAGATTTGGTAAGATTTGGTGAAAGCGTTAATAATGGCACAACATATGCTGGTAAAACGGTTTTACTTATGAATGATTTAGATTTTAATGATTCTAAAAGTTATGAAAGTAAGGCAATAAATCAAAATTTAATAACAGGATCAGGTTTCACACCAATTGGAAATGCAACTAATTCATTTCAAGGAACATTTGATGGTAATGATAAAAAAATAAATAGTTTATATATTAATAATAATGATACTTTTGCTTTTTTTGGAACAATAAAAAATGCTTACATTAAAAATCTTACATTAAGTGGAAATGTTACATCTTTAGGTGGTTTAATTAGTAATATGGAAAATAGCACACTTGATAATTGTGTTAATGAAGTTAATGTTACAAATAATTTTGAAAATTTTGCAACAGGAGGGTTAGTAAGTATAATCAGAGGTGATGAAAATAGTAATTCTAATATAATAAATTGTGAAAATAAAGGTAATATTACTGGTAATGGTTATGTTGGTGGGATTGTAGGCGAACAACAAGCTGGTAATTTGAAAATTGAAAGTACAGTTAATAATGGAAAAATTGAAACATCTCTTGGTAATATTCTTGGGGGTATTATTGGAAAAAGTTCTAAGGCTAACAATATAATAATAGAAAATACGAATAATTATGGAAATATTGTTGATAAAAATACAAAAGATGTAGAACAAAATGTAGGAGGGATAATTGGAGAAAATAATGTACCTAATTTAGTTATAAATAATACAAATAACGAAGGAGATATTGAAATTTCACGAAATGAGTTTAATAGTTTTATAAGGATAAATGTTGGAGGAATGATTGGCTTAAATCAAACGCAAAATATGAATTTAGCAGTTAAAATTAGTAGTTCTTCTAATCTTGGAAATATAAAAGGAGGTACTTATATCAGTGGTTTGGTTGGACATAATAAAGTTAGTAGTATAATTATTAATAAATCTTTTAATGAAGGACTTATTGATAATTCATACTTAGTTTTTAATATTAATGAAAATAGAGCAAATACAGAAACCGGAGGCCTAATTGGATATAATGACACAGCCTATGAATATATATTAAATTCTTATAATGCCGGAACAATTAATGGTTTTGATGTAACTGGAGGTATAATATCACTTTCTCAATTTAATGTAAAAGATGCTCTTATAAATTGTTATAATAAGGGAATTGTTAATAAAGCTAAAAATAATATTTCAATTGGAGCATTCATAAGATTTGGAAGTTCAAACTACAATTATCTAAATATTAATAATATATTTAATTTAGCATCAAAAAATATTAATTGTGCTTTAAATATAGGAGATATTAAATATAATATTAGTAACGCATATAGTATACAAAATATTAAAGCCAATAAACCTGAATTAATGATATATCTTGAAGATAATATTATGAAGAATCAAGATACTATGCAAGATAATAAATATTTTATTGATATATTAAATGATAATTTAAAAAGTATTAATTTATCAGAAATAGATCCTTTGTTAAAAGATTATACCTTATCTAAATGGATTAAAGGTCCTGATGGTTATCCTATTTTTGATTATCAAAAAAATTAAAAGCAATATTTACAAAATAAGTAACATGTGATAATTTTATAATAGTGATAGAATATGAATAAAGATATATGTCTTAAAGCTATAGAGGATAGTATTAGTTTATTAAAAAAATATGAAGATAATAAAAATATAGATAGTATTACTTTATTTGATCCTAGAAAGAAAAGCAACTATTTTATAAGTTTTGGAATAATATTATGTTTAATATATATTGTTTTATATTTACTTAGTTTAAAAATATATGTTCCTAATATTATGAAATATTTATTTTTAATAATAGGTATCATTATTATAATAATAGGTATAATTGTCTTTATTTGTTCTAAGTTAAAAGTACCTATACCTTATTTAAATATTAAGAATATCTTTAAAAAATATACCAATAATTCTAAAAGAAAAATTAGTAAATTAACTAAAAAGTTAGTTATTAATAATCAAAGTATTTGTTATTATGAAAAATATATGGATAAAGATATAGATAATAAAATAAATGAATATTATAGTTTATTAGATAAAGTATATAATAATAATTTTTTAGTTATTAAAGATTTTATTTTAGAAGATTTAAAGAAAAATAAAAATAAAATTTAATTTGACTAAAACATATAGTTTATATATAATATTTTTTAGTTAAAGGAAATGATCAAGATGAAAAAGATAAAATTAAATAATAAAGGATGGGGACTTGCAGCATATATTTTTTATAGTGCTATGCTATTACTTGCTCTTCTTTTAGCTGCTTATCTTATTTATATCTTTTATAATTCATTTGGGCTTTAGGAGGAACTTATGAAAAATACAAAAAGTAAAAGTGATATTGTTAGAATGCTTTTAAATCAAAATATTGATGAAAAAAGCGAAGAAGAGCTTTTAGATATGTTAGTGGATAATCCTATCGCAGTTGATGTTGATAAATTAGAAGAATCAAAGATGACTTTTGGGGATAAAGTAGCTGATAAATTAACCGAGATTGCTGGTAGTTGGAATTTTATTATCGGTTTTTCATTATTCTTAATTTTTTGGATTGTTTTAAATGGAGTTATTTTAATTAAAGCTGTTGATCCATATCCATTTATTTTACTTAATTTAGTTTTATCTTGCATTGCAGCTTTACAAGCACCAATAATAATGATGAGTCAAAATAGACAAGCTAAAAAAGATAGTTTAAGAAATCAAAATGATTATAAAATAGATTTAAAAAGTGAGTTGATTTTAGAAGAATTACATGATAAAATAGATTTAATTTTAGAAAGGCAAGAAAAAATAGAAAAAATGTTAAAGAAATAGGGTGGTTTTAATGAAATTATATGAAAATAAAGGAAAGAAATATTTAGAAGATAATGGTGTTTTAAATGAAGTAGTAGATAGTACTAATATTTATAATTATGTTGAAGAATATCAAGATAAATTGAACAAAAAAGAACAAATTACTTTAGAACTTAGTAAATTAAATAATTTATTAGAAAAGAAAAAAGAAAATTTGGCTGATCGAAAAATTATTGAATTATATTATCTACCTATATGTATTATACTTTTCTCTTTATTTGGTTTAATATTTAAAACGAACACATATTTTATTGCAGTTTTTGCTTATTCACTTATAGTAGAAATTCTTACGTATATTGTATGTGGAACAAGGGAAGAGAATAAAGAAAAAATCGCTAATTTAGAAGAAGAGATTGAACAAAAAGAAACAGAGCTTTTAAATAAAGAACAAGAATTAACAAAGCAAAAACAATTAATAGAGAGTTGTTTAGAAAATAAGTCTTATGTAGAAGATATAGATTATACTAAAGAAACAAAGGATAAACCATTAACAAGGACTTTAGAAAAAGATAAATTTTAAAGATAAATTTTAAGCAAGATTTTACTTGACAATACATAAGATATAATGTTATATTAAGTATGCATTTTAAGTGGGTTCTATCGCTAGGTAGAACCTAGTTTAAAGAGAAAATTGATACACCAGGATGTGTGTTTATGGAAGGAGGATATTATGCCTACATTTAATCAACTTGTTAAAAAGAATCGAGGAAAGAAAACTAGAAAAAGTAAGAGTCCCGTTTTAAACGTTGGATATAATACTTTAGAAAAGAAGCAAACTGATGCAATGAGCCCTCAAAAAAGAGGAGTTTGTACAAGGGTTGGAACAAAAACCCCTAAAAAACCGAACTCAGCATTAAGAAAGTATGCTCGGGTTAGACTTTCTAATGGTAAAGAAATCGATGCTTATATTCCAGGTGAAGGACATAACTTACAAGAACATAGTGTTGTTTTAGTAAGAGGTGGCCGGGTTAAGGATTTAATCGGTGTTCGTTATCATATTGTACGTGGTACCCTTGATACGCACGGCGTAACTGATAGAAAACAAGGACGTAGTAAATACGGTACTAAAAAAGATAAAAAATAAGAGATAAGGAGGAAATAAATTATGCGTAAAAGAAGAGCAATAAAAAGAGATGTACTTCCAGATCCTATATATAATTCGAAGGTTGTTACAAAGCTTGTTAATGCGATTATGACTGATGGAAAAAAAGGAACTGCTCAAAAGATTTTATATGAAGCTTTTGATATGGTTGAAAAACAAACTGGAAAACCCGCAATGGAAGTATATAATCAAGCTTTAGAAAATATTAAACCAGCACTAGAAGTTAAGTCACGTCGTGTTGGTGGATCTAACTATCAAGTACCAGTTGAAGTTAATGACGAAAGAGCGCAAACTTTAGCTTTACGTTGGTTAGTTAATTATGCAAGATTAAGAAATGGAAAGGGAATGGCCATCAATTTAGCTAATGAAATTATGGATGCAGCTAATGGAGTAGGAGGCGCTGTTAAAAAACGCGAAGATACTCATAGAATGGCTGAAGCAAATAAAGCATTTGCTCATTATAGATGGTAGTTATTATGGCTAGAGATGTTACATTAGATAAAATAAGAAATATTGGGATAATGGCTCATATTGATGCTGGTAAAACAACATTTACGGAAAGAGTATTATTCCATACCGGGATAACTCATAAAATTGGGGAAACTCATGATGGGGAATCCCAAATGGACTGGATGGAACAAGAAAAAGAAAGAGGTATCACGATTACAAGTGCGGCAACAACTGCACACTGGAAAGGATATCGTCTTAATATTATTGATACCCCAGGCCATGTTGACTTTACGGTCGAAGTTCAAAGATCTTTAAGAGTACTTGATGGTTCTATTTGTTTACTTGATGCTAATGCTGGGGTTGAACCGCAAAGCGAAACTGTCTGGCGTCAAGCAACGGAATATAAAGTTCCAAGAATGATTTTTGCTAATAAAATGGATAAAATCGGAGCTGATTTTGAATTTACTTTAGGAACAATTAAATCTCGTTTAGGTGTTAATTATGCCCCTATTCAATGGCCTATTGGTTCAGAATCAGAATTTAGTGGTGTTGTAGATTTACTTACAAGAACCGCATATCACTATGATGGAGAAGAACATGAAAATCCAACTATTATTGATATTCCTGAAGATTTAAAGGATATTGTTGAACAAAAAAGAACGGAATTAATTGAAAAAGCTGTGGAATTTGATGATGCTTTAATGGAAAAATATTTAGAAGGCGAAGAACTAGCTATTGAAGATATTAAAAAAGCTATTCGTAAAGGTGTTTTAGCCGCGGAATTCTTCCCAGTTATGTGTGGTAGTGCTTTATCAAATATGGGTGTTAAGTTAGCTCTTGATGCCGTTATAGATTACATGCCAGCTCCAACCGATATTCCAGCAATTGAATGTTATGACCCTAAAACTGGGGAAGATGTTTTACGTCATCCAAGTGATTCAGAACCATTTACAGCAATGGCATTTAAAATTGCCGCTGACCCATTTGTTGGACGACTTGCTTTCTTCCGTGTTTATTCCGGTCATTTAACGAGTGGTTCATATATCATTAATAGTACAAAGGGTGAAAAAGAAAGAGTTGGCCGTATTTTACAAATGCATGCTAACAATCGTAAAGAAATTACCGAAGTATACTGTGGGGAAATTGCCGCAGCTGTTGGTTTAAAATCAACAACAACCGCCGACACTCTATGTGATGAAAAAAATCCCGTTATTATGAAAGGAATGGAATTCCCACTTCCAGTTATTGATGAAGCAATTGAACCAAAATCAAAAGCTGATCAAGAAAAGATGACTTTAGCTTTACAAAAATTAGCCGAAGAAGATCCAACTTTCAAATATAAAACTGATCCTGAAACAGGTCAAACAGTTATCAGTGGTATGGGTGAACTTCATCTTGAAGTATTAGTTCGTCGGATGAAAGATGAATTTAATGTTGAAGCTAATATTGGTCGTCCGCAAGTTGCTTATCGGGAAACATTAACGCAAACTGCGGAATGTGAAGGTAAGTATATTAAACAATCTGGTGGACGTGGACAATATGGT
>CANQIU010000049.1 GCA_947624145.1 uncultured Bacilli bacterium | reverse complement strand
AATAAAAAATTGCAAAAAAAAGATAAAATGTTTTAATTTTTCTTATCTTTTTTATTTTGAGCTGTAAATACTAACAATTTTTCATAAATATTTTATTAAAATCTAAGACAGGATAAGTTTTAGTAAACATAGCTTGTCCTTTTTTATGCCATAATTCATTAAAATTAGCGTCATTTTGCTTTAATTTATGACAAGATAGACAAATCCTAAGGCAAAGTCCATAACGCATTGAATTAGCCCTGTTTTTACCTCCAAATATTTCATGCCAAGTTAGTTTATATGTAGAGCCACAAATCATACAATGCTTTGTATCATCAGAAAATAGACTGAATCTATTTCTTTTTAACTTCGACAATTTGGCAGACTTTTTCTTAATACTGTCATTTTTTGAATATTTTGGCTGTCTTTTTATTGATCTTATATTCCTTATAGATACAATTATTACATTGTTTTATATTTATTTCTTTATTAGTTTTTTTACATACTAATTTATGATTAAATTTTTGCTTTAAATTAATAATCATTAAAAAAGGCTAACCTTTGTACTCTTTGAATAATAACAATTTAATTTACCAAATTTTTCTTGACTATAATGTATATATTGTATATAATTGATATATACAAAGAAAAGATGGCTTATGGAAATAATTATAAGTAATATAAATGATATTCCAATCTATGAACAGATTAAAGACCAGATTAAGAATAAAATTATGGAAGGTAGTTTACCACCTGGAACAATGTTACCATCAATTAGAAGCTTAGCTAAGGACTTAAGGTGTAGTGTTATAACTACTAAAAATGCTTATTTAGAATTAGAAAAAGATGGCTTTATTAAATCCAATTCTACTAAAGGTTTCTATGTTATTGATATAAATAAAGAATTAATAAAAGAAGAGCAATTAAAAAAGATTGAAGTACTATTAGATGAGGCTATTAGAATAGTTAAGATAAATAATATGCCTAAAAAAGTTATTAAAGATATGCTAGATTTATTATATGAGGAGGAATAATTAATGAATAGTATAGAGATAAAAAAACTAAATAAAAAGTATGCTAAGTTTGCTTTAGAAGATGTTAGTTTTAATTTACCAAGTGGCTCGATCATGGGCTTTATTGGCGAAAATGGTTCGGGAAAAACTACAACTTTAAAATGTATTTTAGATATTTTAAAAAAGTATACTGGAGAAATTAAAATATTTAACTTAGATAATAAAGATATAAATCTTAAAGAAGATATTGGGGTAGTATTAGATGAAGCTTTTTTTCCTGACATTTTAAAACCTAAAGATATTAATAAGATTATGCAAGGTATCTATAAGACTTGGGATGAAGATTTATTTAAGCAATACTTAAAAAAATTTTCGTTAGAATATACTAAAGAAATTAAAACATTTTCAATGGGTATGAAGAAAAAGCTCGAAATAGCGACGATGTTAGCCCATAAACCCAAGTTACTTATTTTAGATGAACCAACTTCTGGCTTAGATCCCATAGCTCGTCAAGAAATAATGGACATCTTCCAAGAATTTATTGAAGATGAAAATTGTTCAATTCTTTTTTCTACCCACATTACTTCAGATTTAGAACTTATTGCCGATTATATTACCTTTATTAATGATGGTAAAATAGTTCTTTCTAAGACTAAAGATGAATTATTAGAACAATTTGGTCTAGTTAAATGTACTAAGGAAGAATTTTCTAAGATAGCAAAACAAGATTATTTAAGATATTTAAAGAATAAGTATGATTATCAAATTTTAGTAACCGATAAAAAAAGGTTTAAAAATAAATATCCTAAAGTGGTAGTCGATAAAATTAATTTAGAACAAATTATGTTATTAATGATTAAAGGAGGAAATTAAAATGAGGGGATTTATTAAAAAAGATTTAGCTATAATTAGATGTAATTTAAAAACTTATTTAATTATTTTAATAGTTTATCTTATTTTTAGTATATATCAAAAAATAAATATTTCTTTTATGGGACCTTTTTTTAGTATTATGTTGATATTTACAACTTTTAATTATGATAATTATAGTAAATGGGATATGTATGCGGCAACTTTACCAAAGGGGCGAATTAATAATGTTTTAGCTAAATACTTAACTACCTTTATTTTATGTTTTATTAGTAGTTTATTTTGTTCTATCTTTAATTATTTTCTAATTGATAATTATTCTTACCTAAGTGATTTTGGTTCCTTATTAGGAACAATTATGGTTATAGCAATTTTCTTTCCTATCATATATAAATTTGGTATTGAGAAAGCCAGAATAATTATCTTTGGTTTAGTATTTGCTTTTATTTTCTTAGGAATGTTTTTATTAAACAATATTAATTTAAATAATATTTCGTTTAATTTTAGTATTAGTTTATTTATTATCGGAATAATTATATTATTATTAATTTCCATATTTTTATCGATTAGAATATCATTAAAAAAAGAATATTAAAAAACCATGAAGAGAATTTATTCATGGTAATTTTCAATTTCCGTTTTAGTTTTATGAGGTTCATCAAAGTAAAGGTTAGGGTAGTTTTGTTGTCTTAAAGCCTCATATAGCATAATAGCTACCGTATTAGATAAATTAAGACTACGGACATTTTTAGTCATAGGCATGCGCATACAATGATCTAAATTTTCTTTTAAAATCTTTTTAGGTATCCCAGTTGATTCTTTGCCAAAAACAAAATAAATATTTTCTTCAGGATTACTATAATCAAAGGAAGTATGAGGTTTATGACCATATCTAGTTAAAAAGTAAAATGTTCCTTTATTTTCTTTTAGAAACTCTTCATAATTAGGATATACTTTATATTCTAATTTATCTATATAGTTTACACCTGATCTTTTAATATTTTTTTCATCTAACTTAAAACCTAAGGGTTCGATTAGATGTAAGTAGGCTCCTGTGGCAACACATGAACGCATTATATTACCTGTATTTTGGGGAATTTCGGGTTCATATAAAACAATATTTAACATAAAATTTATCTCCTTTAAAAAAGACCTTTTAGGGGTCTTTTAATATTCATAGATATCAAGTAATTTTTGAAAATCACCAGCATTAATCATATTATCATCAACTCTTTTAACAACATCTACTAATTCATCATTTTCAAAATAAAGAATAGTAGGAATAGTAGTAATTTTATCGGTTTTAAAAGTTTTATTTAAATCACTTAAAAAGGTGGTATTTTTCATAATATCTTTAACATTTAAGTAATAGAAACTATCATTTAATTTATAATCATCAATTAGTTTCTTTAAACTTTTTTCTAATTTATAAGTATTATTATCTTCGGTATAACTTATTAAAACAAAATATTTTTCGGGAGTTTCACTTGAAAATAAAACTTGATTAACTTCATTTAAATTATGAATATTAAGATTTATAGTTCCACTGGAGATTAAATAACTATCAATATACTTTTCTTTATTCTTAACACTAGACCATCTATAAAAATATATTCCTAAGAGTAAAACTAAAATTAGACAAGCAACAATTATTAATTTAGAATTTATACTTGTTACTTCTTTTGTCTTTTCTTTCTTAGTTTTTTCTTTAACTACTTCTTTTTTAACTTGGTTTTTAGCCATATTTAATCACATACCTTTCATATTATAATCTTATCATATTTTTTTAAAAATTAAACTATTTTTTATTCTTGATTGTCATTTTCTTGTAACTTTACTAAAACTTCGCGAGGTTTACTGCCATTTTGAGGACCTACAATGCCTCTAGATTCTAGTAAATCAATCATTCTAGCAGCTCTATTATAACCAAAACGGAATCTTCTTTGAATTAATGAGGCACTAATTTTACCAGTTTGAATAGCAAATTCTACAACATCATTATAAGCTTCATCATCACTACTATCTACTTGGCTATTAGATGAACCACTGGTGGAGTTTTGTGAAACATTAGTAAATTCTTCATTATAACTTACAACCGCTTGTTTTTTACAAAAATCAATTAAGTTTTTAATTTCTTCATCGGAAATAAAACAACCTTGAACTCTTATGGGATGCGATTCACCCATTGGGAAGAATAGCATATCACCTTTTCCTAAAAGTTTTTCGGCCCCCGGTTGGTCAAGAATCGTTCTTGAATCGATTTGACTGGCTACGGAAAAGGCAATTCGGGAAGGAATATTATTTTTAATTAAACCAGTAATAACATCGGTCGAAGGTCTTTGGGTTGCCACAATTAAATGAATTCCCGCGGCTCTCGCTAGTTGGGTAATTCTCGTAATAGAGTCTTCTACTTCTTTGGAAGCTACTAACATTAAATCAGCAAGTTCATCGATAATAACTACTAAGTAAGGCATTTTAGCTATAGGACTATTTGGATGTTTTTTGTTTTCTTTTTCAACCCATTCATTATAGGTAGAAATATTTTTAACTTCATGGTCACTAAATAATTGAAATCTATTATCCATTTCGCTACAAACTTTTTGTAAAGTAAGACTAGCTTTTTTAGGGTCACAAACAACCGGACATAAAAGGTGAGGGATACCATTATAATTAGTTAATTCGACTTTTTTAGGGTCTACTAAAACTAATTTTACTTCTGTTGGTTTATAACGCATTAAAATAGAAGCAATAATACTATTAATACAAACCGATTTACCAGACCCAGTAGAACCGGCTACTAAAAGGTGAGGGGTTTTAGTTAAATCAAATACTTTGGGTGTCCCCATGATATCTTTTCCTAACGCCGCACAAATCTTCGCATCGCTTTTTAAGTTTTGAGGAGACTCTAAGACTTCTCTTAAAGTAACACTACTAATGGTTGGATTGGGAATTTCTACACCAATCGTACTTTTTCCTGGGATTGGGGCTTGAATTATAACATCTTTAGCCGCTAAGGCTAAGGCTATTTCTTTATTTAAAGTTAAAATCTTACTAATTTTCGTTCCAGCTGGCACCGTTAATTCATATTCTGTAACTGCCGGTCCTACATGAATTTCTACCACATTAGCCGTAATACCAAAATCTTTTAAAACTCTTTCTAATGTATCTTTATTAGTTTTGGTAAAACTAGTATTATTAACTTTCTTTTCTTTTAAAGGAAAAAATACTTCATTAAACTTCGGTAAACGATAAGGAGCACTACTAATTTCTTTTTCTTCTTCAATTATTTTATCTTCGTCTTTTTCTAAAGATTCTTGCGTAATAGGTTTTTGTCTTAATTCATCCATCGAAGTAATAACAACTTTGGGTTTTTCAACTATTTCTTTAGGCAGCTCTTCTTTTTCATCACTTATTGGTAATAAATTAGCATCATTTTCTTTAGTTTCTTTTTTAAATAATCTTTTAATACTTTTAAATAATTTTTTAACTAAATCAGATAATGTAATATCAAAAAGTAAGATAATTCCTAAGATAAGTAATAAACTTAAAAAGATGGTTGTTCCGGTTTTAGCAAAAAGATTAGCAAATAAAGTTAAAAAGAGAGCCCCAATAATTCCACCCCCAATACCAATTGTGGTTGGACCCGTTGTTGCTAAAGCATTCGTATCAGATATAGAAGCAATTCTTTCCATATAATTATTATAAGTTATCGCAATAATTTCTTTAGGATTATCTAAAAAAGCATAATGACTAAAAACTAGTAAAACAATTATTAAAACATACATACCAATTAATTTTTGATTCATAAAATTAGGCATTTTTCTTTTATATAACATAAATGTTCCTAAAATTATAAGCAGTATTAAGGGTATTATCCACCACGAACCCGCTAAAAACATTGCAAATTTTTTAACTAAAGAACCAATAAAGCCAAAACCAAAGCCGATGATTCCTAAAAGAATAAAGATAATTCCTGTTAGTTCAACACTATAACCAACTTTGCTTGCTTGTTCTTTTGATTTTTTCTTTTTACTCATGATTATTTCACCTTAAATATATTATATCCTAATAATAATTTTTTTTCTATACTTAAGTAAAAAAACCGTCCTTAAAAAAGGTCCGGTTAATATTTAATTTTAATATCCTTTAGATATATAGTATTCAGCTAGTTCTTTAAAACGATTAAAATGAACTACTTCTCTTTGTCTTAAAAATAATAAAGGAGCTAAGACATCGGGATCAGTTGCTAAATCTATCAAGTTTTCGTAAACAGCTCGAGCTTTTTGTTCCGCGGCCATATCTTCATAAATATCGGCAACTGGATCTCCCGTTACGGCAAAATACTTAGCATCCCAAGGCACACCATTGGCATCAGTTGGGAAGATTCCTTTGCCATGTTCTGTATAATAGCTATCTAGGCCCGCTGCTTTAATTTCTTCGATTGTTGCATCTTTCATTAATTGGTGAACAATAGTCGAAACCATTTCCATATGGCCAAGTTCTTCGGTGGCAATATCATTAAGTAGGGCTCTTCCTTTTTCATCTGGCATATTAAATTTTTGAGAAAAGTAACGCATTGAAGCTGCAAGTTCCCCATTAGGTCCCCCAAATTGTGTAATAATATTTTTAGCCATTTTTAAATCTTTTTTAGTAATACTAATTGGATAATTTAAATGCTTTACATACTTAAACATATTTAGCTCCTTTCTCATTTTGCCATGGCCATGGATCATTAATCCATTTGAAATCTTTAATTGAATCACTATCAATTAATTCAAGAGGACCATACATTTTGACAAATTCCATTTCTTTTTGACAAGAAATTTCTACTAAATCTTTAAAATTTTTAAGCATTTCTTCATCATTAGGATTTAAGTCTAAATATAAATTTAAATCATTAATAGCAAAAGATAGCATCATTATATCTAAAAGCATTTCTTCTCTTTTAGTAGTAGGGACTATTTTTTTATAAGTCATATTTTTATAAGGCTTATATTCATTTTTAAACATATTACCTCTTAATAAACCTTCTTCAGGACTTACTAATTCTGGACTTGTTTTTTTCATGAATAAATTATCATTATTATTTTGATTAAAACTAATAAATCCTAAAGCATCATCAAATAACATAATTTTTAACCTCCTACATTTATACTATGTACACTTGTCTTAGGTGTTTGGGTAAAAGACTATAAATTATAAATTTGTTACAAAATGGAATTGACAAGTGTGCAATTAAAATAGAAGTGTGACAGTTATTCCAATTTGCCATCAAAATTTTAGGAACCGATAATGTGATGAAA
>CANQIU010000048.1 GCA_947624145.1 uncultured Bacilli bacterium | reverse complement strand
AATAATATTGTATATTATAAATGTAAGTGTTACCGGACTAAGGTAGCGTCTACGAATGGGTAAACCGTACCTTACTTATGAGGACGGTCTTTTTTTATTGTTTTAGCCAATAAGGCTAAGACAATAATTATGACTACAATGCTGTTTAATTCTATACTCATGTTTATCACTTCCTTTCGTTTGCCTAATCACCCGTACGACTTCGAAGAAATCAACCAAGTTTTTGACCCCCTTAAGAAAGTAGACGCTCCTCAATTCGGTAACAAAAAGCTATTATATACCTTTTTTTCTTTTTGGCAAGCATTCTCGACAAAACCTGTCAAAATTCGACAAAACTTCTATTTTTTCGACAATTTTCGCTAGGATCTTAAATAAATAAACCCATTTCTATATTTCAAGAAATGGGTTTATTTTATTTTATAAAATTTTATTGGTTTAATAATAAGGCTTATTACTAAAAGAATAGCTCCTAAAATGCCAAAAAGAACAAAAGGGATACTTGCCCCACTGTCTGGGTTTTCTTCTCCCGCAGCCGAATATATATAGTGGGTCGTAGACCCATTATTAGATGTTGGCTTTTTACTTGAGGATAAATAAGCAGTAGCTTGACTTTGGCTTGGCACATTTAATGATTCTGCTTGTTTTTTAACATAACTACTATCCATCATTATTGCTGGTCTTAAAATAAGATAATTTTCCCCAACTAAATTATTTAAAAAACTATCTAAGCTATTCCCACTGATGGTTTCAATACTTCCTCCCTTATTTCGAACAATTTGTTTATTTCCGATATACAAATAACTTTTTGTATTATTTTCTTTACTAATAGACTTCTTAACTAATATAATATCCCCTATTTGTAAATTACTAACCTTTATACTTCTAGCTCTACTTAATATTTCATCATTATAAACATTCCATCCTAAACTACCATTTATTAAATTACTATTTAAATTATTAACTCCATTAGTATTATTATAACTATAAGGAGTTATTCTTAACCCATAATAATTTAATAAAGCTATATTACTAATATTACTATTAGTAATATTAGCTTGACATACATTATTATTAGAACAATGACTAATAGATAATATATCATATATATCTAAATTATTTAAATAAGATATATCATAATTAAAAGCTTGTTTATATATTTTACTAATAAATATACTATCTTTACTATTATCATTTTTTAAACTATTATAAGTATTTTTTAATATTTCAATATTATCTAAACTAAAAGCATTATATATATTAGTTCTAATAGTTCTATTTTTAATACCTTCAACCATACCTTTAGACGTAACTACTTCCCCCAACATATCCTTACTATCAGCAATAGATACGATATAAAAAGAAGTATTACTAGTATGAGGTTTTATAACAGGAATATTAAAAGTTATTTTATTACCATTTACTTTCCCATTACTGGTTAATTTAAAAGTAACCTTACTATCCTTTTCTTCTTCAATGACAATATTATAATAAGGAATATTAGAATTATTCTTAATTGTTATTTGATAAGCAATAGTCGAACCTATAGTGGCAAAATTATCTCCTAAAATAGCATTAGGACTAGATACTTGAGAAGTTTTAATAATATCCATACTAGGATATTTAATTCGACTTTTAGCACTAGAAGTTATATCATAAGAAATAGTTTTACCAGTATTATCGATATAAGTAGAACCATTTGTAATATATCTAATAATACTTAATTGATTAATTTTATTATTGTCAGTATAATTAATCATTTTTTGAAAACGTTCAAATAAAGAACCTATACTAATACTTCTTGATTCTAATTTATCAACATAATTATTAGCATCATACCATCCCCCACTGGTGGTATATCCTGATTCAATATATTTTAAGTCATTAGGGTTACTTGCATCAACCATAATAACATGACCAGTTCCATCAACTCTTCTATAAACGATTAAATCACCAGTTTCCCATTTAAAGTTATTTAAATGATTTAACCAGTTATTTAATTCATTTTTAATATTTGTATTATCATTATTATTAGCATGCATATTAAAGATAATAGATTCTTTACCTGCATATTTATCAGCATATTCAGCTAAGTAGGAAGTATTAATAAAAGATTCAATCCCTAAAGCCTCTTTATAGACTTGATAAGTAAAAGTACTACAATCCGTATAAATGATATGATTTGGAGTAGCATCTTCGGGCGTAGCACTAACCATTTGCCGATAACTGTCATATTGCACATAGGAACCTTTGCGATAAAAAGCCATGGCAGTTTCAAGTATAGCTTGTCTTTGTTCTTTAACTGTGGAAGCTAAACTTACCATAGGATATAACATAAACATAAGTATTAAATATATTATATATCTTCCTTTATTCATCCTTCATTAATCCTTTACTATCTTAAGTATATCATGATTTATTTATTACCTATAATATATTTCATTTATTAGACATATTTTTATGTAAAGACAAGAAAAAAGATGTAGGTTATACATCTTTTTTCAAAAAATGGAAATTAAGAAATTATCTTCTAACGATTTTCTTAATTGAATATCCGGCTGCACTTAAACTTGAAATAGCTAGGGTTACGAAACTAGCAATTCCGTCGAATGTACCAGGGTTTGTACCTGTAGTATTATCACCAGTAGAACCAGTATTACCTTCATCACCAGTACTTGGTTCACCTTCACTAGGTTCACCTTGACCTTCACCAGGAGTACCAGGAGTAGGTTCATCAGTTTTAGTTCCAACTACTGTAGGAACAGGGTCTTTACCTTCTTCAGCTTTAGGAACTTTTACAGCATTGTCACTACCTTCAATAGCAACATAAATATCTCTACCAGTTTCATTAATAACAGTTGTACCAGGAGCAACAGTTATTGTACCAAAATCAGTTTCTTTAGTAACAACTAAATTTGTAATATTATTATCTAAAGCAATATCTTTAGTGTATCCGTCAGCTGTATATAAATAATCTTTATCGCCAATAGATACAACAGCATAATCATTAGTAGCTGCTTTGTAAGAAACTTCGACATTTTCGCTACAACCAGTCATTTCATTATACTTATTAGCTTGGCAGAAAGATTTTGATTCTTTAACGTCTACATGAGATGTACTAGATAGAGTTAAATCACCAGTTTTAACATTTCCACTACCCCAAGTTTCTTTTTCCATACTGATACTATCAGCAACTAAGTCACCACTTAATGTAACATTACCAGCTAATGTAACATCAGCTTTAAATGCTTCACGTTTAGCAGTTTCTAATTTATTACCAACTAAATTTCCAGTTGCAACAATTTTAGAACCAGGTTCAATATTAGAATTGGCAGCTAAAGTTACACCTTGGAAACCATTACCAGTTGCTGTTAATGTACTACCATATTTAGCAGTTAATTTGGCATTAAAGCCTCCCATACCATTGTTTTTAACTTCGATATTAGAAGCTTCAGCAACAACTTCACCACCGTTCATTGCATTTAAATTATTATCATTAATTTTTAATGTTGCAGTGTTAAGAGTTATTTTTAATTTAGCAGAATCATAATTAACAAATCCTTTATCATTACCAGAAACATCTAATGTAGCATGATTTACTACTATTTCATGTTCTCCGGCACCACTAAGAGCAATAGCAGTACGGCCACAGCTAGATAATACTTTACCATCTGCTCCAACTTCTAATTTTTCATCCTTAGCGTTAGTGACTTTTAAATAAGAATTTTCAGCTAATTCTAAACCATTTCCTAGAATAACTCCACCATCAATAGTAACTTTATTGCCTCTAGCAATTATTAACTTTCCACTAAAAGTTAATGTGTTTGTTTTCGTAGTAACAATAGTTACATCTTTATCAATAGTGGCATCACCACTTACTGTAACAGCTGCATTTAATGTACATACATTGCTTGGAAGTTTACCATCTTTTGCTTCTGTACATTTAGTAATATCAAATTCAGCAGCTTTTGCACCCGTAACCATTACTAGCATAGCTAGCATACTAAATACAACCTTTTTGAAATTTTTCATTTCCATTCTTCTCCTTTCAGTAATTATATTACTCTATTTAGGAAAAATTGTCAATATTATTTAATAAAAATTTTCACATTTACACTTTTCCATTATTTGGTAATATATCCTAATATATTTTTAACAATAATGCAAGTATTTATACTAAATTTTTTTAAAAAATATTAAAAAAATAGATTTTGTAATTTTCAATCTATTTTTTCTAAAAGCATTGTGTATCTCTTTATTAATTTGAATTTTCACTTTCAAATTTAAAACATTTATTATTCAATAATTCATATGATGCCTCACAAGAATAACTTTTTAATGCCTCTTTTACTGTAGTTTTTGTACAAATAGTATCACTAATGTCATATCCTGATTCACAATAATAATTACCTGTTATGTCTTTAGTTTCTGTTTTAACACAATTATCTCCACTTGCCTTATAACCACTTGGACAACTTTTTTTCATAAGAGCATTTAATTCATATTCTCTTACACAAGTACTACCTTGTAATGTAAAACCTGTTGTACAACTATATGAGGTAGTTGGAGATGCTGTTGCTTTTGTTTGAACACAAACACCATTAATCTTTTGTGCACCATCAATTTTAAAAGGATTAGTAGGGTCACAATTAGAAGAATGACTCCCCCTATAACAAATATTACTTGAATCCACTATGTAATAACCATCAGGACAAGTATAAGTAGCTTTTGCAGCTTTTGTATCTTTATATTTGCACACACTACCAGATAATGTTCCACCATCTAAGCAAGATGGTGTTACTGTTGGATCAACAGTAGTACTTTTTGTACATTTGTTATTGGAAAAAGTATAATCAGTTGGACATGGATTATCTATTTTTGCATCTTTAGTTTCAATTTTTGTACAATTTTTATTTGTTTCATCTAAAGTATATCCATCTTCACAATTATAAGAAATAATTGCATCTTTACTATCTTCTACTTTTGTGCATTTTCCATCTTTTAAATAATAGCCTTCCTCACAATTAACAGTTTCTTCTTTCTTTTCATTATTATTGGAATTACCACAACCTGTAATCAAAAATGAAACACTCATAATAATTAAAATTCCAAAAACTCTTTTTTTCATAACTCCTCCTCGCAATAATTATATTATTTTTTCTCTAAATTTACAATAATTATAATAACTTACTAATTTATATTTTTATTCATTATTATATATAATACAACTATTAAAATACTTTATAATAAACTTTTTAGAAAAAGTTACTTTTATTTTTTCCCCACTAGTTAAACTTAAATATATTTTTACTTTATTATACTTTATATTATTTTTAAATAATTCCATTTGTTTATTAGTAAATAATATATATAATTCTTCATAAGGTTCTATTGTAACAGGAATTTTATATTTATCTATATTAATTTTTCTAATTATTGGTTCTATTCGTTTTTCTTTTTTATCATATATATCATAATAAGTAATAATATTTATAGTTATTTGATGATTTCGATTATTAGTAAGATGTAAACCTGGATAAAACATTTTTCCTTGATAAGCAGTTTTTATTTTTTCAATATTAATATTAATTTCTTTCTTTTTAAAATTTTTAATAATATCAATAATAAATATTAAAAAATTTAATAATAAAGTTAACCAACCAATTAAATAATTATTCTTTAAGAAATTTAAAATATTATGCATCTTTATCACCAATTAATATATTAATCTATATAGAAAATAAAAACAATATTATATTTCTTTAAAATAAGTATTTCTTATTTTATCTAATACTTCTTGATGATTTTTTAAATAAACAAAGACTATATTAAAGTAATTTTCTTTATTCTTTAGTTTTAAAATATTTTTAAAAGTATTATATAAACCTTTATTATCATAATATCTTAAATAAGTATTATAATCATCTTTAGTTAAAATATCATTATATAATTTAAGATATTTTTGATATAAATTATCTAAATTTATTTCTTTTAACCAAGAATTAAAATTATTTTTTAATTCAGTATAAGTTTTTAAAGAATTAATCTTTTTATTATATTTAGTATCATGTAAGTTAAAAGCTATATTTCTAATTATCCACTGTTCTTTATTATTAATAAAACTTTCTTTTAATTTTTGTTTAAGAAGTGAAAAAGCAGAAGGATTTAAACTATATTCTTTTAATAAACCTATAATTATTTCTTCACAGAATAAAAAGTTTTCTATTTCAAAGAAAGGAAAATGATATATATTATTCTTTTTAAGTCTTTCTAAAGTTTCTAAAGATTTATAATCACAATCAATAATACCAATAGCTTTTGTGGGTAATTTAAGCTTTTGATAAGCTTTAACTTTAGCTAAAACACTAGAACAACCTCCCGTAGATATAATCTTATATTCTTTAAAAAGTAATTTAAATAATAAGACATCATATTTATATTCATCATTAGATTCACAAAATAACACTGGGCTATGACTACCCACTAAAGAGATAACTAATTCTTGCGGAAAATTTTCATTTTCCGGTAAAGTTTCATATTCCCAAGTTTCTCCATCAAAATTTTTTATCCAATATATTTTACTATTTATTCTTGATGCAGCAAAATTATTATCATGGGTAAGATAGACAAAAATACTATCTGGACATTTTTCTTCAATAATATCCCATAATTTAGAAACAATCGAATTATTTAAACTATTATCCGGCTCATCAATAAAATAATATTCTTTTCTTTCTTTAAGTAAAATACTGGCCAGAAAATAAAAACAAGTCTTTTCCCCATTACTTAAATATTTTAAATCATATTCTTTTCCTTCTAAGGTTTTAACTTTTAAAACTTCTTCAGAATATAAAATTCTTTTTTTTATTAAACTATTCCATATTTCTAATAATTCATTAGTAAACCACTTATCTTTAGGTAAAGTATCAGCCTCTAAATGATGCTTATGTTGAAATAAATCTATGGCTTGGTCAAATTGATTATCTACTCCCCATTTAAAGTTTTCCATATCAAATAAATAGGCATTATCTTTTCTTATCTCTTCTTTAAGTAAAGCTAAACTAGCTTTAGGGTTATAGTTTTTATTAATAAGCATTAACCTTTCCGCGGGATAATAACCTATCTTCTCTTCTCCCGTTGTTTTTATTAATTTTCTTAGTAAAGAAGTTTTTCCCGAACCATTAGCTCCGACAAAAACAACAGTCTTTTTTTCTTCACTTAAAAACTTTAAATACTTTAAATTTTTTAAGTCATTATAATATTCTTCAAAAGTCTTTATTAAATCCCCTATTCTATATTCTTCAATAATACCTTCATTATTAAAATAATTCCTAATTTTTAATTTATTAAAAGCATTTTCCATGGTTTTCTTATAATTATCACTATATTTAGAATAATCCTTATTATATTCGTTATAAATATTTTCAATATTAGTAACAAGATTACTTACTTCAATAATATTCATTTTATTCTTTAAAAAATTTTTAATAAATTCTATTTCTTTATTAATATACATATTTAAAAACTCCTTGGATAAATTTAATAATATCATAATAAATTTTTTAAAGAAAAACAATCGATTTTTTTGATTTTAAAATTCTTGATACTTTTTTGAACTTTTCGACAATCTTCGGCAAAAAGAGACAAAATTCGACACGTAATAATATTGACTACAATAAAATAAGTGCTACAATTTGTTTACGAAGGGAGGTGAATACCCATAACTACATTTCCATATCTCATGAACGACTTTTCCTTCAAATTATTATTTGGGAGTATCGA
>CANQIU010000047.1 GCA_947624145.1 uncultured Bacilli bacterium | reverse complement strand
GTTTTAGGAAAATTCCATCCGCATGGCGATTCATCAGTATATGATGCTATGGTTAGAATGAGTCAGTGGTGGAAACAAAATACTATCTTAATTGATATTCATGGGAATAATGGTTCAATGGATGGCTATCCCGCAGCGGCTTATCGGTACACAGAAGCTAGACTTTCCGAAATTAGTAATGAGCTTTTAAAAGACTTAGATAAAGAAACTGTCTCTTGGGCGCCCAACTTTGATGACCGTTTCTTAGAACCAACCGTTTTACCAGCGAAGTTTCCCAATCTTTTAGTTAATGGTTGTAATGGGATAAGTGCTGGATATGCTACCAATATTCCGCCCCATAACTTAGGAGAAATAATTGAGGCTACGATTAAAAGAATTGACTCGCCTAACTGTTACTTAGAAACTATCTTAGATATTGTTAAAGGTCCGGATTTTCCAACAGGTGGCATCGTAGAAGGCAAACAAGGAATAATTGATGCTTTTAAAACCGGTCGTGGCCGAGTTATTGTGCGAAGTAAAATTCATTTTAATAAAGAAAAGGGAAAAAACCAAATTATTGTTGATGAAGTTCCCTTTGAAATTAAAAAAAGACAATTAGTCGAAAAAAATCGAAGGTATTAGAATTGATAAAAAAATTGATGGTATAGCTGAAGTTCGCGATGAAACTGACCGCAGTGGCCTTAGAATTGCCATCGACTTAAAACCTAATGCTAATCCGGAAGTAATATTAAATTATCTACTAAAAAACACCGATTTACAAGTATCTTATAACTATAATATGGTAGCAATTGTTAATAGAACTCCTAAAACTTTAGGTATTTTAGAAATCTTAGATGCCTACATTGCCCATTTTAAAGATGTTTTATTTAAAAGAACTGAATTTGATTTAAAAACATGTAAATTAAGATATCATATAGTAGAAGGTTTAATTAAAGCTATTTCTATCTTAGATGATATAATTAAAGTAATTAGAAGTAGTAAAAATAAACAAGATTCTAAAGAAAATCTTGTTTCAAAATTTGGTTTTACGATAGAACAAGCTGAAGCAATTGTAACTTTACAATTATATCGTTTAAGTAATACGGATATTTTAGTCTTAGAAGAAGAGGCTGAAAACTTAAGAAAAGAAATAGCCTCTTTAGAAGAAATCCTAAAAGATGAAAATAAACTTAAAACCGTGATGAAAAATGAATTAAAAGAAATAAAGAAAAAATATGCAACCGAAAGAAAGACTGAGATAAAAGATGAAATAACTGAAATTAAGGTAAGTAAAGAAGAACTTATTAGTAAAGAACCAGTAGTTTTAGTTATAACTAATGAAGGTTATGTTAAAAGAGTAAGTTTAAAAAGCTATAAAGCTTCAAATGAAGAAACAACTTTAAAACCGGGTGATTTTATTCAAAATATTTATTCAGTTAGTACGCTTGATACGTTAGTTTTATTTACTAATTTAGGTAATTATTTATATATACCTGTCCATATTCTTCCTGATACCAAATGGAAAGACTTAGGTAAACATATTAGTAATACAATTATTATTAAAGAAAATGAAAGAATTGTAGCTAGTTTAATCTTAAAAGATAAAGATAAAAACGTGGTAATATTTACGAAAAATGGTTTAGTCAAACAAATTCCTTTAAAGAGCTTAGAAGTAACTAGATATAATAAACCAATTATGGCGATGAAACTAAAAGAAAATGATGAAGTAATTGGGGCCGAAATAGCTAAAGATGAAGTTATTATGGTTAGTCATAATGGTTATTATTTACGTTTTTTAGCAAGAGATATCCCTGTTGTGGGTCCTAAGGCCAGTGGTGTTAAAGGAATGAATTTGAAAGATGACTATTTAATTTATGCCTCATCTATTTTTAAGATGCATGAATATTTAAATATCTATACTAACTATAAAACGGGAAAAAGAATTAAATTAAGTGACCTTACGGTTATGAGCCGAGCTAAAAAAGGCAATATGTTATTTAAAAAAGCCAAAACTAAAGATTATAAATTAATTAATAGTTATTTAACTAGTAGTAAAGATATAAATATGTTAAAAAAGGATATGGACTTTAAAGAAATTAAAAATAGTGAAATACCCATCATGGACTTAGCCTCAACGGGTAGTCAAATAACTAAAGATAATCCGGATATCTATTTTTTAAAAAAAGATTTAATTGAATTTAAAGAAATAGATAAACCAAAAGAAGAAAAACAACTATCTTTTAATGAATTTATTGAAGATTTTAAAATTTAGGTTAAAATCACTTACTTAAAACATAAAATTAAGTAGGTGATTTTTTGTGACGAAAGTAGAAGAATTTAAAGAATTTTTAAAAACGAAACCGGAATTAATTAAGTATGTGGAAAATGGGCAAATGACTTGGCAGAAGTTTTACGAAATATTTGATATTTATGGTCGGGATGAAAGCGTTTGGCAAAAGTATAAAGGTGTTGATAGAGCTATACCTGGGGTAAATGAAGGAATTAGTAAGATAACAAGTATTGTTAAGAATATGGATATGGAATCAATTAAATCGCATATTAATACTGCCCAAAAAGCCATTGATTTTATGGCTGATTTAACTAGTAAAAATAGTAATAATATTCCAAGTATAGGGAATAATTTAAATAAAGGACCTGTTAACCCTAGGCCTTTAAATAAGTTTTTTGAGGATTAATTATGCAACTTAAACAACAAGTCGAATTAAAAGAAAATATAAAATACTATAATTATTTAAAAGAAAATTCTTATTTTATTAAAGATTTTAATCGAGGGGTTATTGATGTCAAAGCATTTGCTAGATTAATGAAAGAAAAATATAAAGAAAGAGTAACAGATAAACTAAATAATGCCGTTGATAATATGGAATTAATTAGTTCCGTATTAGATATTTTAAAGTAAAAGTATTGACTAAAAAAATAAATTATTGTATGATAATTAATGTAAAAGAAGGTTGAATATATGGTTGATAATAGTTATAGTAAAAGTGGTTTTACATTAGTCGAATTACTTGCCGTTATTGTCGTTTTAGCAGTAGTTATGCTAATTGGGGTTAATGCTGTTCTTCCCCAAATGGATAGAGCTCGAAGAAATGCGGTAGCAATTGAAATGAATGGTTTTATTAAATCAGCTCAACAATATTACATTGTAAAACAAATGGGAACCTTTGTCTTAGATAAAGGAGCTACTTGTTGTGTTAGCTTAGACCAATTAATAGCTGAAGGTCAAAGTGAATTAAAAAAAGAAGAATATACTGGTTATGTTTTAATTAAGAATAATAATGGTACTATTCAATATGGTCCATACTTAGAGAAAAAAGGAACCTTTTATATAAATGGTACTGATTTTAAAATTAATGACCGAAATTATAATGAAAGCGATGCTAAGTCAGTTTCTACATCTGGCAAACCAAACTTTCTTACTTGTAAAGCCGTCGTTGATGATACTTCAACAAGTATTGGTTACTGTGGTTACTCTGGAGATGCCGCATAATAAAGCAAGATTACTTGCTTTTTTATTTGGGTTTATTGTAAAATGGTTATGGTGAAGTAAGGATGTTATTAATTGGTTCCCATGTTAATTTTAAAGAATCACAATTTAAAGGAGCAGTATTACAAGCTTTAAGTTATGAGGCTAATACCTTTATGTTTTACACTGGTGCTCCCCAAAATACTTTTCGCAGTAGCCTTAATCATGACTTAATTAAAGAGGCGCAAGAATTAATGAAGGGTAAAATTGCTTTAGATAAAGTTATTTGTCATGCTCCTTATATTATAAACTTAGCTAATAAAGATAATTTAGCGGCTTGGAATTTTTCCATCGAGTTTTTAACTAACGAAATTAAAAGAGTTCAAGAATTAGGGGTTAAATACATTGTTGTTCATCCTGGTAATTATTTAAAGTTGGATGTTGAAGTAGCTTTGCATAATATAATTGAGGCCTTAAATAAAATCTTAGAGCAAGACCAAGATGTTACGATTTTAATTGAAACCATGGCGGGTAAAGGAACTGAATGTGGGCGAAATATCGAAGAAATTAAAACGATTTTAGACGGTGTAAAAAATAAAGACTTAATTGGGGTTTGTCTTGATACTTGTCATTTAAATGATTCCGGCGTTGATCTAAGTAAATTTGATGAATATTTAGACTTATTTAATAAGAAAATAGGTCTAGCTAAAATTAAATGTGTTCATCTTAACGACAGCAAAAATATTATGGGTTCCAGAAAAGACCGTCATGCTAATATTGGCTATGGAACTATTGGCTTTACTAATTTACTTAATGTTTGTTATCATCCTTTATTAAAAGATGTTCCTAAAATCTTAGAAACACCTTATATTGGCGAAAATGCTCCTTATAAAGAAGAAATTAAAATGTTAAAAGAAAAGACTTTTAATCCTCATTTAATGGAAGATGTTACTTTAAAAAACTAGCAAACTTTTGAAAATATTCTTGATATACTTGTTTTACTTTTTTAAAATTTTCTTCACTATATCTATTTTTATAACGGTCGATATTAAAAACATTAGGGTTTTTTATAATATCTTGCCAATTCTTTTTAATAAAAGTATAAGTAAAATCTAATTCTTCATTAGATAAATAACAGTTTTTGCTTTGCGCAAACTTTTGAATATCTTCTTTACTCATTTTAGCCATATATCTTTCAATGATATTATACAATTTTCTTCACCTAATATATTGTATGAAAAATTAAATTAAAGAAATACTAATAATATGAAAAAAAGTAAATGGATAATATTTTTAAGTATTAGTATTTTTTTTAGTATCTTAGTATTAAAGATTATATCTTTAAATGTCTTAAATCATCAAATATATCAAGATAAAATATTAGCTAAAACAAATATCTATGTTAAAGGAACAAGTGCCCCAAGAGGAAGAATATTAGATGTAAATGGAACTATTTTAGTGGATAATAAAGCTCTTAAAACTATTGTTTATCATAAAATAAAAGGAATATCTTTAGATAAAGAAATAGAAATAGCTAAAAAGCTAGCTAATATATTAGATATAGATGAGGCTAATATTAAAGAATTAAAAAATTATTATTTAATTATTCATAATAATGGGGATAATTTAATTAAAGAGGAAGAATATCAACTATATAAAGAAAGAAAGTTAACTAAAGAAGATATAGATAATTTAAAATTAGAAAGAATTACAGAAGATTTATTAGATGATTTAAGTCTTGAAGAAAAAAAAGCAGCGAAAATTTATGCTTTAATGAATAAAGGCTATAATTATAGTTCTAAAGAAATTAAAAGAAATGTTAGGGAAGAGGAATATGCCCAAGTAATAGAAGCTGATTTAGCCGGGGTAACTGGTGAAATTACTTGGGAAAGAGTATATAACTATCCGGGGGCTTTAAGAAGTATCTTGGGCTCTTTAGGGAGTATTCCGAAAGAAGAGTTAAATGATTATTTACTTAAAGGTTATGCTAGAGAAGATATTGTAGGTATTAGTTATTTAGAAAAAGAATATGAAAATTATTTAAAAGGGGAAAATGCTTTATATAAAGTTAATCATGATTATACTTTACAAATTATTAAAGAGGCTCAAAAAGGAAATGATTTAGTTTTAAATATTGATATTAATATTCAAAATAAAGTTGAAAGTATTATAAAAGAAAAGTTAGCTTTAAAAAGTAATTATCGAAATACAGAGTATTATCATGATAGTTATGCCCTTATTAGTAATCCTGTAAATGGGGCAATTATTGCTATGGCTGGCGTTAGATTAAATGATGATGGTTCTTTTAGTGATATTACTTCTAATATTATTAATTCTTCATTTACGATGGGTTCCGCGGTTAAAGGAGCTACAATTGCTGTAGGTTATCAAAATAATTTAATTAAAGTTGGAGAGTATATAACTGATGCTTGTGTTAAACTAAACTTAGTTCCTAAGAAGTGTTCCCATGATTCTTTAGGAAGAATAAATGATATTGATGCTTTAGCTTTATCTTCTAATTATTATCAATATTTAATTGCCATTAATTTAGTAGGTAAAAAGTATTATCCTAATATGGTTTTAGGAGCAAATATCGAACATTTTAATATTTATCGTAATACTTTAAAAAGCTTTGGTTTAGGTTCTTTAACAGGTATTGATTTACCTAATGAACAAATTGGTATAATCGGTAAAACTATTGCCGATGATTTACTTCTTAACTTAGCTATTGGTCAATATGATACTTATACCCCCATTGAACTTTTACAATATATAAATACTATTGCCACTAAAAAAAGAATAGCTCCCAGATTAATGCAAAAAATTGTTAATAAAGATAAAGTTATTTATGAAAGTAATAGTTATGTTTTAAATGAATTAACTTTAGATGATTTAGCTTTAAATCGGATTAGAGAAGGTTTATCCCAAGTTTTAAAAAGAGGAACCGGTAAAGGTTTTACTAATAGGGCCTTAAATGCTGTTGGTAAAACCGGAACTAGTGAATCTTTTTATGATAGTAATTTTGATGGTTTAGTCGATGTTGAAACAATCACTTCGACTTTCGCCGGCTATTTTCCTCAAGATAACCCTAAGTATAGTGTGGTCGTTATTACACCAAATGTATCTCATAAAGGCGGGATAGATAACTCTAAATACTATGCTGCTTATAAAATAACTAGAGAAATTACCGACTTTTTAGGGGGTATAAGCTAAAAGTTGGTGAAAAATAGTTGAAAATTAAGAAAAGTTTGATATAATTAAATGGAATTATTTTAGTGAGGAGGAATTATAAATGGCTAAGAAAGAAAATCGTAGTGAAGTGACGATGCGTTGTACGGAATGTGGTTATGAAGTAAGACCTGTTAGTAAAAATAAAAAAAATACCCCAGAACGTCTAGAATTAAATAGATATTGTAAAAATTGTCGAAAGACGGTAAAAGTTAAAGAAACGAAGTAGTAGGTGAAGTATGGATATAAATATTAATGATATTAAAAATGGCATGACGATTATTATTGATGGTAATTTATGTTCGATAGTCGAATTCCAACACGTTAAGCCTGGTAAAGGTCCGGCTTTTGTTAGAATTAAACTTCGTAATTTAAGAACCGGAGCCGTTGTCGAAAATACTTATAATACTAATATTAAAGTAACGAAAGCACATATTGAGAAAGTTCATGCTGGTTTCCTTTATACTAGTGGTGATGATTATGTTTTCATGAATAATGAAACATATGAACAAATTGAAATAAATAAAAGCTTACTTAATGATAGTATTAATTATATTAAAGAAGGCTTAGAAATTGATATTGATTATTATGAAGGGGAAATAATTGGAATAAGTTTACCAGAAAAAATAGAATTTGAAGTAATTGAAACAGAACCCGCTGTTAAAGGTAATACAACTAATAATGCTTTAAAAGATGCGAAGATTGAAACAGGTTATGTTGTTAAAGTTCCTTTATTTATTGAGGCTGGGGAAAGAATTATTATTTCTACTAAAGATGGTAAATATTCTTCAAGAGCATAATAAAAATAAACTGATTAATTCAGTTTATTTTTATTTATTATTTCTTTAACTTCTTTTTAAAAAGCCTAAAAATTAAGCAATTAATTTTTAGGCAGTAATACTACTTTTACTATATTGGTTAATTATTTTTTCTACCTGTCTTTCATTCAAATTAGCTATTTCAGCAATATCTTTAAGTGACATTTCTTTAGCATGCATAGCTATAACCATTTCGGCTTCTCTTTCATCTCTACCTAAAACTCTACCTAAAACTTTACCTTCTTCCACTCCACTTTTTCTCTCAGACTTCTTTATGCTTTCAAGTTCCCTAGCATCCTCTTCATCTTTATCAAAGAAGGCTTGGAAAGCATCTTGCATACTCATTTTTTCGAGTTGTTCTCTTATACTCATTAATTCTTTCTCCTCCTTTAAGAGCTCTTCTGCCTTGTTGGTATTACCAATCTTTAAAAACAACATAAGCTTTTCTAATTTACTTAATGTAGTT
>CANQIU010000046.1 GCA_947624145.1 uncultured Bacilli bacterium | reverse complement strand
TGGAGCAAGTGAGCAGAATCGAACTGCCGTCTCAACCTTGGCAAGGTCGCATACTAACCGCTGTACTACACCTGCATGTCTAAATTTTATCAAATTGTTACTAATAATGCAAGGAATAATTGCGAATTATTTTAAAAATTGCTATAATTGTTTTATAGAAGAGGTAAGTATCATGCAAAAAATCACAGATGGATTAAAAAAATTAAGAAAAAATATTATTGAATATATAATTACTAATCGTCTATTTATATCTTATGTAATATTATCCTTTTTAGGAACAATGTTTGTAAGAAAATATACTATTGGTACATTTTGGTCATTTAAAACTTTAATTGTTGATTTAGGCTTAATTCTTATAATTGGAGCTTTTGGCTATTTATTTAAACCTAAAAATCAGTTTAAATACTATTTTGTATGGACAATTATTTTTGCCACGATGGATGTTATAAATTCCATCTATTACACTTTTTATACTAATTTTGCTTCTTTTGGTTCCATTGCTACCTTAGGCCAAGTAGAAACAGTCGCGGATTCTATTTTTGATAAACTTCGAGTAGTTGATATAATGTATATTTTAATTCCACTTACCTTTTATTTTATTCATCGCAAATTAAATAAATCTAATTACTATTATTTTATAGATAAATTTGAACAAGGCAAAAAGATGCTAGCCGCGACTTTAATAGTCGGAGCTTTATGTGTAGGTTATAGCTTTGGTGTTGCCGAAGGAAAAGACTACAGCCGTCTTTCTAATCAATGGGATCGTCTTTATAATGTTAAAAGATTTGGCATTATTTTATATCAATTTAATGACTTAATTCAAAGCTTAACTCCTAAAATTAATAGCTTATTTGGTTATGAAGAAGCTTTAGAACAATTTAATACTTACTTTGCTTCTAAAGAAGAAGACCAAGATAATAAATATACAGGTATTTTAGAAGGTTATAACATTGTGTTTGTTCATATGGAAGGGATGCAAACTTTCTTAATGGATCAAAAATTTAATGGTCAGGAAGTCACTCCCAACTTAAACAAACTTGCTAAAGAGGGAATGTTTTTTAAAAATTTTTATCCTCAAATAAGTACAGGAACATCTTCGGATACCGAATTTACTTTACAAACAGGACTTTTACCCGCGGCTAGTGGAACCGTTTTTGTAAGTTACTACAAACAAACATATTTTACTTTAGCTAAATATTTAAAAAACTTAGACTATTTTACCTTTAGTATGCATGGTAACTTACCAAGTATGTGGAACCGAAGCAAGATGCATCCTCGCCTAGGTTATGATGAAATGTATTTTAAAGAATCATTTACCTTTAATGATAGCCATTGTAAAGAATTAGAAAATCCCGAATGTATAAACTTAGGTATATCAGATAAATTATTCTTTGCGCAAGGAGTTCCCATCATGGAAAATATTGAGGCTACACATAATAACTATATGGGAACCGTTATAACGCTTTCTAACCATTCGCCTTTTAAAGTAGCTTCTTTGTACTCATCTTTAGATTTAACCGATACTTTTGAAGAAACTGATTTAGAAACTGGTCTTGTTACGACGAAAACAACTAATTATTTAGCCGAATCAGCAGTCGGTGAATATATGAAAAGTGCTAACTTTGCCGATGAAGCTTTAGGAGAATTTTTAGAATATCTTAAAAACTCTAATGCTTTTGATAATACTTTATTTATCTTTTATGGTGATCATGATGCTAAATTAAGTCAAAGTCAAATGAATTATCTTTATAACTATAATAAGACAAATGGCGAAGTCTACCAAGAAGGTGATCCTGAATATCAAGAATATGATTATTTTAAACATGAATTAAACAAAAAGACGCCATTAATAATGTGGACTAAAAATAATGAATTAAAAAAAGTATTTAAAGGTACTATTGATTATTACATGGGAATGTATGATCTAGCGCCAACTATTTTAAATATGTTTGGTCTTTATAACAAATATACGATGGGTAATGATATATTTAATACTAAAAATGATAATATGATAGTTTTTCCTAATGGTAATATTTTAACTAATAAATTTTATTATAATAATTCAACTGAGGAATATAAAACATTTGCCGAATCCATAATAATAGAAGAAGATTATTTAGATAATCTAATTGAAGAAGCCACTAAAAGATTAAAAATATCTAATTCAATTATTGTCCATAATCTTTTAGATACAGTCGAAATGGGAGAATAAAATGCGAAAAAAATATAAAGTAATTTTAAAACTTATTATTTTAATTATTATTATAATTTTAGCTATTTTATTATTTAAAAATTGGCGTAATATTAAAGGCTCAAAAGAAACTAAAGTAATTGATACAATTGATTCTTTTAATTATACTTTAGATGATCGGGATACTAAACTTATGAAAGATAATTATAATGAATTAAAGAGTATTTTAAAAGAAAAAGAAATTAATGAAGAAGAATATGCCAAAGTTATAGCTAAGTTATTTATTATTGATTTATTTACCTTAGATAATAAAAATAATAAATATGATGTTGGGGGAATAGAGTATGTTTATCCTAAAGTATTAGATAATTTTAAATTAAATGTTGAAAATACTTTATATAAAACTTTACCTATTAAAAGTAATCGTAAGAGTAATTATCCAATCGTTAAAACAATAGATGTAGTTGAAATAAAAGAAGATAGTTATAAATTAAATGATCAAGAATATTCTTCTTATATCGTTACTTTAGCTTGGGATTATGAAAAAGATTTAGGATATGATACAAAAGCTAAAGTAACTCTTATCAAAGAAGATAATTATTATTATGTAGTTGAATATCAAAAATTAGGAGAATAAAAAGGAAGTATGAAGAAAATAGGTAAAAAATTAAAAAGAGTTAAACCAATTATAAGATATATATATTATTTAATGATTTTAACATTCTTAGTAAGTTTTTTATATTTTGCTAAAAATATTTTAGCTTTAAAAGATATTGAAAATAATTTAAGAATTATAATATTATGTTTTTTTCTAATATATTATCTATATTATATAATTAAAAATCTATGTGTATTAGTTCAAAAGAAATATTCTAAGTTTATTACATCTTCTTTAATTTGTTTAGTTTTTATTGGTTTATTTTATTTAAGTAATTATTTTTTAAGTCCTATTAATAATTTAGTTGCTAATATTCAAGAAAAAGAAAAATTAAATTATACAACTTATTTAATAATGTTAAATGAGACAAATTTTACTGATAAAAGTGTAATTGGTCGGATTAGTGATAAAGATGATATTGAAGGATATGTTTTAGCAGAAAAATTATATAAAAAAGAAAAATTAACTAATAATATTAAAGATTATGATGATTATGTTTTAATGTTAAAAGAATTAAAAAGTCAAAAAATAGATGCTTTATTTGTTCCGAGTAATTATGTAAAAACTTATGAAGGAGAAGAGGGATTAGAAGATCTTGGGCATATTACTAAGATTATTAAAACTTATAATGAAGAAATGGCTAATCAAGAAAAAGTCGAAATAAGTAATAAAGATTTTAATGATCCTTTAACCTTTTTAATAATGGGAGTTGACTCGGAAAAAAATGGTTTAAAAGAAAATGCCGCTTTTAATGGCGATACTTTAATGTTGGTAGCTTTTAATCCACATACTTTAAGAACTACTTTAGTAAGTTTTCCAAGAGATACTTATGTGCCCATAGCTTGTAAAAATAATAATTATGCTAAGATAAATTCGGCCGCGGCTAAAGGAACAAATTGCGTTATTGAAACAGTTAGTAATTTATTAGATATTAAAATTGATTATTATGCAAAGATTAATTTTAAAGGAGTAGTTGATTTAGTAGATGCGGTAGATGGTATAAATGTTGAGGTGGAAAAGCCTGATTATAATTATCACAATAACTTAAATATAAATTGTAATGGTAAGTTTTGTGAACAAAATTCTGATCGTAAAGCAGGTAAAAATATAATTTATATTGATCCAGGATGGCAAACTTTAAATGGCGAAGAAGCTTTGGCTTATTCTAGAAGCCGTTACTTATATGCCGGGGGCGACATAGATCGGATTAAACATCAACAACAAGTTATTGAAGCTTTAGCTAGTAAAATATTAAGTTTTGATTCTATTGCCGATTTCCAAAAAATTCTAAATGCCGTGAATAATAATTTAGTTACCAACATGGATCGGGATAAAATTTTATCAGGTTATGAAGTTCTAAAAAAGATTATGAGTAATGCTTTTAAGGGTGATGATTTATTAAGTATTGATAAAGCCTTTTTAGAAACATATAATTTAAGAGTATACGTTGAAAGTTCTAAGTCTTATACTTCAGCGCAAGGATATTATGAAGATTCTTTAGAAGATATTAAAAAGTCTTTAAAAGAAACCTTAGAATTAGCTAAAGAAAAAAATCAAACGACTTTTGCTTTCTCGGCTAATGAAGAATATCATATTCCAGTGCCTGGAGCTAATAAAAAAGAAATACCGCATTCCTCTGTACTTCCATCCTTTATTAGTAAAACTGTTAAAGAAGCGGAAAACTATTGCCAAAAAGAAGGAATAAAATGTAGTATCAAATATGTTGATCCCGAAAGCGAATATTATAATGAATCAGTTGGGGTAGGTTTAATTGGTAAACAAAGTCCCCATGAAAATGTCTTAATTAATAATGTTGATAACTTAACTTTATATGTTGTTAATAGTGCTATTAAAGATAAAAATAAAGAAGAATCTAAAACAAAAGAAGATAATGAGGAAATTGATACTAATATCCAAAATTTTATAAGATAAAAAAGAAAGCAAGTTTACTTTCTTTTTTTCTTTCTTCTTTTAGTAGGGCTAATATAGCCATTACTTCTTTTAGTAGAATTATTTTTCTTTTTAGCATTATTGCTTTTCTTTTTAGGTGTACTTTTCTTTTTGTTATTAGTTGTTTTAGGTGGTGTTTTTTTAGCTTTAGTAACTTGTTTAGATTTAGTTGGTTCTTTTAATATTTTAATTATATACATGAATAAAATAATAAGAATTATAATTAAATAAGATCCGATTAATAATATAAAAATAATATCGATTGAATCAAAATGTTTTATCATACTCTAACCACCCATGTAATTCCTATTATATTATAAAATTAAAAAAAATAACATAAATTTTACAGATTTTTTTGAAAAAATAGAATATTTTAAAAAAATATGTTGTTGTTTTGATATAATTATATTATATAAGTAAAAGGAGGTAATATATTTTGAAAAGAATTTGGTTAGTTATAAGTATATTATTTCTTTTTATTGGCTTAAATAGTGTTAAAGCTTATGAAACAACTAAAAGAGTTATTATCAAAAGCGAAAATGGTAAAAATGCTAATGTGCGGGAAAAGCCATCAACTTCATCTAAGGTATTAGATTATGCAGGATTAGATGGAATATATAATTTAGTTACAGATGAAAAGTTTAAAGATGAAGAAAATTATAAAGCTTGTAAAGATGATTGGTATTTAATTTATTATAATGGAACTTCTAAAGGTTATTTATGTGGGGAAAATGCTTTAGTAGTGGAAAGTTATCGAACTGATGATGCTATAGCAACGACAACTTGTGAAATTGAAATGGCTAATTTAGGTTTTCCTTCGAGTTATTGGGGAGAGTTATGCTATTTAAAAGAAAAACATCCTTCCTGGACATTCACGGCTTTAAAAACAAACTTAGATTGGAAAGATGCGATTGAAGGGGAAAGCGTCTGTGGAAAAAATAAAATATATAAAGAAAATGATAATTTAGCTTTTGTTGATTCAAGTTGTACCGAAGGTGATGCAGGTGGTTATGTTTCGGTTATGCCTAGTGCTTTAGTATATTATATGGATCCTCGAAATTGGCTGGCCGAACGCACGATATTTCAGTTTTTACATTTAGCTTATAATGAAACATTTGCTCCTATTTATCAAGATGCTTCCTATTCTATTATAAAAGATGCTATGTTTTATTTATATCATAAAAATAATGGAATTGATATGACTGAACTTATTAATAATGTTGGTCATACTTTAAATGTTAGTCCAATTTTTACTAGTGCGAGAATATTACAAGAACTAGGTTCTAAAGATTCTTTAATTAATTTATATTCGGGGACGTATGTTGCACCAATTAATAGTTATACGGATTTAGATAAGAAAAATTTAATGATCGAAAGATTTGGTTCAGATGGTAAAAAATATTATGGCTATTATAATTTTTATAACTTTGGGGTAAATGATGTTTGTGTGGCTAATTATGGAACAACTTACTGTGGGCTATCTTATGCCGCTAAGGAAAGTATTAATTGGAACACTGTTGAAAAAGCAATTGAAGGGGGTATAAGACAACTAGCTGTAAATTATTTGCAAAAGAATCAAGCTACGACTTATTTACAAAAATTTAATGTGATTGAAACTGAAGGAAGATCTTTATATTCTCATCAATATATGTCGAATGTGGCTGGTCCTTCTAGTGAATCTATAACTACATATAATACCTATAAAAAACTAGATATCTTAGATAAAAATTTAATCTTTTATATTCCTATATATAATAATATGGATGCGCCAATTGATAATGTTGGAAACGGAGCAAGTGGTGATTCGGGAGTTGATACGGGTCCAAGTTCTATTCCTATTCCCACGATTATTACATCAAGTGGTTATAGAACTTCCGGTAGCTATCTACTTGGAATTGAATTAGGAAGTAATGTAGCTAATTTAAAAGCTAATATTGAAGCGGTAGGAGGTAATAGTACCGTTGTTATAACGGATGCAAACGGTAATACAGTAAACGAAGGAATTATGAAAACGGGCTATAAAGTTACTATTAATAATCAAAGTACGAAAGAAACTTTGGAAGTTGTTATTAAAGGTGATACTTCGGGAGATGGATTAGTTAATGCTTTAGATTTATTACAAGTACAAAAAAATATATTAGGAACATATATTTTACAAGGGGCTTATGAAATAGCTGGCGATACTTCGGGTGATGTTGTAATAAATGCTTTAGATTTATTACAAGTCCAAAAAAGTATTCTAGGTACATATAAAATAAGTCAATAAGAAGGAGATTTTAAATGAGATTTTGGAAGTATATCGTATTTTTAGTTTTAACATTTATTATTTTACCCATTAGTGTATGGGCAGCTACTGGTAAAATAACGGTTACCTCAGCTTCCCAAGTGGTAGAAAAAAATAAAGTAACCGTGACAGTTACTTTATCCAGTTCGGTTGGTATTGGTAGTTGGGAAATGGCTTTAAAGTATGATAAAGCTTATCTGCAACTAACCAGTAGTACTGCTGAAGCTGGGGGAACTGGTATGGTGGGAGCCTCATCTAGTGACAGCGGAATAAAAAAACAAACTTATACCTTTGTCTTTAGAACTTTAAAAAAAGGCTCAACGACAGTTTCGGTCACTGGCTATGAAGCTTATGCGGCCTCGGATATGAGTGAAATGAATTTAACCGCTACGAGTAAAACCATTAAAATTATTACGCAAGAAGAATTAGAAGCCTCATACTCTAAGGATAATAATTTAGCCTCTTTAGCTATTGAAGGATCATCTCTTACGCCAGATTTTAGTAAAGATATTTTAGAATATAGCACGATAGTTTCTGAGGATACTAAAGAAATTACCATAACAGCTAAGGCCAGTGATTCTAAGTCATCTGTTGTGGGTGATGGAAAACATGAAGTTACCAGTGGAACCAATACTTTTGAAATAATTGTCAAAGCCGAAAATGGTTCCGAAAAAACTTATAGAGTAATCGTCGAAGTTAAAGATGCTAATCCGATTAATGTTTTGCTTGGGGACAATAACTATACGGTAGTTAAGTTAAAAGAAAATATGCCAGGAGCCCCATCTTATCAAGAAACTACGATTAATATTGAAGGCTTTGATGTACCGGCATATACAAGTGAATTTACGCATCTTACTCTTGTTGGTTTAAAAGATTCTTTAGGTAATATCAATCTTTATATCTATGATAATGGTAAATATACGATTTATAATGAAATAGGTTTTAATAAAGTTACAATATATCCTTTAAATACTAATGAGTCTTTAGATGGTTATACTAAACAAGATGTGGTAATAAATGATATTAAGGTTACTGGTTATAAATATAATAATGATTCTCGTTTTATAATAATCTATGGTATTAATATAGATACAGGTGAAAAAGACTTTTATTTATATGATACGAAAAATCAATCTTTAACTATCTATAATAACGAATATATAAATGAATTAGTCAAACAAAATCAAATGTATACCTATATAATCTTTGGTTTTATAGGAATCTTAATTCTTTTAATAATTACTATAATTATTTTAATTAGAAAAAAGAAAGTAAAAAAAGATAAGCCAAACAAAAAAGTTTAACTCTAGAAATAGAGTTGACGGTGTCTAAATTTATCGGAAAGTTTAAAAAGAAGAATGAGCAATATTATATACAGCTAAAGAACAAGGATTAT
>CANQIU010000045.1 GCA_947624145.1 uncultured Bacilli bacterium | reverse complement strand
GTGATTATCTTAACAAGTTAAGATAATCTATAGTTGGTTTGTCGTGACTTCGTCACTTTTGTTTGACAAACCTACATCAATTTTTCCTCGAATTTTCCGAGTTTGGTATCAATCTGGTGCTGGAAATAGGACTTGAACCTACGACCTATGCGTTACGAGGGCATTGCTCTACCAACTGAGCTATTCCAGCGCAATTTAATTATACCTCAAAAAAATATAAATAACAACTTTATTATTTAAGGAATTAATGGTAAAATAAGCAATAAAGAGGCAATAAGATGTTTAAATATACATTAGATAATAAAAGATATCATACATTAAATTATTTCTTTAAAAATAAATTTGGTCAAAAAGTTATTAAAGTTCCAATTGATTTAGGTTCTAATTGTCCCAATCAAGATAAAGGTGGTTGCATATATTGTTCTAATAAAAGTAAAGCTAATATAATTATAGATACAACTGATTATATAGAACAATTTAAGCATACTAAAGATATTTTAGAACAAAAATGGCCTAATAGTTTATATATTCCTTATTTTCAATCAGGAACTAATACTAGTTTAGATGTTGAAGTACTTAAACCTTTAATAACTAAGCTTTTAGCCTTACCTAAGGTCGTGGGCATTGCTATTGCTACGCGTCCAGATTCCATTAGTCCTAAGTGGTATGATTACTTAAGAAAATTAAATGAACAAACATTTTTAATGATTGAACTAAGCTTACAATCAAGTAACAATAATACGCTTAATTTTATTAATCGTGGGCATACTAAAGAAGTCTTTAAGGAAGCTGTAGATAAACTCCATCAAGACCATATATTTGTTGTGGCACACATCATTAATGGTCTTCCTTATGAAAATAAAAAGGATATGCTTAATACCGTTTCTTTTCTTAATGATTTAAAAATCGATGCTCTAAAAATACATATGTTATATATTGAAAAAAATACACCATTAGCTAAAATATATGAAAAAAATAAGTTTCCAATCTTAAGTAAAGATGAATATATTGATATTGTTATAAATCAATTAGAACTATTAAAAGATACGGTTGTTATTGAAAGATTAACCGGAGATCCACTTAAGAGTGATTTAATTACTCCTACTTGGTTATTAAAAAAGTTTGTTGTTTTAAATGATATTGATAAAGAAATGGTTAAAAGAGATACCTATCAAGGAAAAAGAGCTAATTAACACACTTATAATTAGCTCTTTTTAAATATCCTTTAAACTCATCTAAATAAATTACACCCGCATCTTCATCATAAAAACGACTTAAACCAGCATTTTCAAAATCATCTTCAGTCATTTTATAAAATTTATAACTTTCTATTAAAGTTATTTTATTTTTACTTGTTTTTAGTTTTCCTTTAAAATAATTATTATTTAAATTTTTCTTAAGTTCTTTATAAAGTACTTTAGTATCGGTTTTAGTATCTTTAAATTCTTCTAAAAAATCTTTATCATTTAACTCTCGACTAGTCTTTCTTTCTACTTTTTTTATAACATCATACTTATCATAAAGAATCGTTACTTTACTAGTTACATTTGAAAAGTTTTCATTACTTGTATAAGTACATGTTACTTTTCTTTCCCCACAGCCTGTTAATAAAAATAAACTTAAAATAATTAATCCAATATATTTTTTCATAATTCCTCACTAATAAAATCATAACATACTTTTTTAATTTTGGCTAATTCTAATCCACTTAATTGATAAGACTTCCAGCCAAAAGCTAAAGCAGCTTCAACATTATCTAAGCGATCATCAATAAATAAAATATCTTCTTTAGAAAAAGGCAGCTTTGCTTGAACTAAATTATAAAGTTTTAAATCAGGTTTCCGATAACCAAATTCATAAGATAAGAAAACATAATCATAGTTTTCTAAGCCAACTTCTTTATCTAATCTTTCTTTATCTAAAATAAGTAAATTAGAAAATATACCGATGTAACACTTATTTTTTAAAGATATTTCAAAGTCTCTAACTTCTTTATAATAATCTATTTTATTAAAATAATATTGATAATTATTTAAAAATTCTGAAAAAGTACCATTTAAATTAAAATCTTTTTTTATTTTAGTATAAGTATCTTCTAAAGAAGCTAAACTTGTTATAGTTGAAAAATTATAAATAGCTAATTTAGATATTAAATTAGAAGTATCCAAACAGCCTAAACTTTTAAATAAGTCTATAAAAGCATTAGTTAAGTTATAACCAGTCTTATGTGATTCGACAATATTTCCCCAATCAAATAATATTAATTTATTCTTTTTCATAATCATTTATTCTTTTTCTTAGTATATAATTGAATTATCGATAAAATAGCTATAATAGCCCAGATAACTTGGAGATAAAAAGAGAACCAAGCATTTTTAGGATATAAGCCGATCCCCATCAAAAGTGCCGAAAAGAAATTTAATAACTGATAAAATAAACCATTTTTAACAATATTAAAAGATAATAATATATATGATAATAAAACTAAAAATGTCCCTATCCAACCTAAAATATCATAAATCATCATAAACACCTCCCTTTTATTTTATTCATTATTTAAAATATCTTCTATTTTCATTAAACGATTATATTTAGCAATTCTTTCACCCCGACTCATGCTACCTGTTTTAATAAAAGGAATGCATAAACCTACCGCTAAGTCGGCAATAAATGTATCTTCTGTTTCTCCACTGCGGTGACTAATAATCGTTTTATAATTATTTTTTTTAGCTAAGATAACTGTTTTAGTAAATTCACTAATTGAACCAATTTGATTAGCCTTTAATAAGATAGCATTACCAGCTTGCATATTAATACCTTCTTGTAAGTATTTTTCATTCGTAACAAAATAATCATCACCAACAAGCATTACCCTATTTCCAATTAATTTAGTTAAATTAGCTAAAGCGGCAAAGTCATTTTCATAAAAAGGATCTTCAATACTCATAATAGGATATTTTTGAACTAATTCTACATAATAACTAGTTAATTCTTCAACTGTTTTATAAGTATTATCTATTTTATAAGCTTTCTTTTCCATATCATAAAATGATGTAGCTGCACAGTCTAGTGCAATGAATACATCAACACCTGGTTTATAGCCCGCTTTAGTTATGGCTTTGACAATATAATCTAAAGCTTCTTGATTACTACTTAAGTTAGGCGCAAAGCCACCTTCATCCCCAACTCCAACACTATGATGAGCTTGAACTAAAAGGCTTTTTAACGCATGAAATACTTCGGAGGCACATCTTACTCTTTCATGCATACTTTTAACAACGGGCATAATCATAAACTCTTGAATATCTAAGTTATTTTCCGCATGCATTCCCCCATTAATAATGTTAACCATCGGAATCGGCAGACTAACCTTAGAATTTGATACATAAGCAAATAATTCTTTATTATTTAATTTAGCTAAACATTTAAGACAAGCTAAAGATACACCTAAAATAGCATTAGCCCCTAGATTACTTTTATTAAAAGTTCCATCTAATTTAAGTAAGATTTCATCTATTTTAACTTGATCAACTGGTTTATTTATTAAACTTGGGGCAATTATTTCATTAACATTTAAAACGGCTTTTAAAACACCTTTGCCATTATAACGAGCTTGATCATTATCTCTTAATTCAATTGCTTCCCTTGAGCCCGTTGATGCTCCACTGGGAACTGAGGCAACGGCTTTAACCCCGTTTTCTAAAACCATTTCAACTTCTACCGTTGGATTGCCCCGGCTATCTAATATTTCTCTTCCTTTAACACTTTTTATATTCATTTTTCCACTTCCTATTCTAATAATAGTATATCTAAATTTTCTATATTTAGCAATTAAAAAACATCTTCCCAAAAAGATGTTTTACCAAAATATTTCCATTATTTCTTTAGCTCGTTTTTTAAAAAGAACTGTATCAGTTATATCTAAAGCTGCGCTAACAAGTAAGAAAGCTCCTGTTAACTTAGGTAAAGCTAATTTAACAAATGGATTAAACATAACTAATATGCCAAATATAATTAACATAATTCCTGAAGCTACCGTAATAGACCAAGAATCTTCATTACCTTTTTTTAACCAAAAAGCATAATTAAGTTTTAAAGCTCCACTTATAACTAAATAAATTCCTAAACTAATTGTTACAAAACTTACAATCGTAAAAGGGAATAAAATAATAAATAAACCTAATAAACCATAAATTATTCCAAAAGCTAAATTTAAAGAATATAGCTTAGCTCCATCCCGATGTAAATACTTAAATATAGAACTTATTCCACTTACAATAAAGACACAGCCAGCAAATATTCCTACCATTTTATTAGATATATCACTTGGCACAATTAATAAAGCAAGTCCTAATAAAAGAGTCATCCCCGCTACTATAAAAGAATACATTAGCATTGAATTAAATCGCCTAACTACTTTGTTTTTTAAACCCTTTGCCACTTTATCATCACTTCCTATTAATATTTTAGTAAAAAGCCTAAAATAAGTCAATTAAAAATATAGAATATTTATTAGTTTTATGATACAATATTTATCTTAAAAAGAGGTGAATTATCATGATTCAAGAAATATCAATTGAGGAATTTAATAATTTTCAAAAAGGTATGATATTAAGTAACTTTCATCAAACTTTAGAATATGCTTTATTTAAAGCGGAAGATGGTTATGATTATGAATATATAGCTTATTTAGAAAATGGAGTTATTTTAGGAGCATCTTTAATTATTTTTAAAAAAATAGGTAGTATTACTTATGGTTATGCTCCACGTGGTTTTTTAATTGATTATACTAATTCCTATTTACTTCAAAATTTTACTACTAAATTAAAAGAATATTATCAAAAAAAAGATGTAGCATTTATTAAAATTAATCCGGAGATAGCTATAGGTAAATTAAATCGAAAGACGATGAATATCGAATATAATGAAAACTATATTTGTGTAAATAATCTACTTAATTCCGGTTATACTAAGCTTAAAAATAATATGTATTTTGAATCATTACTTCCGCGAATAAATGCTATTGTATCTTTAAAAGATTTTAATCTTAATTCTTTAAGTAAGAATTGCCGTAATAAGGTTAAAAAAGGTCTAAGAAAAGGTTTAGTTTTAGAAAAGAAAGATTATTCTGAATTAAATATTTTAGATACATTTATTAAAAATAAAAGATTAGTTAGTAATTATTACTATAATGATTTATATAATATTTTTAGTAAAAATAATAGTATTGATTTATTCTTAGTTAAAATAGATTATAAAAAATTTATGCTTAATGCTCAAAATGCTTATATAAATGAACTTAATAAGAATAATAGTTTAAATGAAGAATTATTAAATAATAATACTAGTAGTTTAATTAATAAAAAGATGAATTCTGATAAAACATTATTAGCCTATAAAAATGATATAACTGAAGCTAGTAAGAATTTAAATATAGCTAAAGAAACCTATATTGCCGGAGCTTTAGTTATTAAATATAAAAATAGAATAACTATAGAAATAAGTGGTTATGATAAAGAATATAAAAGATATGTTCCTAATTACTTTTTATACTATGCCATTTTAGATTATTATAAAAATGAATATAGTTATGCTGATTTAAATGGGGTAACTGCAGATTTTTCTATGAATAGTCCTTATTATGGTTTAAATGAATTTAAACTAGGTTTTAATCCTAATATTTATGAATATATTGGGGAATTTGATTTAGTTATTGATCAAGTAACTTATAATCGATTACTTAAAAATGGCTTACTAGCTAAAGAATTTAATAAATGAGGTTATTTACTTCATTTTTATTTGGCCAAGTTCATTAAGAGAAGCATTAGAAGAATAGCTTTCTAAATCTTTTAAGACTTTTAATTTAGCCTCATCTTCTAAAGTTTTAGTATAAGAATTTTGCATTAAACAAGGAATAAAGTAATAACTAAATATTCCATCTTTATTAATTTTTAGATTAAGTATACCCGTATCTTTTGTTTTAGCGCTAAAAATAAAATCACCTAAGTTATAAGCAATAAATTTGTCTTGATAAAATTCAAAGCCTTGCAAAACATGAGCGTGCGTTCCGATTATAGCATCAGCCCCAGCTTCAATATATTTTTTCGCACTGTCTACTTGTTCCGTTTCAAGTGTATGATAATTTTCTTTACCCCAATGGATTAGAGCTATAACATAATCGCTTTGGGCTTTTGCCTTTTTAATAGCATTAATAAAGTTGGTTGGATCATAACATCTTAAGACTCCCTCTGAGTTTTCTAAAGCTCCCGGGGTCATGATATTTTTTTCAGCTCGGGTGGCATTAACAAAAGCATATTTTTTACCATTAATGATTACATAATAAGCTTGCGCTGCTTCTTCAAGATTTTTGCCAGCACCAATACGCGGAATATTATAATTATCAAAAGCCTCAAGCATATCTAAAAAAGCTTCTTTGCCAAAGTCATAAACATGATTATTAGCAAGTGTTACCAAGTCAACGCCCATTTCTTCATATACTTTTAAGTTATCGGGATGCGCTCTAAAAGTAAACATTTTATTTTTTAAAGGGTTCCCTCTTGTACTTACCGTAAATTCACTATTTACTACTAACATATCAGCATCTTGCATGATATTAACAACATCTTCACTTAAAATGCCATAAACACCTTTACCTCTTTCTTGATATTTAGGCATAATATCCCAGTTATCCGCTAAAGAAACATCTCCTACAAAACTTAAGGTTACTTCCTCTTTTTGATTGTTGATAACTTTAAGGTTATCAACATTATGATAATAATCTTGTAAAACTAGAAAACTATTACCCGTTATTTTATAAAAGCTATCTAAGCTATAGGTCTTATTTTGTAATTCTTCTAAGAGACTATTTAAAACATTTAACCCATAGTTTTTATTTAACCAATTTAAAAAATCTTGATTAATTAATTCATTTTCTAAATCATAAGCTAATATTTTGACAATTATTTCTTTTTCTGTTTCTTCTTGAGGAATATTTTCTTCAATATAATTAGAATCTTGATGATAATTTAATGCCATAATTATTGAAGCTGTAATTAAACATAATATAATTATTAAAAATATTTTTCTTTTTTTCATAGGTTACTCCTTGTGTTAATTGTAACATATTTTTTTATATCCATTAAAAAAAACTAAGACTTTAACATCTTAGTTTTAGTTAACTTAAGTTTTTCAGGTTAATTATTTAATAATTTCTGAAACAACACCAGCACCAACAGTACGTCCACCTTCACGAATAGAGAATTTAGTACCGTTTTCAAGAGCTACTGGAGCAATAAGTTCAACAGTCATGTCAACATTATCGCCAGGCATAACCATTTCAACATTAGCAGGAAGTTCAATAACACCTGTAACATCAGTTGTTCTGAAATAGAATTGTGGACGATAATTTGTGAAGAATGGAGTATGACGTCCGCCTTCTTCTTTAGATAGAACATATACGCTAGCTTTAAACTTAGTATGTGGTGTAACACTACCAGGTTTAGCTAAAACTTGTCCACGTTCTACTTCTTCACGAGCGATACCACGAAGTAAGCATCCAGCGTTATCACCAGCTTGAGCATAGTCTAGAGATTTTCTAAACATTTCAATACCAGTAACAACTGTTTTCTTAGTTTCCTTTAAACCAACGATTTCAACTTCATCGTTAAGATTTAACTTACCACGTTCAACACGACCAGTAACAACTGTACCACGTCCAGAAATAGTGAATACGTCTTCAATACTCATTAAGAATGGTTTATCAGTATCACGAACTGGAGCATCAATATAATCGTCAACAGCTTTCATTAAGTCCTTAATAGATTGAACAGCATCAGGATCTCCTTCAAGAGCCTTTAAGGCACTACCACGGATAATAGGACAATTTGAATCAAAGTCATATTCTCCAAGTAATTCTCTAATTTCCATTTCTACTAAGTCTAGTAATTCTGGATCATCAACTTGGTCACATTTGTTCATATAAACAACAATTTTAGGTACACCAACTTGACGAGAAAGTAAAATGTGTTCTCTTGTTTGAGGCATTGGGCCATCAGCAGCAGAAACAACAAGGATTGCACCATCCATTTGAGCCGCACCAGTAATCATGTTTTTAACATAATCGGCATGGCCTGGACAGTCAACGTGTGCATAGTGACGTTTTTCAGTTTCATATTCAACATGCGCAGTGTTGATTGTAATACCTCTTTCTCTTTCTTCTGGTGCTTTGTCGATATCAGCATAATCAACGAAAGCATCTTGAACTTTAGTGATCGCCGCTGTTAATGTTGTTTTACCATGGTCAACGTGACCAATAGTACCAATATTAACGTGTTCTTTGGTACGATCAAATTTTTGTCTTGCCATATAATAATTTTCCTCCTTCTTTATACTATTATATTTTATCTAATGCTTGAAAATTTTTCAAGTATTATTCAATTAATTTATGCTGTTTTTCTTAATAATTTCTTCAGCAATATTTTTTGGTGTTTCTTCATAATGGTCTAGTTCCATTGTGAAGTTTCCACGACCTTGGGTATTAGAACGTAAGCTTGTGGCATAACCAAACATTTCAGCTAAAGGTACCATTGCTTTAATTGATAAAGCATTACCTCTTGATTCATTACCAAGTGGTTTACCACGACGGGAAGTTAAATCACCCATAACATTACCCATATATTCTTCCGGAACAACTACTTCTACTTTCATAATTGGTTCAAGAAGAACTGGTTTACATTTATTCTTCGCTTCTTTTAAAGCCATAGATGCGGCAATTTTGAAAGCCATTTCTGATGAATCGACATCATGGTATGAACCATCAAATAAAGTTGCCTTAACATCGACCATTGGATAACCAGCAAGGATACCACCAGCCATAGCTTCTTGTAATCCTTTGTCAGTTACAGGAATATATTCCCGAGGAACTACCCCACCAACGATTGCATCCACGAATTCATATCCTTTTTCAGGATTTGGTTCAAAGCGAACCCAAACATGTCCATATTGTCCACGTCCACCAGATTGTTTAATGTATTTACCTTCACATTCACCCATTTGTTT
>CANQIU010000044.1 GCA_947624145.1 uncultured Bacilli bacterium | reverse complement strand
TTAAAACTGTTACATCTTTAGAATGTATGGCCGTAAGTAGTAAATCTTTACATGTTGCTTTTAGTGATTCTAATGGTTATTATACCGGTGACTTTAAAGCTAATTATAAAGAGCCTATCTATAAATATTTAAGCAATACCGAAATTAATTTAAATGATTATATAATTAATCCTAAGTATGATTATGAGCTTATATATGACTATGTAAAAAATAATAAAATTTCAGAAAATCCTCATGGAGTAAAACCAATTTATATTAAAAAAATTGGTGTAGAAAAATGATTAGAAAAGCTTTAGTAAAAGATTTAGATAAGATAAATGCCTTAGGAGAATTATTACAGCCTAATTTTAAGAGTATTTATAAACTTAAAGATGAAATAAATAAAGATTTAACTATTCTTTTCGTAAATGAAGATAAGGGAATTGTTAATGCTTATTTGTATGCTCAAAATTTAATAGATCATATTGATTTATTAAGTATTATTGTGCATCCTGATTGGCGAAGAAAAAAAATAGGAACTAATTTAATAAAGTATTTAATTGATAACTATTGTTACCAAGATTTAAAACCAATTATTTTAGAAGTAGCTACGGATAATGATTCGGCTTTAAAACTTTATGAATCTTTTAAATTTAAGATTGTAAATACTCGTAAAAATTATTATAATAATAAAGATGCTTTTTTAATGAAAAGAGGATAAGTATGAAAGATGTTTATATTTTAGCAATTGAATCTTCCTGTGATGAAACAAGTATGGCTATAGTAAAAAATGGTAAAGATGTTGTAGCTTTAACCGTCTTAACGCAAATGCAAGTTCATGCTAATTTTGGTGGTGTTGTGCCGGAGATAGCCTCTAGAATGCATACAGAAAACATTACGATGGTTTTAGAAGATGTTTTAAAAAAAGCCAGTATGCAAGTTAGTGATGTTGATGCTATTGCCGTTACTTATAAACCTGGTTTACTTGGGTCGCTACTGGTGGGAATTGAATTTGCCAAAACCCTAGCATATGTTTATAAAAAGCCTTTAATTAAAGTAAATCATTTAATTGGACATATTTATGCTAATGCCCTAAATAATACTTTAGAGTTTCCTATTCTAGCTTTAGTTGTAAGTGGTGGTCATACTGAACTAGTTATTATGGAAGATGATTATAATTTTAAATTACTAGGCTCTACCATGGATGATGCGATTGGCGAAGCTTATGATAAAGTAGCTAGAGTTATTGGTATTCCTTATCCGGGTGGACCAGGAATTGAAAAAAAGGCTTTAGAAGGAAAAATTACTTATGATTTACCACGGCCTGTTTTAGATGATAGTTATAACTTTTCTTACAGTGGCCTTAAAAGTCAAATCATTAATATTACCCATAATTTAAAACAAAAAGGCGAAACGATAAGAGAAGCAGATTTAGCTGCGAGTTTCCAATTTGTCGCGGTTGAAGAGTTAACCAGAAAACTAGAATTAGCTTTGCAAAAAACACATATTAAAAATGTTATTGTTGCCGGAGGTGTATCGGCAAATAAATACTTAAGAGGCCAAGTTAAAGAAGTATGTGATAAATATCAAGCTAAAGTTAATATTCCTGATTTTATCTATTGCACGGATAATGCTGCGATGATTGGAGCTGCTGCTTATCCTTTATATAAAAGAGGCGAATTTGCTGATTTTAGCTTAAATGCTGAAAGTCAAGCTAGCATTTGTTAGAACCATAAGGGGGTATTGGTATGGATGAAGAAAAACTAACGGCTACTATAAAAGAAGCGATAGCAATGGCTTTAGATAGTGGCTTAAACCAAGAATTAATTGTTAAGGCTCTCATAAAAGGCATGAGTCTTAATAACTTAGATATTAAAAGTCTAAATGATAAACATCATAATTTTAAAGATTATCTTAAACAAAGAACGATTATTTTAGCTTGGGCTTGTAACTCTAATCCCAGTCTTTGTTGGAAATCAAAAAAACATTATGATGAAGAAAATGATCCTATGTTTAATGGTGATTTTGTCGTAGGAATTAATACTTCTTTAGGCTATTCAACTTTTCATATAAAACTAGAATATTGGGATTTATTTCTTATACCTGAGATAGAAAGGGCTTATCCTCATGATGGACATAGTCCTGAAGAAAATATTCAAAGAATCTTATCTTTAATACCCAAAAAAATAAATATTTGTTCGCATGATTGCTAGACATAAAGTAAATTTTGTAGTATAATAAAGTAGTCATGGGGTAGTAAAGGTTTCGACATATATTACTAGATAGGATGGCAAGTGGTCGGCAGACCTAAATATGCAAACTTAAATTTAAATGACGAAACTAATTATGGTTTCGCTCCTGTTTACGCTTAACATTTAGCTTGGGAGCACTTCTATTTAATTTGCTTATAGGTTAAATTAGGGGTTCATAGATATAAGATATATTATTAGTTATGTCTTGGTGCTAATAATGAATAATGACAAGACTTACTTATTACTAGGTTAGTGTAGAGCCATTTAATAAGGAAATTAAAATCTACCTAAACTTGTAGAAGTCAGATTATAGGATATATTGGACAGGGATTCGATTTCCCTCTACTCCACCAATTTTAAATATTTTAAAAAAGAAGGTAATAGATTTGCAAGAATTAATTTTAAAAAAATGCTCTAGCTGTGGAGCTTTAGTAAAAGTTATAAACGATTGTCATTGTCCATGCCAAATAAGATGTTGTGATAAAGAAATGATAACGCTTAAGGCTAATAGCGTTGATGCTAGTATGGAAAAACATGTTCCAACTTTTGCAGTTGTTAATAATTCTTTAAAAGTAAATGTTAATCATGTTATGGATGAAGACCATTTTATTGAGTGGATTATGTTTGTAACGGAAGATAAAGAAGAAACAGTTTATTTTAAACCTGGTGATATAGCTGAGGCAATCTTCCCTTATAAAGAAGGTATCTTATACTCTTATTGCAACAAACATGGCTTATGGAGTCAAGAAGTTTATTCAAAAGATGAATAAGCTTTTTTAAAAGAGGTATTTTATGGAAAAACTAATAGATTTACATACACATAGTAATTATTCTGATGGTGAGTATTCCCCGCAAGATTTAATAAACTTAGCTATTAAAAATAATATAGGTACCATAGCCCTTACGGATCATGATACTATTGATGGTATTAAAACCGTAGATAAAGAAAAGTATCCGGAAATAAGAATTATTAATGGTATTGAACTTACAGCTAAAGTCGATAAAGGAAGAATGCATATATTAGGTTATAATATTGATTTAAATAATCGTATTTTAAAACAAAAGATGGCTATTTTAAAAGATAATAGTCTTAATTCTGTTTTATCTATTTATGAACAAATCAAAAAAGATTATGGAATTTATTTTCATTATGATGATTTAAAAGAACTTATTAATGCTAACCATAATTTAGGAAGACCGGATTTAGCTAAATTATGCATAAAGTATGGTTATGCTAAAACGGTTTCAGAAGCTTTTGATAAATATTTAATTGCGGCTTATAATAAGATTAGAACAAGTAAAAAAGGTTTATCTTATGAAGAAGTAATAGATTTAATTAAAGTAAGTGGGGGTATTCCCGTTTTAGCTCATCCTAAATCTTTAGAGTTAAGCGATGATGAGTTTAGATCTTGTTTAGTAAAGTTAATGGCAACCGGCTTACAAGGCATCGAAGTCTATCATTCTAGTCATAGCTTAGAAGAAATGCTTTATTTTAAGCAAATTGCTCAAGAATATAATCTACTTATAAGTGGCGGTAGTGATTATCATGGGCCTAATGTTAAACCAGATATCGAACTTGGCACCGGTAAAAATAAAAATCTATGTTTAAAAAAATTATCTATTTTAGATAAAATCCCTTAAAAAATACTAGTTTTGGCTAGTATTTTCTTTTACTAAAATTCTTGGCTTACTTATAATTACATCCGTAAAATCTAAACCAATTTTTTGATATATTTCTTTTACTTCATCTAAACTAACATTTTCTTGATACCATTCAAAGTAAGATGAATAATATTTGCTTTTTTTAAATAATCCAATTCTCCCTACAACAGTATATAAGTTTATTATTTTTTCATCATTATCTTCATTAACTTTTTTAAATCCAAAACGTGGAATATTTAAAAAATCATTTAGTAATTTAACACTTTGAAAAGAACATTCTTCTAAATTATAATTTTTTTCAAGATAATCAGTTAGATAAGATAAAACTTTAAAAGCATCTTCTTTCATCATATTTTCTGGAAGCATAAATGGTTCAAAAGGCCAGTCAGTTATTCCAACATTTCTTTCTTTACTTTCGTATCCATACCCAATTCGGTAATAATCTAAAAAATATAAGCGATAGATATTACTATCTTTAATTGCATGATTTTCTAATTCTGCAGTAAATTCATCATCTTTTTTATCATTAAATAATTTCATACTTTTCCCTCGGTATTTATTTTACTATAATTAGCTAATTTTGCCAAATATTTTTTAATTGTGTTAAAATAGTTTAAGAGGGATTAGTGATGGAAAGTTATTTATTAGAATTATTAGCAAAAAATTACGATAAACTTAGTTATCAAAAAATAATAGATGGATATAATCAAAAAAAATATGCGACTTTTCGCCTTAATTATTTAAAAGCTAATATTGATAAAGTATTAGAAGAATTTAAAAATTATAATTATGAATTAGAAAAAGTAAGTTGGTGTGAATATGCTTATATAATTAAAAAAGAAGGAACCAAAGATATTCATCTTTTAGATTGTTACTTAAATGGTTCTATTTATCTGCAAAGCTTATCTTCCATGTTACCAGTTTTAGTTTTAAATCCCTTAGAAGGGGAAACAATTTTGGATATGGCCGCGGCCCCGGGATCCAAAACAACCCAAATTGCTATGGAAGTTGCTAATAAAGCTTTAATTACCGCGGTGGAAAAAAATAAAATTCGCCTCGAACGGTTAAAATATAATCTAAATAAGCAAGGCGTAACATGTGTTACCGTTTTAAATATGGATGCTCAAAACTTAGATGAATTATTTTCTTTTGATCAAGTTTTACTGGATAGTCCTTGCTCAGGGTCTGGAACCATAACTTTAAATAATAAAGATTATAAAATGTTTACAGAGCCAAGTTTAAAAGCTTTAAAAAAGTTACAAATTACTTTGCTAGTTAAGGCTCTAAAAGTTTTAAAAAAGGGAGGTACTTTGGTTTATTCAACTTGTTCAATCCTGCCTTTTGAAAATGAAGAGGTTTTAAATGAAGTTAAAAAGCAAGTAGATTTTGAAATATTACCCATTAATTTAAGCCCGGATATTCCTCTTCTTCCTACCAAAGACGAAAATGTTAAATGTCTTTGCCCAAATGCTTATTTTGAGGGTTTCTTTCTAGCCCATATTAAGAAAAAATAAATATTTTAAATTTAAAGTGGACAAACATATTGTTCACTTTTTGCTTGTCCACATATTTTATTAGTATGGGAGGTGAAATAGATCAATTATTTAATTTATCCCATGAAAATATTAAACATTACCCAAAGTTATTCTGGTTCGGGTCATAAAGCTCATAGTGAAGGAAATCCTAAAGACTATCCTATTGATGATAATGGAGCTAGTACTTTAAAAAAAAGTTATTTTTGTTGTCCTTGTGATGAAATGGTGGTTAAAAGAATTTTTGGCTTAGGTACTTCATCAAGTAATGCTCTATGGCTAGAGTCAACTTCTAAGGTAGTTACGCCAACCTTCAATGATTATGTTACTATTAAAGTGACGCATCCTAATGATAAAGATTTTGAAAATATCTATGTTGGGAAAAAATATCATCGAGGAGAACAAATTATTTTAGAAGGTGATGATGGGAATGCAACGGGCTATCACTTACACATAAGCGTCGGACGCGGTAAAATGGTTGGCTCGGGTTATATTAAGAATTCCAAGGGAGCTTGGGTAATTAGGTCGACTGAAGGAGGGGTTAAGCCTGAAGATGCTTTTTATATTGATAAAACTTTTACCACGGTTAAAAATACCAAGGGACTTAAATTTATTTCGTTAGATGATGCTAGTATTATTCCCGCAAGGTATGTAACAGCAAGCTTAAATGTCCGTTATGGCGGGGGAACAAACTATAAAATTCGTAATTCTCTACCTAAAGGAACCAAAGTTTATGTCTATGAGGAAAAGGGCAGTTGGGCTCGAATTAGTTTAGATGAATGGGTATCAAGTAAATATTTAAGCTTTGAGGTTCCATCAAAAGTTTATGAAACTAAAGTTACGACCGCCGACTCCTTAAATGTTCGTTCAAAACCAAACGGAACAAGGCTAACCGTGAAAGCCCCTCTTCCTAAAAATACCACTTGTGCGGTAATGGAAACTAAAAATGGTTGGACTAAAATAAATACGGACCGTTGGGTCTATAGTAAATACTTAATTTAAAATAACTTATCCTTTTATGTTTAAAACTTTTAAATAACATGATTTTTAGTCATGTTATTTTATTTGCTTATCCAATTATTTTGTTATAAAATATTATTAGGTGGTAATAGTGGCAACAGTATTAAGTCAAGTACTTGATTTTAAAAGAAAATATAAAGGAGGTATTTCTTGGCGGGTAAAAAAGCATGCTATGGTAGTATCCAAGCATCTTAATCCAGGCGAAGAAGTAATCTTTGCTTTTCCTGCCCAAAAGAATAACGAATTTTATAATATTACCACGACTTGTGTTGTAGCCTTAACTAATAAAAGAATTTTAATTGGCCAAAAAAGAGTTGCTTGGGGCTATTTTTTAAGCTCAATTACCCCGGATATGTATAATGATTTAACCATTTATCAGGGTTTAATCTGGGGACACGTTACAATAGATACCGTTAAAGAAGTTGTTTACTTAAGTAATTTACCTAAGAAAAGCTTAGAAGAAATTGAAACCCAAATAACTTCCTATATGATGGAAGAGAAGAAAAAATATCCTTTAAGAGAAGAAGAACAATGAAAAAGTTAGTAGTAGTTATAAGTACTTTTATTTTATTATTTAGTCTTTTCTTATTTTTTTATTTTAAAAAAAATAGTTATACTTTAGAATATAAAATAAATGATATTAATGTTAAAGAAACTTATGATAAAGATAAAAAATATTACTTATTTATTTTTAATTATGAAAATAAGGAGTATTCTTTTATCACTTATGCTAAATATAGTAATAAAAGAAAATTAGTCAAAGATATTAAGATAAGTAAAAATGATGATTTAACGTGTCTAAAACCAGAGTTTGATAATATTCCAAGTTATCAGTTATGTCATAATGGAGTTAATCAAGTAGACCTCGCTACCCCTAATAATCCAGACCTACTTAAAAGCTATGAAAACTTTAATATTTATGATTTAAATAATAAAACTTATCTTTTATGGAATTATCATAACTTTGTCTATTTAAATAATAAAGAAAATAAATTAATTAAGTTATTTACAAAAGATATCTATAATATAAATCTAATAACAACCTATAATAATTATTTAATAGTACCCGATAATAATTCGGAATATACATTTAATAAGATATATTTAATAAATAAGGATAATGGTAAAAAAGAAGTTATTGATTTAAGATATGATTTATATTATAATGATACTTATTTTTTAGGTAATTTTAAAAATAATATTTATTTATATGATAAGAAACAAGAACAAGAATATTATATTAATTTAAAAAAGAAGAAAATATATAAGACGAGTAATAAAGTTCTTATTAATAATAAATGGCTAGATATAAGTACTTATAAATTAAAACAAAATGAAGGTTTATTTCAAAATGATTCTATTTTTAGTTATGTTATTGATAACGAAAAACTATATGCTAAATATTTAGATTATCAAATTCAAATAAGCTTACTTGAAGCAAAGATGATTGTTTATCAAAAAGACTTTGATGTTTATTTTCTAAGTGATAATACTTTATATTATTATAATCCATACCAAGGATTAAAAAAACTTATAAGTTATAGTGAATGGGATTTTAATTATAAAAATATGATTTATATTTTTGATTAGCACATTTAGGTAAAAAGCATAATTTATTACTAGGAAGTGATTAATTATGTATGATAAATATACTTTAAAAGAAAAGGATACTTTAAAAAGTGTGGCTGATAAGTTTGGAACTAGTGTGGAGGTTTTAAAAAGTATCAATAACATTTATTTTGATACCGATATAAGACAAGGAATGGATATAATTGTTCCTCAAAATAAACAACAATATTTTAATTATTACACGATTGAAGCTGGAGATTCTTTATATAAGATTGCTCAAAGGTATAATATAAACCCAACATTACTAGCTAGTTTAAATGGTTTAAATATGAGTGATTATATTTATCCTAATCAAGAAATATTAATTCCTAAAAGTGGTTATTCATATTATATAACCGCGGAAGGAGATACTTTAGATACAGTAGCCGATATGTTTAAAATATCTAAGGAAAAGTTAATTGATGAAAATAAAACTATTTATTTACTTAAAGACCAAGTTTTAGTTACTAAAAGATAGATTTGTAAGAATCTTCTTTTTTCTTGACTATTAAAGTAATTTATTATAGACTAAATACTGTTTTAAGGGAGTTTAAAATGGATAAAGAATTAAAGAAAATAAAGAAGTTATATGGTGAGGCTATGATGCACTTTTGTCGGGATAATTTTGCCTTTATTTTAGAAACTTCTGATTTACTTCTTAATACTCTAATTAGCAACTTTAATCCTACCCATGAATTATATAAAGATTTAGAAAAAAACAATTTACTTTTAAAATTTAAAGAATTTATTTTTACCAAGGTTAACAAAGAAGAAGAAAAAGAAGTTGAAGTTATAGAATCTCCCGAGGAACTATTAGCTAAAGCTGGATATGATTTATACGAATGCTTAACAGAAGAAGATGTTCAAAAGTTTAGAAAATACTATGCTAAGGGTGAAGAACTATGTACTTTTCGGACGTACCGTCTAGAAACAAATCGGGTCTTTTTTGCGGTTAAGAAAAATGTAGATGAGATAAAAAGAGAAAATTTTAAGTATCCGAAAAGACAAGA
>CANQIU010000043.1 GCA_947624145.1 uncultured Bacilli bacterium | reverse complement strand
CCTTGATTCCTTTTTTATGGGCGATATCTAAGGTGGCTTGATCATTAGTATAAGCATGAACTGTTGTCATAAAGCCTTTTTTGATTCCTAAGTTATCATTTATAACTTTTAAAACGGGAGCTAAACAATTTGTTGTACAACTAGCAGCCGAAACAATTTTATCACTTGCATCTAACTCTTGTTCATTTACATTATAAACTATTGTTTTCATTTCATCTTTGCCGGGGGCTGAAATTAAAACTTTTTTAGCTCCAGCATCTATGTGCTTTTGGGCATCTTCTTTCGAAGTAAACTTACCAGTACATTCTAAAACTAAATCAACATTTAAATCTTGCCAAGGAAGCTTTGCTGGATCGGCCTCAGAATATACTTTAATATGTTTTTTACCAGCCACTACAATATCATTTCCTTCAAAAGTTATTTCATCTTCATGAAATGTTCCATGAACCGTATCATATTTAACTAAATAAGCTAAATCTTCGGCACTTGTTAAATCATTTATGGCTACAACATCATAACCTGATTGAATCATCATTTGTCTAAATGCTAAACGTCCAATTCTCCCAAAACCATTAATTGCTACTTTAATCATTATATTTTCCTCCTATAAATTCTCTTAAAATTGATTCTTCATCAACATATTCCCCAGGAATCGCAAAGAACTGTTTTAGAAAGTCAATCAACCTCCGAGCTTCTTCATAATAACTTGAATCTACTCCCACCGAATATAAAAGTGGTTCAACATAAGTTTTCAAAACCCCAACTTCATAGGCCATCGCCGTATTTATTATCACATCAGCTTGGTGGATATAAGGAAAAATATATTTTTCTTCCCCATCTCGAACACTTTGCCAAATGTCGATGGTTTTTATAACATCATAACCCCTTGTTCGATTATCTCTTACTATTCTTCTAATTAATCTTAAATCTAAAGTTGATATATAATTATGTCTATCAACATTTAAAGGAATAAATGGACTTAAATATATTTTATATTTTAATCTATCCTCAATTTCTGGCATTAAATCATCATTTAAGGCATGTAGGCCTTCTATTAAAAATATACTATTTTCTTTTAAATAAACTTCCTTTTTAGCTTGTTCTCTTTTACCTGTTAAAAAGTTATAAACCGGCAGACTTACCTTTTCATGATTAAGCAAAGCTAAGATATCTTCATTAAACTTTTTAGTATCTAAAGCATTAATACTTTCAAAATCATATGAGCCATCTTCCTTTTTTGGTGTATTTTCTTTTTCTAAAAAGTAATCATCTAAAGATATTTTAATGGGGTCATAGCCAAATGTAGATAAGTACGAGGCAATTCGACTATTCGTTGTTGTTTTTCCACTAGAAGAGGGACCCGCAATTAAAATAAATTTAATATCTTTATTCTCTTTTAACTTCTGCACAATCTGGGCTATTTCTAAACTAAAGGTAAGTTCATTATAACGAATAAAATCTTTAATACTACCACTGGCAACTGTCTTATTTAAATCAGTAACATAAGGTATTTTTAGACTATTAAGCCATGTTTTCCCTTTATAAAATGATTCTATTATTTTATCATAATGCACATACTCTGGAACTACTCCCTTACTTCTTACCTGTGGAAATAAAAAAACAATCTTATTATTTCCTAAATAAACTAATTCAAACTTATTTATGACTCCGGTTGTATAAGGCATTAAGGTATAAAAATAATTAAGTTTATTATGCAGTTTATATAACGTTACCATCTTATCATTAATATTTTGGATATTATCAGCTTTTTCATACTCTTTAGTTTTTTTGTAATACTTAATAGCTTCTTTAGGATGAACATTTAATTTTTCTATTCTTTCATCCGCGGTAATAATCTCACCCATCTTACTTTTAATTTTACTTATATCTTCCGTCGTTAGAATCTTATCGCCTGTAATCATACCAAGCATTCCTCTTGGAACACTATGCTCATAAGTAACTTCTAAACTAGGAAAAGTTTCAATTAAAGCAATTTCAAAAATAAACTTTAACCCTGATTTATAAATCTTATTACCTATTAAATGATTATAGTTTATAAATTCAACATTAGTATCTTGGTTCAAAACTTTATCAAGTGAGTATATTTCATTATTGATACTGGCTCCAACAATGTTTTCTACCTCATCACTTTCTTTACTCACTTCAAATAAGGTTATTCCCTTCGGATAATCTTTAACCTTCTGACCAAACTTTACTTTAATACTATCCATTTTTTTATCCCCTTTATTTTCTAAATTATAACATAATTATATGAATATGAATAGAACTAAATGAAGAAAAAAAGACTATTATTTTAGTCCTCTTATCTTAAGTTTTTGATTCTCTTTTATTTGTTCTACAGCTTTTAAAAGCATTGGATTATCAGGATAAATTAATAATAAATTAGGAATCATATCTGGATATTTAACAATTTTTCTAATAAATATACTTGTATCTAATTCATTTAAAGTATAGGTTAAACTTAACGTATTAATTGCATCGGTATAAACTTTGTTTTCCGTTATTAGTTCTACTTTACTTAATTCATGCATTAAGCTAGCATATTTTGGCTCATCAGCAAAATAAAAACCTAATTCATGAATAGCTTTAATCCAGTATAAATAACGATGACTTCCTAAATTACTTCCATACTCAGAACAACCCATTCGTAATATATAATCATCGGCTTTTTTACTACCAATATATTTATTTTCATTATCATGTTGATATATATTTGCTTCTAATATTTTAGCTAATTTAGTATCCCGATACATAACAGGATATTCTAAAAAATATTTTTTATATTCTTGCGGTACTAGTTGAGCTAATTCTATAACTGATAAATCTAACATTCTTTTCTTAACTTCTAAAGAAGGTGTATTAACCTCATTTAAGTCTTTTATTTTTAACTTAGAACATATAAAATTATTTAGTTGTTCATCATAACCAGCCTCATCACGCATTACAAAACCTAAAGCATGAACACTTGAGATTATTTCTTTTATTAAAATTTCGCCTAAGCCTCTTGTTTTTATTAATGATTCTTTCGTTAAGCTTAATAAAACCTTTAAACTATTTACACCAATTCTTGCCAAAATATTTTTACATTTTAAAGATAAATCATCAATTTCAAAAATATTTGAATCTAATGTTATTTTTTTATTTTCTTCCATCTTTAATTCCCCTAACTACATTTTAAAAATACTTTATATTTTTATTTATTAATAGATTTGGATAATTTTTAACTAAAGTTCTAGTCATAGCATTATCCACTTTACCTTTATAATTTAATGAATCTCCTACTAATAAAAGATCTTCTTCTATTTTATCATGTGGCTTTTCAGTAAATGGTTCTGAGATTTGTAATCCTTCTTCCCTTAGGATTTGTTTTAAAATAAATCCTTGTTTACTTATTATATCTTTTATTCTTTGTTCTCCTAGTCCTTTTCGAGCATTAAGTTCAGCTATTAAATCTGTTATAGTATTAACTCTAATCTTATCAAATTCTTTACTCCTATTAAACAGACTACTATTTAATTTTTGAAGTCCATTCTTGTCTTTTGTATTCTTAGCTCTTTTTAATTCCTTATATAGCCAATTTATTTGCTCATTTCTTATTTTTTCATCAATCGCAAATTGTTCAAAAGAAATAACTGGAGATGATTTTTCTTTAATAAAATATTGAAAGACATTATATTGATTATTTTGTTCATCCATACAAAAAATTTCAATTGCATTAGGATTATAACTACAACATATCTTATTTGAATTATTATGAACAGCATTTAAAATTCGGTAATAAACATTATATATAACAATTAATCTATAGATTTCTAATTCATTTAATTGCTTCATTGTTTTTAAAGATAAAGCAATTTCATTTAAAGAAGATATTTCTAAACCTATTAAACTATTTAAATAATCAAACATTTCTGAATTAAGGATATATCGATAATTATCTAATTCCTCTTTTAGTTTTTTTCCATCTAATAATTTATTTTCTTTTTCCATTTAACAGAACCTCTTTCAATAAATTAAATGTATTCTACTATATTTTATAGTGGATGTCAAATTGCCATAATAAAAAAATTTAGCTTATAATGTATAAAATTTAAATATTTTAACTATTATTTAAAATAGGTGATAAGATTGAATATAATACCCACGGTTGTGGAAAAAAGTAGTAATCGGGAATATGCATATGATTTATATTCTCGCCTTTTAAAAGATCGTATTGTCTTTTTAGTTGGAGAAATAAATGATGCCAGCGCTAATATTGTTATAAGTGAGCTTTTGTATTTAGATAATATTAATCATGAAGAAATATCTTTATATATCAATAGTCCAGGTGGTAGCATTACAGCCGGGATGAGCATATATGATACTATGAATTATATTAAGAGTGATGTTAGAACAATTGCTTTAGGATTGTCTGCGAGTATGGCTGCTTTTCTTCTTTCCAGTGGTACTAAAGGGAAAAGATGTGCCTTACCTAATGCTGAAGTTATGATTCACCAACCTTTAGGTGGAGCCCAAGGACAAGCAACTGATATTAAGATCGCCGCGGAAAGAATTATTAAGCTTAAAGACAAACTAAATAATATTTTAGCTAAAAACACTAATCAATCTTTAAAAAAAATAACACAAGATACGGAAAGAGATAACTTTTTATCGGCCGAGGAAGCTTTAAAATATGGTTTAATTGATGAAATAATAAAAAAGAATGAAAACTAATCCATTCTTATAATTGTTTCTCCATCAGAAGAATACATATATTTTTCTTTAGCATACCTTGCTATATAATCTGAATCTTGTAACTTAGTTACTTCACTTTTAAGTTGTTCTTCTTCCGTTAAAAGTTCTTGATATTCTTGGCTTAAAGCATCTATTTGGCGATTATTTTCCAAAATAGTAGCCCAATCATTGGAAACAGATGTAATTAAAATAGTTACTAAAAAAACAACCATTAAACAAATTGTCGTTATTCTAAATTTTTCTTTTTTAGTTCTCAATCACACCCACCACCTTTAGCTTATCTATAGTATAACAAATATTTTAAAAAAAATCTTAATTTTAACTACATATCTTTATATATTGACAATATTTGACAATGTTTCTAATATTTTTTATTATTTAATTATTTTTATGACCACATTTAGGACAATAATCGCTATTAACCGGCCATCCACAGTTCGAACAATAATTATCTTGATATCTAAACTTACTTAATTTAGATATCTTTTTAATTTTTTTAATTACATAAATAAATAAGATAAGAACAAAAATAAGCCAAATAATAAATAAAAATGTTGTTCCCCTAAATAAAAGAAAGTCAAAAATACCATGTAATATAGTTGGGATAAGAATACTTAATATAATATTTTTTCTTTTTAAATCATTTCTTTTATTTAAACTATTTATTTTTGATAAGCCTAAATAATAACCCATAATTATTCCAAATGAAGCATGCGCTGGAACACTAGAAATTCCTCTTAATAACCCAGTTACTAGCCCATTACTAAAAACATACATTAAGTTTTCTAATCCGGCAAAGCCTAAAGCTACAAATGTACAATATAAAAGCATATCATATAATTCATCAAAATTAGGATCATTATAAGTCATTGTATAACTTACAAGCCATTTGCAAAATTCTTCAACTAAAGCAATACCAACAAAAACTTGAACAAATAAGCTGCTTAATTTAAACGAATTCTCATCTAATTTAAGAAAGGGAAAGAAATACTCTAAGATTATTGATAATATTAAAACTAAAAAGCACGAACCAACACCTCCACCTAAAAGCTTAAATAGTAACTTACTATTTTCTTTATCTTTACTCTTTTTATAAATATAAAGACCTATTAAAAATACGGGAAGAATAGAAATAATAATTAAAAGTTGCATTTTACTTCACCATTTATAATATACTAAAAGACTAAAAAAAAGAAAAGACTTTATTTCTTTTTCTTAAATAATTTATTTATTTTAGGATATAATTTAAGACTAGTTAAATATCCTAAAAACATGGAAAGAAGAAAATAGATATGAAATATTCCTTTATTAATAGAAAAAATTAGATAAATATAAATAATAACTATATCGATAATAAAAATAAAAGTTATAAGATATTTTAATAATGTTGATAAGTTTTTAGTTATTAACAAATTATATTTAGCTAATATATAAAAGATAATGCCATATAAATATGATAAAAATACTATATATACTTGAATGTAACCATTCATTACTTAAATAATTTTGATATCATACTATCTTCTTTACTTTTAATCTTACCATCTAAATAGGTAAAAGAATTAATTTTTCCTTTTATCTTAACATTACCATCATTAGTATCTAACTTTAATAGCTCTAATCCTTCTCCTAATAATCTAATGTTACCCATAGCTGATTCCATTAAAAACTCTTCATCATCAAAACTAGCTATTTTATTTATACCGGATAAACTAATGGTATTTCGATCAACTATTTTTATTTCTTGACTACCATAAATAATTCCATCACTCATACATATCCTCCTATTAATATGTATGCTTACTTTTCTTGTTTTAGACCAAGAAAAAACCACCCCAAAGGATGGATTATTTTAATTATTCCGCATTATTATAAGCTTCAAAAATTTTGTCTTCAAACATTTTTCTAGTTTCAGAATTAGTTGGATGAACTATATCTTCATATTCGCCATCGTTTCTTTTGCGACTAGGCATAGCAACAAATAATCTTTCATCACCTTGAATAATTCTAATATTTCTAACAACAAAAGAATCATCTAAAGTTACTGTAGCATATCCTTTCAATTTTGTATCTTCGTTATTTGTTTTGAAGACTTTTACATTTGTAATTTCCATATCTTACACTCCCTTGCAAATTTTATGTATCTATTAATATTTTAATCTAATTTTAATTTTTTTGCAATAGTTTACCAAGAAAATTTTTAAGGTTATAAATCTCTTATCTTAATATCACCTGTTATAATATCACGATAATTAAAACTTTTTTCCTCATTATTAATTAATACCGTAAAAATATTAGGATATATTTTATAAATTATACCTTCATATTTATTAGTTCTATTTCTTAAACCATAGACAGAGATTAAAACTTTTTTATTTATTTTTTTAGCTATTTCTTCTTTAATAAGATTAATATTCAAAACAAAACCCCCTTTTATCTTGGATAACCAACATACATTAAACCATTACAAATAATTCCTCCCATTCCTTCTTCTTTATATTTAGTTTTATTAAGTAAATCGACTAAATCTATTTCTTTATTTCTTTCCGTTAGAGCTATGGTTGAGGCTATTATAGCAGGGTCTAAGGCATGAATGTTTACTCTTTTAGGACTTGAAGCAAAATTGGCGCCTGCTTTAATTAGTTCTTCATAATTACTTTGACAAGCCCCGGCAATGATGACTAGTTTTTCGTGGCTTTTTTCCACACTTCGAGCCATCCTAACGGCTTTAACAAAGTTTTCCGAATTTTTATAACTAGCTAAGTCTTCAATGTTTCCTTTTTTAGAGAAAAAAGCATCATGACCCGTGATAATAATTATATCCGGCTTATATTCAAGCAATAGACCTTTGATTTGCTCGGCTATATGTTTTTCATTAATCTTTTTACCAATCGCTCTTATTCCATTTTTCTTATAAAACTTAAGACATCTTTCTAAGTACTCGGAGTCTCCATCAATATGTAAGACCGTCGGAGGTAAATAAAAAAAATCCGCTCGACTTAATAGTTCTTCTTTAATATCTAGTTCATCTAAATTATCACTTTCTTGGACATCACTTACAAGTTCTAAATCTTCTTCCGGACTATCCGCGTATAGTCTTACCTCAACACCCTTTAAATAACATTTACCTTCGCTTATATTAATAACTTTAAAAACCGTATCATTATTATAACTATTTCTTGTTACATAATCGCCCTTTTTAATTGCCAAAAGTATCACCTATAAAAATGTATGCTTATTTTCTATAGTTTATTAACAATTTCTATAAAAATTTCTTCTTTTAATTCCTCAGCTCGCACATCTTCGCTTAGATTATTTAGAGTAAGAATTTCTTTTATCTTTGACCAATCATAGTTTGTTAAATTATTTTTTAATTTCTTTCTTTTTTGCTTAAAACTATCCTTTAATAATTGTTGATATTTATTTATATCTATCTGCGGTTTATTTTCTCTTCTTTTTAATTTTAAAACCGTACTCATCACTTTAGGCGCTGGGTTAAAAGCCTTAGGTGGAACATCACATATTCTTTCCATCTCAAAAAAATATTTTAACCATAAAGTAAAATAGCCATATTCTTTGGTATGTTCCCTAGCTAAGAAACGATCCGCGACTTCTTTTTGGACCATTATAATGACTTCTTTCGGATTTAAATTAAGTTTAATAATATGTTCAAGTATCGGTGTTGTTATGTAATAAGGAAGATTACCTACAATAACTATCTCTTTTGAAGTAGCTATATTTTGCACAGTTAAAAAATCTTGATAATAAATATGGGTACTCGCATCTATTAAAGAATCTAAGATAGGCTTTAATTCTTCATCAATCTCATAAGCAATTAATTCACAGTCTTTAGTTTTTAACCTTTTAGTTAAAGCCCCTTGACCTGGACCTATTTCGATAATTAGATCATTAGAAAAAACATTAATAGAATCAATAATTCTATTAATGTAAGTATTATCTATTAAGAAGTTTTGGCCAAATCTTTTTTTAGCCTTCATCCTTCGCCCAACCATTTCTTAAAACATCATACGTAATTGAAGAACGGCCAATATATTTAGAGGCATAAGCTTCAGATGGAGTTAAAAGGTCTAAAGCTGTTCCTAAAACACCCCGGTCTAAAACAATTGCTAAAGCATCACCATCTTCTTTTACCCGATCACTATTAAAACGAATTATCGTTCCACATGGTAAGTTTTTACTAGAAGCAACAATAAAAACTTTGCCATAATCTGGGTCATTATAAGTTGTTGTACCATCTTTAACATTATATTTTGGAGCACAAGCTAATGTACCATTACACAAAGGGCAATTATAAGCATAACCGGTTAAATCTCCCGTGAATGTATCTTTGGCAGTAAATTTCGCAATCGTGTTGGCCTCAATGACCTTAATAGCCATTGTATTTAAATTAATTGTTTTATTTATATTATTATTCTCCACTTTAGCCGCAAAGGAACTAGTGGTAGTCCGGGCACAAATTAAAGCTAAAATGATTATCGTTAAACGAATAGAATAACTAATAACTTTTTTCATTAAATCCACCTCAATTGGATAAAATAATTATAGCATATCATGAGGTGGTTTGTCAAAAGTACGCATAGCATTTGCGCTTGTTATGCTGGCTATTTTTGCTAAACTTGATAATCCCTAATATCTATTTGTTATTTATTATCTAGTACTAAAATTCGTTACCTAATAAAAAATCAATTAAATTTAAATGTATAATTCCATCACGCGATAAATCTATTTTATCAAGGGAAATAACATATTTTGGATAATTATCATCAATAGATTTATATGCTCCAAATTCTCTTTCAATG
>CANQIU010000042.1 GCA_947624145.1 uncultured Bacilli bacterium | reverse complement strand
AATTAGATTTTCTAAATCATCATGATAAAAATTACTTAATATCTTAGTTAAGTCGCTGATTAATTTATTTTTTAAGCCATCGGGTGTAGGATGTCCAAATTCAAAAGTTTTAAATAATTCTGGTTTAATATTTTTTAAATTTTCTTGATAAGTTTGGATTAAACTTTGACATTGTCTATCTACTTCTTTTTGCCCTTCTGTACTTAGATATTTTTTCTTTTCATCTATTTTTTCTAATATCTCTTTTATTTCCGTGCTAAGAGAGTCCATCGGAATATCAGGAGTTGAATCTGTTTCTTCTAATTCATATTCCTCTTCTTTTTCTTCCCTTTTATTTTTTAATGAACTAAATTTTACTTTTACTGATTTCGGTTTAATAGCTTTTTTTAAAGCAAATTTTTCTTTTAAAGATAACGCATCATGTGAATAAAATATTATATTTTTTACATTTTCAAAGTTTATATTTTTAATTTTTCCAATTAACCAGGGTATATAATAGAGAGCCCCAATATCAATCTTTAATAGATTAATATGGATATAAGTTAAAAAAATCATAAAATTAGTAATACTATCTGTGTTATCAAAATTATACATACTTATTTCTAAGCTATTTAATGTTATTATTCCGCCGTCACCACTTGTTAAGAAAGGAATACTTCCATTATAATAAAGAATTAAATTATTAATTTGGCCGTTATTAAATTCAATATTTCTAATAAAACGAGGAAGATATAAATTATTTATTTTTTTACCTTCAAAAGCCTCTTTTCTTATCCTAGATATTCCCTCAGGGATAGAAACATCTTTTTTATTTCCTTTATATTTTAGAAGATTAGAATCAACTATATCCCATTCATCATCATGACGATCATTAACTCTAAATACAAATTTTTCATTTGCCGGATTTGGAGGTAGTTTAGACATAAATGTATTTGTCTCCATTGTATCAAATAAATCCCAAAGAAATTTACTTCTAGTATATCCTGATTTATCTAAATCATATATGTATACATTATCTATAGCTTTAAAATTTCTAATTAATTGGCCTAAATTTTTATAAAAATCTAAATTTTCTCTATCAGATTGACAGTTAATATATAGATATCTAACATCTGTAAATGTAATATTACTAATATCCGCATTATCATTTAGAGTTAAATTAGTGGCACTAATAGTTATAGGGTTTTCACTAGTAAGTTTACGAGATGATATGTTTAAGTTTGAACACATGATAAATGAATTATGTAAATTCAAACATTCTAAACTTTGGGGAAATTGGTACGTTAAATTATAATCACTAGGCAATTCACATTCTATTTTTTCAATTCCCTCAGGTATTACAATTTCACTATTATAATCTTTAGCTAAACATTTAGTCACAGTTTTGCCATCAATTTCGAGATAATCTTCATGCATCTATATCACCTTACTTACTATCTAAGTATAGCATTATTTTTTAAAAAAATTAACCTATTTATATAAAATATCAATATCTACATCAGTATTTATACCATCTATTTTACCATTATTACATAATTGCCAAAGCATATATTTTCCTTTATAACTAGTTTGTTTTGTATAATGAGCCAGCCAAATTGGAAAATTTAATTTATTAGTCCAAATCGTTTCTAAATAAAACTTAGAACTATAAAGCATGGCATCATAACCATGATTATTTATATAATTCATAAACGTATTAGCTATATTATTTAATTTATAAAAACTTATTTTATAACTATTCCAATTTGCCCAACTTTCCCAATCAAAGACAATTGGTAAATCTAACTTTTCATTCTTTAAACTATCTATAACAAACTTTGCTTGGTTTATTACTTCTTCTTCACTTGTCGCAATACTATATAAATAAATACCAACCTTTAAACCAGCTTCTTTAGCTTTCTTTAAATTACTTAAAAAGTACTCATCTAGTTTTAATTCTTGTTTACTTTTTCCTTGATGAGCTAAGCGAATCATTACAAAGGAAGCTTTAGCATCTTTAACTTTTTGAAAATCAATTTCTCCTTGCCATTTAGAAACATCAATGCCGATTTCGGTATTATCTTTTTTATAAGCATCATATATATCTTTAAACATATTTTTTTCTTGAGGTTTGGAATTAGAACTACTTGAAGGCTTTTTAACATTTAAAGTTACATTTACCTTTTTAGTATTTTGACTACTATCTAATAAGGTATAAATAAGTTTATAAGTTCCTTCTTTGGTTAAATCATAAAAACCTTCAATAAAGCATTTAACATCTCCTGTATAATTATCTCCATAAGTTATTAAATTACATAAATCTTTATTATAATTAGGTTCAACTGTTTTATTAGTACCTGAGAAAACCAAAGGTGGAGTGGTATCAACAATATTTATTTTTAGATTTTTTTGATACCTTTTTTTATTAACTTGATAATTTATGACAAGATCCTTTTGTCCTAATTCACTAGTATCAATCTTTTTATCTTCAATAATTATAGAATTATTTTTTACTTTTACTAAATCTTTTAAATAAATATCGGTATATACTTCAATATTTTCTAATAAAGGTTCTAAATAATCATTAGTCTTATCAAGATATACTTTAGATTTACAACCACTTAAACTAAATAACAATAATAAAATAATAAAATTTTTCTTCATAAGCATTTTCTCATTATAATTATATTTAAAAAAATTAATTTAAAGCACCAGACATTATTCTATATTTAGGTTCATTATTCCATATATGAACAAGTTTATCAAAATTTTTATCGGGATCTAGCATTAAAGTTGCTAACTTATCTAGTTCTTTATACTCCTCTTCGGTTAATTCAAAGTTTTTATCTTGAATATACTTTGGCAAATGTAAAAAAATTATTTCATCATTCATTAAAGAATGAAAATCATAGAAAAGTCCTCTTAAAGAAGCTTTAAGACCTAATGTTGCTGGATCAGATGCATAATATATTTCGTTTGTTTTATATTTATTATTTCTCATTCCTAAGTAAGCTTCTGCCCCAAATAAAAATTTTTCTCTAGGAATATCATTTAAATCAAATCCCATTTCATAATCAGGGCAATGTTCATCAGCATCCACTAAAACCCACCGGTTTTTTAAAGGATTAAAATACTCAGTAATCCAATGATCATAAAAAATACCATCTTCTTTTATATAAGGCGCAAAACCACTTCGAACGCGGGCAGAATAACCTTTAGCTTTTAAAGTAGCCGCTAAGAAAATAGCTTCCCCTCGACAAGTAATATGAATTTTATTTTCTGCTTTTCTATTTTCTGTATAATTACTATCTTTTCTTAATAATTCACTAATCATACTTAAAGCTGTTGGAAATAAATCATCTTCATAGTTTAATCTAGAAACAGGAACTTTTCGCATATCTCCCCAAAAGCATTGTTTTTCTTTCCTTATATTAGGATCTTTAAAAGCCACCGGATGAATAATTTGCTTTCTTTGTAAAATACATAATTCATCTATATTATCTGTTAAGTTCTTACAAAAATCTTTATATAAACCCAAATCCGTATATAAACTTGTTTGTTTATAAAAATCTAATATTTTCTTTCGCATTATTAATACCACCTTACAATATCTTTTAATTCTTTTCTAGGTCTTTGTTTAGGAAATTCCCTTGGTAGACCAATTAATAAAGCACAACTTAGTTCTAAATTAGAATATCCTATTATCTTTTCAATTTGATTAGAAACATGCTCAATATCTCTAATCCATAGGCTTCCAAGACCTAAATCAGTTGCTCTTAAACACATGTTTTCTACACAAGCACCAATTGATAAGCTATCTTCAATAAGCCAATTTGTTTCTTTAGGTCTTAAAATTAAAATTAAAACCGGAGCTTGTTTTATTATTTTTGCCGTTTCTTTAACACTGCTAGGAAAATTTGATTTCCTTTTCTCATTATTATTTTTCGTATATTCTAGCATTAAATCGGCTATTTTATCTTTAAGTTCCCTTTTTACTATTAAAAAATTCCAGGGTTGTCTATTTTTAGCAGATGGCGCAAGTCTTCCGCAATTAAGAATATCTTCAATAATATCTTTATTAATATCATCTTTTTTATAACTTCTAAAACTTCTTCTTTTTTCTATTACTTCTTTTAATTCCATATTTTCCTCATTATATTAGCTATTGTCTTCTAAAAAAAAGTTAGCCATTTTTTCATAATTATCTTGACTATTAAGACAAGTTTCGATTAGATAACCTTTTTCTCCATTTATTTGGTATTCTTTTATACCTCTTATATAAAAATCTTTATTCTTTTCTTCAATAAAAAATGGCATTATATCATTATATAAACATTCTCTAAACATAATCATTCTTCCAACGTGGCCATTGCCATCTTGAAAAGGATGAATAACTTCAAATCTTACATGAAATAGAATAATATCTTCTAAAGTCTTTTTAGATATTTTATCATACCAAGCTAATAAACTATTCATATCTTTTGCTACATTACTTGGTAAAGATGTTACAATATTACCTACAAAATTTTTTTCTTTTTATATTCGCCAACATTAAACCATTCTTTTTCACTATCAGTTAAGGTTCCATCTTTTAAAATAAAATGATATTTTTTAATCATATCTATAGAAAGCTTATCATCAATAGTATCTAACATATATTTAAATAAAGTAAAATGATTTTTGATTTCCATTGCATCCTTTAAGACTATTACTTTATCTTTATTTGTTAGAATGGTTCCTGTATCATAAATACTTGCAGTTTCATCTGGTGTTATGGTAGATCCTTCAATATGATTAATATTATAGGCAAAATCAAGTTGGGTTTTATGATATAAATTACCAGATAAATTCATCTTCTTTTGTTCTAATAAAGCTTTTTTAACTTGATTTACTTCCATAATATATGCCACCTTTTTCATAAAAATTATACCATCTTTTAAATATTTTTACTATTAAATAACAGAATAAAATTTTTAAAAAAAGAGAGTTTTCTTTTCAAAATACTCTTTTTATAACATCTTTTTTAAAAATTCACCTGTATAAGATTCTTTAACTTTTGTAACTTCTTCCGGAGTACCTTTGGCAATAACTTTTCCTCCATCAATTCCTCCCTCAGGTCCTAAGTCAATTATATAATCGGCAACTTTAATAACATCTAAATTATGTTCAATAACAATTACGGTATCACCATTATCAACTATTCGATTTAGAATCACTAATAATTTTTTAATATCATCGGTATGTAAACCAGTTGTTGGTTCATCTAAAATAAATAAAGACTTACCGGTGGCTTTCTTTTGTAATTCTTTAGCTAGCTTCACTCTTCCGGCTTCACCACCTGATAAAGTTGGAGCACTTTGGCCAAGTTTAATATACGATAAACCAACATCCATCATGACTTTTAATTTATTATAAATCTTTGGAACATTTTCAAAGAATTTAATTGCTTCACTTACCCGCATATCTAAAACTTCGCTAATATTTTTACCCTTATATTTAATATCTAAGGTTTCTTTATTATATTTTTTACCTCCACAGACATCACAAGGAACATAAACATCGGCTAAAAAATGCATTTCAATTCTTTTAACCCCATCACCATAGCAAGCTTCACATCTTCCGCCTTTAACATTAAATGAAAATCTACTTTTATCATAACCTCGCATTTTAGCTTCTTTGGTACTCGCAAAAACATCTCTTATATCATCAAATACGCCAACATAAGTAACTGGATTACTTCGTGGTGTTCGGCCTATTGCATCTTGGGTAATTTGTACAACCTTATCAATATTTTCTAATCCTTGTATTTCTTTACATTTACCAGGAATATTTTTACTATGATATAAAGTATTAGCAACACTTTTATATAAAACTTCGTTAATTAAAGAAGATTTTCCCGAACCCGATACCCCAGTTATACAGACAAATTTTCCTAAAGGAATATCTACATTAATATTTTTTAAATTATTTTCTTGCGCACCTTTTATTTTTAAGAATAAGCCATTTCCTTTTCGTCTTTTAGAAGGAACTTCTATTTTTTCTTCTCCGGCTAAATATTTTCCTGTTAAAGAGTTAGGATTGTGCATAACTTCTAAAGGAGTTCCCGCGGCCATCACATAACCACCATATTCTCCCGCCCCAGGACCAATATCAATTAAATAATCGGCAGCTAACATTGTATCTGTATCATGTTCTACAACTATTAAAGAGTTTCCTAAATCGCGCATTTCTTTTAAAGAATTAATTAGTTTTTCATTATCTTTTTGATGTAAACCAATACTTGGTTCATCTAAAACATATAAAACCCCCGATAATCTTGAACCAATTTGGGTGGCTAGTCTTATTCTTTGGGCTTCGCCACCTGATAAAGTTCCGGCACTGCGACTTAAACATAGATAAGATAAACCAACATTATTTAAAAATTCTAATCTATTGATTATTTCTTTTAAAATAAGCTCACTTACTTGTTTTTGTTCATTAGATAATTTTAAACTTTTAAAGAATTTTAAACTTTCTTTAATAGACATTTCCGTTATATCAATAATATTTTTATTTTCAATATAGATAGATAAAACGCTTTTTTGGAGTCTTTTTCCTTTACATTCTGGACAAGTCATTTCTACCATAAAGCCACTTAACCATTCTCTAATCCAAGAACTTTTTGTTTCTATAAATCTTCTTTCTAAAGCCGGAATTATTCCTTCATAACTATTTTTCGCATTTCTAGTATTACCATTTTTAGCAACATAATTAAATTCTAATATATCATTTGTTCCGTATAATATAATATTTAATTTTTCTTTAGGAATATCTTTAATTGGTTTATTAATATCAATATCATAGGCCTTACAAACTGTTTCTACTTGGGTAAAATAAGTCATAGAATCCATATTAACTGAATTTATTCCCCCATCTTTAATAGATTTATTAGGATCCGGAATAAGTAAATCTTCACTTATTTTAAGTTTCGTACCTAAGCCCTTGCATTCCGGGCAAGCTCCATAAGGGGCATTAAAAGAAAATAGCCGTGGTTCTAATTCCGGTAAAGAATAATTACATTTAAGACAAGCATATTTTTCACTCATAAATATTTCTTCATCATTAGCTAAGATAACAACTTTTCCATCAGCTTTATTACAACTTACTTCAATTGATTCAAAAATTCGACTTCTTTCTTCTTCATCAACTTTTATTTTATCAACAACTATATCAATATTATCTTTAATATTTTTTTCTAAAGTTATTTCTTCATTTAAACTATATATTTGTCCGTTTACTCTTACCTTAGAAAAACCATCTTTGCGTAAACTATCAAATAAATCTTTATGGGTTCCTTTTTCGCCATGAACAATAGGAGCTAAAATAGTTATCGTGTTTCCTTCATATTCCATGACTTTATTAGTCATTTCTTCTATACTTTGACTTTTAATTGGAATATGGTGTGTTGGACAATAAGGCGTCCCAATTCGGGCAAATAATAATCTTAAATAATCATATATTTCGGTTATTGTTCCTACAGTTGAACGGGGATTTTTATTAGTTGATTTTTGGTCAATGGAAATAGATGGACTTAAACCTTCAATTGAATCAACATCTGGTTTTTCGGATACGCCAATAAATTGTCTAGCATAAGCTGACAAGCTTTCCACATATCTTCTTTGACCTTCCGCATAAATCGTATCAAAAGCTAAACTACTTTTACCACTTCCAGAAACCCCGGTCATTACGACTAATTTATTTTTAGGTATTTCTAAATTAATATTTTTTAAATTATTTTCTCTAGCGCCTAATATAACTATTTTATCATTCATAAAAATACTACCTCACAACTAGATATTTTATCACATTTTTAATATTTACCAATACCTTATTTTTATGCAATTCTCATTTTTAAAACAAATTAGTCTATTTAACATATTTTATAATAGAAGGTGAAACTATTTGTGAATAATAATTATCAAAAAGCTTTAGAAAAAGTCAAAAAAGCACAAGAAAATTGTCCTGTAATAAGTTATTGTTCTTTACCAAATTTATCTAAGGTGGGACCAACGGGGCCAGAAGGAAAAATGGGTCCCACGGGACCGCAAGGAATTGAAGGACCCCAAGGGGAAATGGGACCGGAAGGAAAAATGGGACCAACCGGTCCTCAAGGAGTTCAAGGTCTGCAAGGCATCCAAGGTTTAATTGGTCCTACGGGTCCGCAAGGGATACCGGGAGAAATTGGTCCAACTGGACCGGCGGGAACTAGTGTTACTATCATGGGATCATATGATACATTAGATGCTCTTTTAAAAGAACATCCTGTTGGCAAATTAGGAGAAAGTTATTTAGTTGGAGCTAATTTATATGTTTGGGCTAACAACGGTAAAGGTTGGGTAAATGTTGGAAATATTAAAGGACCTCAGGGAGAAATGGGACCACAAGGGCTAATGGGACCACAAGGCTTAATAGGACCCCAAGGTGAACAAGGACCGCAAGGTTTACAAGGGCCACGAGGTGAACAAGGACCACAAGGCGAAAGGGGTTTGCAAGGAGAACAAGGCTTACAAGGAATTCCTGGTCCTACTGGTCCAACAGGCGCATCTGGCTATGCTCTATTAAGTGCTTACGGCGGAAAATATAATAATTTAACAACACCTCTTAATATGACTGGCGCGGGAAATTGGATTCAAATACCTTTACCAGAAGTGATGCCTAGTATTAATGTTACAGATAAACAAACCAATGAATTATATTTAGAACAAGATGGTGTCTATGAAATTAATTATAGCCTTACGGTAAATTCCAACCAAGATAACATTTTAACTTTAATGGTTAGACAAAATTCTGTTATGATACCCGCTACTGTTATTGCTAAAAGTGTTAAAAATAGTAACGTTGTAACTTTCCAAGGAAGTATTATTGCTGAGCTTGAAGCTGGCAGTACAATCGATATGGCTCTATCTTCAACCTTAGATAATGTTATAGTTACTCTTGGCACTAATGTAACAGCTACTTTAACCCTTAAAAAACTAGATGAAATTTTATAAAATAAAAAAGATTTATCAATTCGTAAATCTTTTTTATTTTATTTTTTCTATAACTAAAGTTACAATCGGGTTAGCAAAAAAAGATGTTGTTATTAGTCTATTAGCATTAGGACTAACTAAATGAATTGTATCTTGGGAAAGATTGACTAATTCAAATTCATCATTATTTAAAACGGTAGTCACAATACCATGAGCATTAATTCTTACTACGGGCTCTTGATAATCCCAAGTACTACCACCGACATAAACGGTTGGTTCTCCAACCTTTCTTAAACCAACACTGATAACTTCTTGTTGGCCTGGATATAAAGCTGACTTTGAGGTATAAGCCTCAACCATAAATTCTATTTTATATACTCCGCCAGATTTTATAGAAATGGTATTTTCTTCACTTAAAATAAAATTTTCATTCATATCATAAATCTTTGTTTCAATAGGAATTCTCGCATTAGAATTTATTTCTATCCCATAAGCATCTAAATCATCATTAGCCGTCATAAAAAAGGCTGAGGGTATTTCTAAGGGACCAGGTATCCCCTGTGGACCTGGTTCGCCTTTGGGGCCCATTAAGCCTTGTATTCCTTGCGGACCA
>CANQIU010000041.1 GCA_947624145.1 uncultured Bacilli bacterium | reverse complement strand
CCCCATATTAATATCAATTATATCGGGGTGCATATATTTTTCCACCAGCTTGGCAGCTTCCACAAAAGATTCAACATCACTTCCAAAAATTTGTTGACTAATTGGTCTTTCTTCCTCCGTCATTTTTAAAAGTTCTAGAGTTTTTTCATTGCCAAAATAAAGAGCTTTATCACTAACCATTTCGCCTACTACTAAAGAAGCCCCAAAACTTTTACAAATTTTGCGAAAAGTTGTATCACTAATCCCCGCCATGGGTGCAACCACTACTCTTCCATCTATTTTGACATTACCAATATACCATTCCATCAAACCAAATCCTTACTCTATTAACAATGTTCCAACATCACCATTTTTAAGTAAAAAAGCATTAGCATCATCTGTATCTAAATGAACTTCAAAAAAGCCATCTTCACTAACCTTAGCTTCAACATCAACAACGCCCCTTTTAACCCCAGGAATTTCTAACTTTAACTTTTGCTTATCAACAACCCCCATTTTTTTAGCATCATCTAGGGAAAAATGCACATGGCGATTAGCAATAATAGCCGCGGGAATTTCTATTTCATTTTTAGGCGTAATAACCTTAATTAAACTAGCTCCATCCAAAACACCACTTCTTCTAACTGGGGCTTCAATCCCTAAAATTCTCGCCTCACTTTGCGCTATCTCTACTTGATTATAACTTCTTAAAGGACCCACGATCCGAACATTAGAAATTTCCCCTTGGCTAGTTTTTAAAGTAACTGTTTCATTAGAGGCAAACTGGCCAATTTGATTTAAAGCTTTTTTCACCGTTAAAGGATGGTCAAATAATAAATCATAAGTTTCTTGATTTAAATGAAGATGTCTAGCACTTATGCCAATATTAACCTTTACTTCCATCATTCTATATTTTCCTTTCCAAGTTCTATATTCTTAATATTAATAATATTATTATCTTCTAACTCAAGCTCAATAATATCTATATCATTTTCTGTATCATCCATGATTACTTCATCATGATAAGTTAAAATTAATCTATCATCTAAATTAAAACCTTGTTTAGTATAATCAAGTAAATAACTTAAAATAGCTCTTTTATGACTAAAAATGATAACATCTCCTTCATTAGATTTTATAATATTATTTAAAGTTTTTTTCATTCTTAATCTTGTTTCATTTAATGATTCTCCCCCAGCATATTTATAATTAAAATTTCTTTCTTGCATATATCTTAGCATTTTAATATTATTTTTGCCTCCACTGCCAATAACTGAATCTTTTAAATTAGCATCAATATAAATAGGAATATTTAGTTTAGCGGCTAAATACTTACTACTAGCAATAGCTGAGGCATAATGACTGGTATAAATAGCTTGTCCATCTAAAACTTTAGCTAAATTATAGGCTTTCTTTTCCCCTTCAATTGCTAAAGGTCGATTAATTCTTTTTTCTTCTATTGATAAATCAGTCTGATAAACAATATTATCTATAACTAAATTATTACTAATTAAATATAGTTTCAATTTAAAACTCCTCCTAATATCCCATAAGATAAAAGTAACATAATAAGACCGGCAACAATTACGCCTAAAATAGCCGCAATACAAGATTTTTTCTTATCTAAGCCAAGCAAAGCCGCAATTAAAGAACCTGTCCAAGCTCCCGTTGTTGGTAAAGGAATAGCCACAAATAAGAATAAACCATAATATTTTAAAGCATCAATCTTTCCTTGATTTTTTTGGGCATGCTTTTCACACCAATTAGCAAACTTTCTTAAGCCTTTCTTTTTCTTAAACCAATTAAAAACTGGCGTAATAAACCATAAGATTAATGGAATAGGAATAATATTAGCAATAATACAAATTATTAAACTAGGTAAAGCCTTTAAGCCTAAAATACTAGCTGCAAGCATTCCACCCCTTAGCTCTAATATTGGTAACATCGAAACGAAAAAAATCGTTAAGTTTTTCCCTAATAAAGTTTTTCCTAAAAACGAAAATATATCAACAAAAAAAGCTACGATACTTTCTGTCATAATCAACACCATCTTTCTATTAAATTATAACATAATAACGTAACTTTTATTAATAAAAATTATTTTAAATTATATGTTTCATTCTCTATATCGGCAAAAGTTATTTCTGGAGAACTATCTTTTTTTTCTTCTTCATTATTTGTAGCTAACTCTGGTAAATCTAAATCATCATCTTCTTGAATAATTAAAGTTGGTTTATCTACTTCCTTAACTTCTTCAATCTTAATAACGGGTTCTTCTTTAGCTTCTTCTTTTACATAAACAGAACTAAATACTTTAGATGGTTCAAATTCTTTTTCCTTATCTTCTTTTTCAATATCCACTTCCGGTATTTCAATACTCTTAAATTCATTTTTAATATTTTCTAAGTTATTTATACCTTCTTCAATTGAAGATTCTATTTCATCTAAAGACATTTCTTCTTCCTTATCTAAAACTAGTTCTTCTTTATCTGGTTCAAAAACAGTTATATTAACATCATCATCTGGTTTTAGTTCTTCGCTTTTTTCTTCAGTTTCTAGCTTTATTGGTTCTTTTTCTTCTTCCTTAAAAGCATGTTCTAACTCTACTTTTTGCAACTTTTTCGTTTCTTCTAATTTTTGGTCTTTCTTTCCAAAAATTAAAACAACCACAAATAAAATAATTAAAACTACTAAAATAATTAATAAGTATAAATCAATATTCTTAATATTATAAAGAAATTCCACTTTATACACCTCTTTATTCTTATATATTAAAATTCTATCACAATTATTCCTATAATGTAAATATAAACTTTAATATTTTACATTAATTGATTGATATTTTATAAGGTGTTTTAGCTGTGCCATCTCCCCCTACATATTGGATATCTTCATTTAGGTAGAAAGTAGGACGAACAGCATTACCATATATATGTATATTATTACTCCCACTCACTACCCCTAAATAAGTCAAAACATATACCGTATCTTTACCAGAACTAATATAACGTTGGATAAACCATTCAGAAATCCCATTAAATAACCAATTCTTTTGTATATTACCATTTGTATTATATTGGCTTAAATTTGTTTTCCAGTTGCTTTTGTCACTAGCAAAACCATAGTCATAAACATACATTAAGCCAATTTGATTTTCTGCTTTAATTCCTAATACAGTTTGTAATCCATTGCTATTTGCCATTTCTCCTATATACATTTCTTTTGGAGTTACAATGTATTTCCAACCTCCTACGTTCCATTTTACTGTTGCTATTTTACTTGTCCAATTTATTCCTTTTTGTTCTTCATTTTGACTATTATATAAATAATGTAGATATCCTTTTTCACTATCATTTAATATTTGATTTAATGTAGACTTTTGTTCATTTTTTTCCCAATAGTTCCAATTTTCATCTAACCATGCATTTGTATCTTTGTTCCAATAAAAACCATCTTGTGGTATGTCTTTCACTCTTTTAAATGAGGTATATTCATCATTATGCGTATATGGAGTTCCAATTGATTCTATTCCTAGTTGTTCATGAGTAGCATATTCACTTTGAATTAATTTAACTAAATATTTAGCATATAATGATGGTTTAGTTAATTGATTGCCATTTTCATCAAATGGAAATACGCCTATTATCCGGTATAAGTTTTCATCTGGACAGGTTCCTTCGCCATTACTATAACCTTCTGCTCCTGGGCCAAAACAGACAAAGTTATTCGGGTTATCACCTGAATAACGGTATCCTCCATCATCAGCACCATAAGTTCTAATTGTTTCATCTGTTGAATTACTATCATGAAGTAATAATTCTCCTGAATATTCTTTATTGTTATATTCTGTATCTTTTGGTAAACCACTTATAGCTTGTCCTTGTTTTTTAGCTATTACACAAGCTAATGTATTATCATTACATATTTCATGTAATGGTTTTATTTTACTAAAATAAACATAGCATTTATCACTACTAGTAGTATGTAATTCTATTTTTTTAGTTTCTTTATTATAAGATAATTTACTGCCATTTTCACATTTACTTAAAGTTTTATCAAATTCATATCCTTCTTTATTTTTCCAGGTATTATCTTCTACTTCTTCATACTTTCCATCTTCTTGTTCTAATAGAACAGCTAAAGTTTTATTTAGATTTTCTTCTTTATTATTTTCTAATACTTTATTATCTTTATCATTATTAAATACTAAAAGTATACTTAATACAAGTAATATAACAATAAAAAACTTAACTTTCATTTCTAATCTTTTATCCTTTCTATTTTACGTCAATCAAGTTAGCTTAGCATCTAAGATTAGTATATATATATATATGAAAAATCAAGTCTAAAGTTTTTATTCTTTTTTAGATTTACATTTATTTACTTTAATTAGTTTATCTTTAAAGCATATGGAGTTTTAGCAGTATTATTTTTTCTTAAATCTATTAATCTCTTAAAAAGGAATATTTCCTATAATATAAAAATATTTTGTTTAAGATAAACAAAATATTTTTAGAATATTACTTCTTGAAATCGTTAGTAAAGAATACTAGGTAAAGATCAAGAAATTTATCATGTACATAAGTAATATCTGTTGTACATATTTATATTATTAATTATTTTAAAGAATTTATAGTACCAGTTTTTTCTAATTCTTCTTCCTCTTTCCGATAATTAAGAGCCATACCTATGGTAAATATATAAGCTAAAATATAGAACCATAACATTAAAATTACAATGTTAGCTAAACCACCATAAAAGGTTGAATAATGGGCAATATTATTTATATAAAATGAATATATTCCTGTTACTAAAATCCAACCAATTGAAGTAAATAAAGCCCCATATCCAACATTTTTACTTTTAACTTTTTTATTAGGAGCAATAGTATATAATAAAACAATAAATATATAGATTATTAACCAAGTTAATGGTCCATTAAGAAGCAAAAATATTTTAGTTATTCTTTTAGTTATTGTAGCATTTAAATTAACACTTTGAATAAGTTTAATTAAGATATTACCAAAAACAGGAACGATTAACATAAAGATAAAAAGGATTACTAAAAATAAAGTCATAACTAAAGCTTTAACTCTTCTTTCTAAAAAACTATTTTGTTCTTCACCATAAATAGTATTAGAAGTAATAATTATCGAAGCTGGACCATTAGATGCAATATAATACCCTACAATAACTAGGAAAAATACATGTACTCCCCCATAACTAATATCGGTTACATTTAAAAGCATTTGCGCAATATCATTAGAAAAAGCATTGGCTAAGAAATTATAGATAACATCCGTCGATAAATTTAAAAGACCAGCCCCAAAGGTAATTAAAGTAATTGTCGGAACTATAGCTAAAACAAAGAAAAAAGCTAATTGTCCTGGTAAAATTGCCATCTCTGGTCTTTTTAAAACTTTTTTAAAATTTCGCCAAAAACTCTTTAATCTATTTTTAATTGTTTTCTTCATTTTATTCACTCTTTTGTTTTTTAACAGCATCAACTGCTTCATTTAAAGCATCTTCAATAGTTTTAATATCATCTAAAATCATACTATAACCAATCACTGCACCATTAGGATAAGGTAATTTTTTCAATTCTTTATTTAATTTATGAACATAATTAGTTACTTGTTTTTGACTATAACCTACTAAATAAATCATAAATTCATTACCATCAGTTCGCATAATTTCACTATTATCTAACTGTGTTTTAATTAAGATACTAGCCGCGGTTTTTATTTGTTTATCCCCTTCATTATACCCTTCAATATCATTTATTTCTTGAATTTTATTTAAATCCATAACAATTATCGTTTGGGGATAAATAGTATTATTATTCCAAATACTAATATTTTCATTTAAAAAGTTTCTATTTTTTAAACTAGTTAATTGGTCAATAAACTTAAGTTTATCATCTTTCTTAATCTTTTTAGCAATAATTATTTTACGACTTTTACGAATAATTAATAAAGCAATTATAATAATAACTAAGATTAAATAAATGATATATTCGGCTATAGAAGATAAAATACTGCCAATTTTAACTGTTTCAAAATGATTATTTAAGCCTTCAATCTTAATTAAATTATTATCACTAACCATCATATACTTATCTAATAAAGTATATAAAGTTGGATTATTATAAACTTTAAAATCATAGGTTTTAGGTAAATTACCACTTGTTCTTATTGTATAATTTTTCATATTCTTATTTTTATAATAATCAAATGAATCTTTATCCATTACAATATAAACATCTTTTTGATTTAATTTAAATAATTCTTTTTGATTTTTATAAGTCTTTAATTTAAAACCTAAATTATTTAAATAATCATAAATTAAACTATTTTCTAAAACATATACCTCATTATTTTTTAAAGCATTAATATTACTAATAACATCCGTGTTATTACGTCTTGCCACCACCACATAACTAGAAGGAATTCCAAAAGTATTTTGATACTCATTATTTAAATTATAGTAATTAAAGTATAAATCAATAGTTTTATTTTGGGTAGCTTTAATAAATCTTTCAAAATTCTTATATTTATTAAAATTAAAATCAACATTAGCAAAGTCACTAAATTTAGATAAATATACAGCTACTATCCCCCCATATTTACCTCCCATGATAACTTCATAAGGACTATTATTAACAAAACCATAATCATATTCAACACTTTGCATTTTAGCAATACTTTCTTCTGATAAATTCAAAGAATCAACAAATAAAGCAAATTCTAAAGAATTAAAATAATTAGCAAAATTTTCTTGCCATTTATAATAATATTTTTCTAAAACTGAACTTAAAATACTATCATCTTTTTGTAAGGTATAATATATTTTCGCATCACTAAAATGATAATTAATATAATAATTATTTTCTAAAACATAATCTAAATATTCAATTAAAGGAACAACAATACTATTATTATTTAAACTAGTTAATAATTCATCTTTAGTCTCAACTACATTATATTTATTAATAAAGTTTTTTAAAATAGCTTCATCACTATTTAATATAGTTATATTTAAATTAGCTAAATCACTAACTAATTCTTTATTTTTACTAACTAAAACATAATGGTCCGTATAAAAGATTAAATCATTAGAACTAAGAGTAGTTTTAACTCCTAAACTTATTCCAGTTTGATTATCACTTAAATTAAAAGTAATAGGATTTATTTCCATTTCATAAAAGTCGGCAAAATCATCTAAGAAATTATAATAGATTCCTAGACCATTTTTGCCAAATATATTTACATTATTTACAACATTTATATTTTGGACTTTATTGATATTTTCATCAATCCATTTACGTTCATCAATTGTTAATTTATTTTTATCATTTAATATTTTAATTAAAAAGAAACCAATTCCGATAATAACTAAAAAAGTTATTAGAATGATTATAATATTCTTTTTCTTCTTCATAACTAATCACTTTCTACTTTCGTATTATTATTCCAACTTATGCCACTGCCACTTTCATTTTTACCACCCATGATAGTAAATCCTTCACTATTTTCACTAAGTGGACTATATAAAGTAAAGTTTAAATCATAATAAGAAAGCAAGTCTTCACTAAAACTAGATAGTGAATTAAGGGCTTTACTTTGAGCTTCAACTAAAGTAATATCCGGGACAAAAGTAATCTTGATATAAATTACTCTTCCTCCCATTGTCTTAATCTTCACATCATCAATTAATTCATCGCTTTTTAAAGAATTAACATATTCGTTTTTAAATTCTTCTGTCAAAGGATGTTTATCTATATCTTTATATCTTTCACCGTATGGTGATTTATTACCCCCAAGAAAAAACGTAAAACAAACAACAACTATGGCAATAAAGCAAATAAATAAGATAAATAATAAAACTATTAACACTTTATTATTTGCCCATAGTTCTTTAACTTTATTCAAAACTATTCACCTCTTGGTAATAACCATTATACTACATTATATTTTTTAAGGCAAATAATTATTAACTTAAGACTTAGGGTGAGCTAATCTTATCACTTTCTATTTGGTCAAGTTCAACGCCATTAATAACCGCGAATCTTTTGGTAATTTTTTCGCTTGTTGTGTGTAATTCATCAATGCTTTGATTGACACTTTTAACACTCTTAGCTAAATGATCCCACCGTTCTTTATAACGGGAAAATTCGATGCTTAACCGATTTAATTCTTCATGAATAACCTTCGCATATTTATCTCTTTCCATATTTTTAATAATCATACTAATAATGGATAATGTACTAATTAAAGTGGTAGGACCACAAATCCAAACCTTTTTTTGGTAAGCAAAGTTTAAAAGCTCGGCATGATAAGCATTAATCTCGGCAAATATAGCTTCAGCTGGCAAAAACATAATGGCTTCTTCCGTAGTTTCGCCCGGGATAATATACTTATTACTTATATCCGTAATATGTTTTTTAACATCTTGGATAAATAACTTTTCAAAAACCATTCTTTCTTCTTTGCTTTTTTTTATATCCGTCATTTTTTGATAATTTTCTAAAGGGAACTTAGAATCGATAGCAATTGTTCCTAAAGGCGCGGGGGCATAAAGTAAAGCATCAACAATAAAGCCATTACTAAACTTATGTTGTGTTTCATATATGCCGTTTTGCTTAGAACCAAATGCATTATTTAAAATATACTCTAGATTTACTTCGCCAAAGGTTCCACGCGTCTTTTTATCAGTGAGCACACTTTGTAAAGAAACAATTTCCCCACTTAAACTATCAATCTTCTTTTGGGCTTCATCAATTTTTGTTAGTCTTTCTAAAACATTTAAAAAAGTTTTATTACTCTTTTCAAAATTTTGATCTAATCTTTCATTAACCTTATCATTTATTAAATTAAGTTTATTTTCAATTTTTTCATTTAATTTAGCAAAATCATTTAATAAGTCTTTCGTAAACCCAAGCTTAAATTCACCAATTTCTTTACTAATATTAGCTTCAAAATGACCTAAATGTTCCATTAAATCATTATTATTATTTTTTCTTATAACTAAAATAAGTAAAAATATTAAATTAATTACTAATAACCCAATAATTATATATTCCATCTTAATCAATTCCTTTAATTATTTAGAAAAAATTCTTGATACCAAACTAAGAAACAATAAATAGTCCATATTTTTCTAAAATTATCTTTTTTATTATTTTTATGTTGATCTAATAATTTTAATAGATATTTTTCTTTAAAAAACTTTTGGGCATAACTAGAAGTAAAAGTCTTCTTGACTGAATTATAAAAATCATCTTCTTGTAACCAAGTTCGAATGGGAACGGGAAAACCTAATTTTTTCTTTTTATAAGCTTCCGTGGGAATCACATCTTCTGCTGCTTTTCTTAAAGCTACTTTTGTATTTTCTTTCGTTACCTTATAATCAACTGGTAAACTGGCAGCAACTTTAAAGACTTCTTTATCAATAAAAGGTACTCTTCCTTCTAAGGAATTAGCCATCGTCATTTTATCAGCTTTAAGTAAAATATCTTTCATAAGCCAAAAATCAATATCAATAGCTTGCATTTTAACAATATCCTCGGCATTTTGATATTCTTTATAAGTATCTTGAACTACATCAATTGCTTTTAAACTAGGCTTTTTATTTAAAACTTTATTTATTTCTTTATCCCCAAAAGCTCGATTAACC
>CANQIU010000040.1 GCA_947624145.1 uncultured Bacilli bacterium | reverse complement strand
AGAAAAAGTTGGTACTGGAAAAAATACATATTATGTATTAAAATAAAATTGATTGATTTACTATATATCAAATCGTTTATGAGCAAAAGTTGTAAATATCTTCCACAATCGCTCCATTGAAGTTTAAACTCGCACACTCGCGAGTTTTTTATATTTATTTAAAATTGCAAAAAATTTATACCTAAAATAATTTTGGAAAAATGGTGCAAAAAACAATTTAATATAAGAATAAATGAATAAATGCAATAAAATTTAGTAAATTTTAGAAAAGTGAATAAGGCTTTTAGCAAAAAGTACATATACTTTGCATATAAATATACTAATTTACGCAAGTGAGAAAATATTTTTGCACCAAAAAAGGAGAAAAATTCTTATGAAATAAGAGTTTTAATCTCCGTTTGGTGTCATCCCATATCCTTAATGTAATTAATTTAAAATTTTTCGTTTTTTTTATTAGAATAGTTTGAACTTAATGTAATAGTTAAAAATTTTAATAAATAGTAATTATAAATAATTACATTTTTCGTCCACTATTAAGTGTATTAGTTTCAGTATAAATTCTATCTTTTGATAAATCCCTTGGTTTTACTTCGATCCAGTAAAATTGGTCTTTTTCTATTGAATCATTATTTAATAATTTTATATTTTCTTTTTGATCTTGAGTAGCTAAAACTCTAATAAATTTTCTGCCTTCATAACTATATTCTTTGTAAACATCAGTTACATGCGTAGAACCATCTAGAGATACAGGAATACAATAACTGACTTGTCTAAAAGGTAATTTATTTTCAGAAAACAATATATCTAATTTTTGGCAAGTTGACATATCCGTAAAATTTTGAGGAAAGTTTTCGGTATCAATTATCTTATCATATTTCAACTCTCCATTTAAATTTAATTGTTCTAATCTTTTCGCAATATCGTCATCAACAATAGAACTATCAAGAACACTCATATCAATAGGATCAGACATTTTATCACTTTTTTCTATTTAGAATTATATAACATTTTAGTGATTATGACAATAATTACAAAATGGATGGCGTAAAATTTTTAAAAGAAGTTATTTAGCTTTTACGTCAACTTTAGATGATTTATCATTATTAAAATCAGTAATTGATTCTATTTCATCAAAGTAAAAAAAGATTTTTTATATATTTTTCCAATTTTTTCTTCCAGAAACTTTCGGAAGAACCTTAATTTAAAAGTGGTTTTATTTTTTGTTATCTTTTTTTTCTTTTAAATAATCTTAATATCCCTGGTTTAGAATCTTTACAAAAACGTTCATCAATTTGTTGATCAAGTTGTTCTTTTGTTACAAGATGATCTTCATCTATAGGAATTCCATCAATAAATAATCTTGTATCATATTTAAATTTTTTGCCATTTTTTTGTTCAATTAATTTTTGTTGCTCAGCAAAATCAAGTAATTCAAATTCCTCATATGGTATTCCTAAGGTAAGTTCAATTGTCTCTTTAGCTACATCAGATACTTTTTTAGTTTTAAAAGAACCTACGATAGAATCTTCTTTTTGACTAATTCCTCTGCTGTTTTTAAAATTAAAGACCGCAGAAGATAAAAATCCTGATTTAAGAGATTTAAAATCTTTTTCATTACGCGAATTTATTACTCCATTATATAGGTCAAATATGCGATATAATTTATCTTTTCCCTCAATATCAAATAATCTAGAAACATCTTCATTATTAAAATAAGTTTTAGTTGGATATATATTATCTTTGGCTTTTCGGCCACCACCAAAATCATAGTAATAATTCATATGCGTTGCAAACTCTGAAGAAAAATCACTTTGATTTTTTAAATCAGTTACTTTTTCTAACTCTAAAAGCAAAGAATATAAATCTGTAAAATTATTATTAGTTAAGCTTTTAATTTTAGTTTGCGTAAAAGTAAATCTTTTTTCGGTTAAATCGGTCAAAACAATATCTTGAAATCTTTTAGATGGAGCAAATTGTTTTTGAATTAGCGTATAAATGATGCCTTTTGGCCTTTTATCTATAATTTGGTCTATTAATAACAAATCTTCATTAATTGTCATTTTAGCAACTTTATTTTCCTCTTTTTTAACTATTGTTACCTGTTTTTCAGAAAAACATAGAGTTAATTTTTCTTTATTTACTCCTTCAAAATAAAAATAATCACGATTATCTTTTCTTTCTTCAATCTTTAATAAAAAGCCATCTAAGTGTTGTTTAAGTTCTTCTTTTAAACATTCTTCTTTTAATAATTCACAATTATTGCAAGCATTTTCTAAATTTTCTGGCATTTTCTAACCTCCTAAATTTAAAATAATTATCTTAATAGAATTATACCATAATCATTTTTAAAAAAATACTTTTTATTTTATCTTTTGAACAATTAAACTAACTGTTGGACTAGCATAAGCTGAAGTAGTATTAAGTTTAGTTATGGATGGAGAATCAACAACAAATGTAGAAGTTCCTAAATTTCTTATTTCGCACCAATCTTTGTTTTTGATATTAACCGTGGCCATGCCAAATAAAGTAGATGTTTCATTACTATCACCAACCACAGAAGAACCTACATAAACAGTTGAATCTTCAACATTAGTTAATTTAACTAAACCTACGGACATTATATTAGGATTAGGTTCACTACTTTTTTCTAAGGGGTGAGCTCGAATAATAAACATTATTAAAAAGATACCATCTTCTAAAAAAGTTATCGTATTATTGGTATTGTTAAAATAAATGTTTTTATTCATACTTAAAATTTCTGTATGTAAAGGCACAGCAAAGTTGGGTTTAACTTCAAAACCACCAGGATAATCGTTGCTAGTAGTTACAATATAAGTTGTGGGAATATTAAGAGGTCCCGGGATGCCTTGTTCTCCTTGAGGACCAGTTTTGCCAATTTCCCCTTGGGGTCCCATGGGGCCTTGCAAACCTTGTGGTCCGCGTGGTCCTGGATCGCCCTTTTCCCCTTTTACACCAGGAATTCCTTGAGGTCCCGGGATGCCTTGAGGACCTTGCTCTCCTGGTTCCCCTTGGGGCCCTTTAATAACGCCTACATTAAGCCAAGCTTTATTTTCCCTTGACCATACATAAAGATTTTCCCCCACTAAATAGCTTTCGCCCGGTTTACCTTGAGGATGATTAAGATTTAATTCTTGAATTGAGGGATAAGACCCTAAAATAGTTACACTAGTTCCATCATTTCCTTTTAAACCACGAGCACCCGTCGGTCCCATCTTTCCTTCTTTTCCTGTTGGCCCCGTGGGTCCAGGTATACCTTGGGGTCCCATAGGTCCTGTTTCTCCAGGCACACCTTCTATTCCTTGAGGTCCCATAGGTCCTTGAGGTCCCGCAAGAGAACCCATATCTTGCCAACAATCATCATCTTGAACCCAAACATATAAATTATTTCCAACTAAATAGGCATCTCCCGGATTACCTTGAGGATGATTTTCTTCTAATTCATTAAAAGTCGCATAATTTCCTAAAATAATACTCCCTACTCCTTGAGGTCCCGTGGGTCCGGTTGGTCCCATGATTAGTTCGGTAATAAACTTAACATTTTCTAAATTATATTTTTTTTGTTCTTGTTTTATTTTATTTAAAGCTTTATCATAAGCATTCATCAACTTCAACTCCTATAATATTTTATGAATGCCTTAAAATAAAGCTAATTTATTTTTTATAACTCGGTATAAGAAACAGTCTTTTCTAGATTATTACTTTGTTCATTAATTATTAAAGAAGTCGTTGTAAGGAGCATACTCGCAATTGATACTGCATTACTTAAACTACTAATAACAACATCAAGACTATCTAAAACTGATGTTGCATTTATATCTTCCCATTTTTTATTATTCACATTATAAACTTTTTTAAAATCATTCTTTATAGCTTGAGCTAATAATTCTTCTTCATTTTCGCCAGCATTTTGCATTATTTGTTTAAAACAGGTTGGTAAAACTTTTTTAAATATTTTATTACCTACTGTATCATCATTTAAATAATTACTAGTTTTAAGTAAGCTTAAACCACTACCTAAAACTACGCCATTTAAAGAGGCAAAGACTGCTCCTAAAGCATCATCAAAATGCATCTTTAATTCTCTTCTTTCAGTTAGAGTTGGTGCTCCCACCTTAATATAACCAACCCCATAAGAAAGTAAGGCTAATCTTTTTAAATCTTCTTCCTTGTGAGAGTTTTTAAGTTCATTTAATTTTCTTTCAATTTGCGTATTTTTAGTAAAATTAAAAGTTAAATCATCTTCAGTTAAGATAACATTTATTAAACCTAAACTAGTAAATTGTAAATCACTTAAATTAGAGACAACTAAAGAATTTGCAATTAAAGCTAAATCATTTTGAATATTTATTTTTTCTAAACCATAACCTGGACATTTAACTAAGTATATTTTAATCTTTTCCTCTAAATAAAGACTTACTATTTCATTAATAAAATCTTGACTATAATCATCGGCAATAATTAAAAGATCTTTTTTGGTTTTAATAACTTCATTAATAATAGCATCTATATCATCTAAAGCATATAAAGTATTAGCATAAATTAATAAATAGCCCTCATTTATTTTAAGTTCTTTTTCTTTTGTAAAATAATAAGAAGATGCCCAAAGAGCTTCAACTATATAACCATTTTTAATAACTAAAGAAGATGTTTTTTCTTCTACTTCCTTAACAATTAGAGCTTTTTTATTAGGTATTTTTAAGTAAGCTTCCGTAACTAGGGAGGCAACCTGTTCATTTTTGCTAGCGGTTAAAGCTATTTTTTTTATTTCTTCTTTTTGAGGTTGCCAAGCTAAGCTTTTTAAATAAGCTAAAACATTTGCTAAAGAGTTATTTAACTCATTTTTTAGATTAATAGGCTTTAAACCTTCCTCAAGATATTTTAATCCTTCTTTATATATACTTTGTAATAAAACTAAACAAGAAGTGGTTCCATCGGCAACAGTTTCATCCGTTTTAATACTAGATTCTTTAGCCAGTTGCAATATAGTATTAATCTCTTCATCATCGCTTTCGATATTTCGGGCAATTGTTACTCCATCATTAGTTATAAAAGGAGAAAATAACGAGTGATCAATAATCGCATTAGAACCCTTTGGTCCTAAAGTCGTTTTTACAGTATCACATAATAAATCAATTGCTATTTTCATCTTTTCTTTTAACTCTTCATCTTTAATAACTTTCTTCATCACTTACCTCCATTATATATGACCAATATTTCTTGGGCATAAAATTCATTCGACATCTTTCATTAACTCTTTCTTTTAAACTAACACTCTTATAAAAAGTCTTCCATAAGTTTTCCATCATTACCTCATCCTTAGCTAATTCATTTAAATTAATTTTCGTATCTTGCATATCTAAAAAATAAAGATTAGTATTGTAATAAGCACATACTTTCCTTTTAACATCTTGAATTAACCAAACTTCTTTTTTTAATCTTTTTTGAAAATGCTTTACCACTAAAGGTAAAACATTATTAGTAGGACTAAACTCCGCATATAAAACCCCACCCTTTAATTCTTTAAATCTTATAAATCCTTTCATTTTATGATTTTCTCTTCCGACATACTTAATCGTCTTAATAGCCTCATTTAAAATATCAACATTTCTTAATATAAAGACTTTTTCTTGATATTTTAAACTATATAATAAAAAATAATAGATTAACATTTCTTTATTATCTTTATTAGATAAGTATAAATAATATAGACCATTAAAGATTTTAAGTCCCATATTCTTAACAATATTCGGTATTATCTTTTCATCCGTTTCTAAATTTAAATTAATATTTTGGCTAAATAAATCTTCTTGATAATTTTCTTTAATATCTAAAGGGAGAATATTTTCTTGAAATAAATACTTAATAATAGTTAAAAGATTTGGAAAACTTCCATCATATATATAAATATTATTTATTTTTTTCATAATGATAAACTTAATTGTTCAACCTTTCTTTTTTCTTCTTTTGAATCTATTACTAAATTATGTTCAATAAAATGGGGATTTAGATACTCTTTACAAATTAAACTTTTCCCACCACAAGTAATAAAGTACTGAGCTCTTTTTAAAACCACACCCATTTTCTTTAAATCATTAAAAGTTATTTGAAAACACTTTCGGGCTCGATAAATTCTTTTAGCACTCACAACCCCAATCCCGGGGATTTTTAGTAAATCATTATAGCTACAGGTATTTATTTCTTTAGGATATTCTTTAAAATGTCTTAGGGCATATTCTTCTTTAGGGTCTATTAGCAAATTAAAGTTAGGTTTATCTTTAGATAATATATCTTCAACTTTAAAGTTATAATAACGTAGTAAAAAATCAGCTTGGTATAATCTATTTTCTCTTTTTAAAGGCGGAAGACTTAAACTTGGTAAGAGTTTATCCGTATTAACGGATATATAGGCCGAATAAAAAACTCTTTTTAAATTATAATTATGATATAAATTACTACTTCTATTCATAATATCGAAATCTGTTTCCCTAAAAGCCCCGATTACCATTTGGGTACTTTGACCCGCGGGAACAAATTTTGAACTTTGGTTATTCTTAACATAATGCATAACTTTTTGAACCCTTCCCCTATTTTTATTAGGAGCTAAAAGCTTTAATGCATCATCCGTGGCAAGCTCAATATTGGCACTCATTCGGTCCACTAAAGAACCTAGTTTTTTGATTAAAACCTCACTGGTCCCAGGAATAGCTTTAGCATGAATATAACCGCCAAAATGATACTTATGTCTTAATAAAGATATAGTTTCAATTAATAAATTCATTGTATAATCCGGATTTTTAATTATACCCGAAGATAAAAATAAGCCTTCAATATAATTTCTTCGATAAAAATTAAGCGTAATTTGACAGATTTCTTCTGGCGTAAAAGCCGCTCTTTTAATATTATTACTACGACGATTTAAACAATACTTACAATCAAATATACAAGCATTAGTTAATAGTATTTTAAGAAGCGATATACACCGGCCATCTTTGGAAAAAGAGTGACATATACCCGAGATTGCCGTATTACCTATCGTTGAACTTCTTTTCGAACCACTAGAAGAACAAGATGCATCATACTTAGCACTTTCCGTTAAGATTTGTAATTTTTCTTTTAAGTCCATTTTGACCTCACCCTTTTTATTATACCCGATTTATTTTAACTTGTAAACATTTGTTCGTCAATTTTAGTTGGTAATTTTTCCCTTTTGCCAATAACTTACATTATATTTATTTTTATTAAGGTAAAACTATAGATAGAAAGGAGGATAACTTATGAAAAAAGGCCTTGGTTTATATATTTTAGCCTTAGTTTTAATGATCTTACCATTTTTAAGTGTTCAAGCTAAGAGTCAAACCGTTAATGACCAAGAAGAACTTTTGGGAGCTATAAGCGATAAAGAAGTAGATACAATTATCTTAAATAAAGATATTAATACAACGCAAAAAATAACTATTACTAGACCGCTTACAATTGACGGTAATAATCATACTATGACTTACAAAGGAACATTTAAAGATGGTAGTGATAAAACTGTTTGGGCCGGAATATATTTACTTCAATTTTATAAAACAACTGGTACTTTAAAAAATATTAAATTAACCGGCGGAAATGCGGCTTTACTTGTTAATGGTTCAACTGTTCATTTAGTTGGTAAAGTAGATGTATCAGGTAATGGCTTTGGAGGAATTGAACTTTCTCAAGGAAAAGATGTTACCGATATATCGAAAGTAATCATTGATGATGATACCGAAGTTGTTAATACAACTGATAGTGAAAATAAACCAACCGTTTGGGTTCCATCAGATAGTAAAGATGCTATCGTCGAACTTGATGGCTTAGAACTTAAAATTGAATCTGGTAAAGAATTATCTATTACCGAATTTGAAGACTTATTAGAAACCGAAAACCCTAAAACATTTGATGCTGGCTATATTTACGGTTTAACTTCTCTTTTAAGTACATGTGGTTTAGCTATTAGTTTTAAAAAATTAGTTAAGTTATCATAAGGAACTATTTTGTTCCTTTTTTTATAAGCTTCGCATGAACTACAATTCGGTTAACTAAATCTTTACAAGTCGAAAGAGTTATTATTTTATCTTCAGCATTTAAACTAGTCTTAAAATCAAAAAAACTTCTTTCTTTTAAAGTATTTAAAAAGTTAGTATAACTTTCTTTATTTAAAAAAGTATTTTTTATATAATAAGTTTCATTAGGTATTTTATAAACACTAAATATTAAAAAAATATAATTATATTTTAAAGTAGATAAATAGATTAAATGATTATCTTTATTATTAAACCATTCCTCTTTTAAAGTATCTTCTAAAGTACCAAACATAGTTTTATCTTTTCTCCCATGAGCATAGATAATAGAATTACTTTTTAAATCTTCTAAGTTATTGCGATAATCAGAAAATACCCACCCTGCTTTATTTTGCTTTTTAGTAAAAGAATGATTTAAATAATATTTATTATCTTGACTTTGCACTACCACATAATCAATATTAGTTCCGGGAACTTTTAAATAGGCAACCGTATCGCTATTTTGTTTTATGTAGGGTTCTAAATCAACGCTTAAATAACTTTCCTTTAAATAATCATAATAAGCATCTTCTTTATCTTGAGGAGGATTTATTAATTCTTTATTACTACTATCTATTTCCTCAAAAACTGGTTTACTAAAAAAGTCTCTATCCAAATTATTTAAAACTAAAGACTTAGTACTAAAAACTATTAAAGCAGTAAAAATAGTTAATGTAAAATATAATAATATTTTTTTAATCAAGATCTACCACCATTAATATTATCTTAGAAAATTAAATATTTATTCTAAAAAAAGAAGATTTTACTCTTCTTTTTGGGTTCCTAAATATATTATATTAACACGAACAGTTTGATTAGCAAAATAAGAATTAGTATCTATATCATTAATAAAAGGTGTTAATAAATATAGAGGATAATAACTAATATTAGCTAGTTCATAGTCTAAATTAGAGTCATTAATCGTAATTATTCCCTCACCGATTAATTCCTCCGGTTTATTATTTAAAATAAAACGACTATCACCAATATAAACATTCGGACTATTTATAATTCTTAAACCAACAGCAATAAAATCTTGATTAATATTAAAAGTATCATTAGTTTCTTTATAACCGGAAACATTAAAACTTACATAATAATAACCAACTAAATTAAATTTAAAAGAACCATCGGGATTTAAAGTAATAATATCATCAGTTTGGAGTTCACTTCTTTTAAGAGGAATACGACTATTAGGAGAAATTTCATAACCCTTGGTTGGATAACTTTCGTTAAAAGTAACTAAATAGGCTGCTTTGATTTTCTCAGGGCCGGCAGGTCCCGTGGGACCCATTTCGCCCGGGACACCTTGGGGTCCAACATCGCCTTTGACTCCAGGAGGTCCTTGTAAACCTTGTAAGCCATCTTGTCCTGGTTCGCCCTTAGGTCCCATTTCCCCTTTTGGGCCTCTTATTACGCCCACATCAAGCCAATCGCCCATGTTTTCACTCCAAACATAAAGGTTCCCATTTATTAAATACCCGTCTCCTGCTTTTCCACTTTCGTGCTCCCTTTGTAAGTCTTCTAATGAGTCATAAGAACCTAATATTGTTACACTTGTGCCTGCAGGACCAGTGGGACCTTGAGGAATAGTAAATGTAAAATTAAATATTGACTTATTGTTAGCTGTACTAACC
>CANQIU010000039.1 GCA_947624145.1 uncultured Bacilli bacterium | reverse complement strand
GTGGGCGCTATAGGACTCGAACCTATGACCCCCTGCTTGTAAGGCAGGTGCTCTAACCAACTGAGCTAAGCGCCCATCAAAACGAAAATATCTTCTCGCTTGACAAGTCTAATTATACTATAAAAAATTTTAATGTGCAACAACTTTTTGAATTTTTTTACAACAAATTAGTATCTTTTTGTTCATTAACATATACGCGATTTAAATTATTATTTAAAATACTCATTAAGTAATAGCGATTAGTCTTTAAATTATTAATTACTTCATATATATTAGTTTCTTCATCAATTATCTTTACCCTATCACCAATCTTTGCATTATGAGGACAATAGACTAAAAAATAATCTATTTCATCACTAAATATTAAACATTTTTTATTTTTAATATAGACATTATTTAATGCTTTCGTTAAACCATCTTTATGCCCTATAGGAACTACTGCTACATTTAAATCTTCTTTAGTTAGATAATTATTCCCAATTAAAGTATTTTTATATGCTCTACTTATATCCATAATCTCTGATTCTATTTTAAAAACTAAATCTAAAGAGATATTAGGAAATAATAAATCATTATATTTTTTTTCAATATTTTTTATTTTAATTTTATTTAAAATTGTATCTTCAACATTTTCTTCAATTCCTAAAAGCGTTAAATCAAATCTTAAACCATTAGTAAGCTTATTTTTATGATGATACATCCCTGGTTCATTGATATGAATTATTAAATCTTGGGCAAAATCCTTAACTAAACCATAAAACTTAGAAGATGCTTCATAATAATATTCATCAATAATTCCATATGTCATAAATTCAGTATATATTCCTTCTAAGATTAATTTATCACTATTCCTAATTAAATCTACCGCGGTATTTATTTCAACTTTATTTTTAAGCCCTCTTTTATTATGGCCATTATCAAGAAGTAAATGAATTTTTAAACTATCTTTTAATTTTAAAGCTACTAATTCTTTTAAAGTATCTATTCTACTTATTGTAATTGTAATATTATTTAAAACTGCTTCAAAGACTTCATCTAAAGATATTTCTTCATTAACTAAAATACTTATATGATGATTAATTTGTCTAATTGCTAAGGCTTCTTTAAAACTGGTTACAAATAGATAATTAATCCCATTTGCTATATATGTTTTAATTATCTCTAAACCCATGCCAAAAGCATTATTCTTAACACTAGCCAGCAAATATTTATAATCACCATAAGTATCTATTAAGGTTTTAGCATTTTCTTTTACTTTATCTAAATCAATAATCATGTTAGCACTATTATTCATAAGTTTTCCCTCTTCTTTTTTAATTATAGCACTTTTACTTGCTAAATAAAATAAGATATGTTATTTTTATTTTGGGATAAAACAGAAAGGTCTACATGTATATTAATAACATCGAAGTTGATAAATACCAAGAACAAGCTATTAAATCTTTAAAAAATACTTTGCTTATTGCTGGAGCTGGAGCTGGGAAAACATTTACTATTGTTGGGAAAATAAATTATTTAATTACTCATAATATCTATCAAGAAAAAGAAATCTTAGTTATTTCTTTCACCAATAAAAGCGTCCAAGATTTAAAATTAAAAATTCCCTACTCCCTAGATATTTTAACCTTCCATAAGCTAGCTATGATGATTTTAAAAGATTATCAAATAAATTATACTATTGCTAGTGATGCTTTATTAGAATATGTTACTAAAGAATTCTTTTTAAGTTTAAATAATGAATCTTTACAACAAGAAATATTATTATATTATCATGAATATACTTATGATAAATTTTTAAATTCTTCTAAGTTTACAAATATGGTTAAAATTATTATTAATTTTATTCATTTATATAAAACTAATAATTTAGATATAGAGATTTTTAAAGAAACAGTTATAATAAATAAATTTTATACTAAATTAATTATCCTTATCTTAAACGTCTATAATGAATATTTAAAAGATAATAATGAATTAGATTTTGATGATTTAATTAAAAAAGCTACTTTAGTATTAGATAAATTTTATAAATATAAATTAATTATTATTGATGAATTTCAAGATACATCTTTCTTAAGATGGAATTTAGTAAAAAAACTAATGGATTTAAATCAAGCCAAAATATTTGCAGTTGGCGATGATTATCAATCTATCTATCATTTCTCGGGTTGTAATATTAATCTATTCTTAAATTTTACTTCGCTTGTTGATGATGCGATTATTTTAAAACTAAAGTATACCTACCGCAATAGCCAAGAACTAATCGATTTAGCGGGTAAATTTATTAGTCAAAATAAAAAGCAAATAACTAAAAGCTTAATAAGTCATAAATCAATTAAAAATCCCCTTAAGATAATTTATTACTTAAACCCCAAAGAAGCTTTAGAAAAAGTCCTAAAAAAGCTTATTTTAAAATATAATGATATTTTAATCTTAGAAAGAAATAATCAAGATATAGACTTCTTTCTTAATCATAACTTTAGCAAAGAAAAAGATTATTTAATGTATCAAAATAAAAAAATAAGATATTTAACTGTCCATTCTTCGAAAGGTTTAGAAGCCGAGTGTGTAATTGTTATTAATTTAACTAACTCTTTGATGGGCTTTCCTAATCAAATTATTGATGAAGATATTATAAAAAAAGTTAATGATTTAAAAGATAATTTTTTATATGCAGAAGAAAGAAGATTATTTTACGTAGCTTTAACTAGAACCAAAAACGAAGTATATTTATTATGTCCTTATTTTAATAAATCAATCTTTGTTAAAGAAATAAAAAAGTATTTAAATTAAATGGGATTAACATGAATTACGGTTAAATATACTTCGGGAACTAAAGAATTTATTTCATCTTCTAAGCTATCGGCAATATCATGGGATTCAAATGTTGATAAATTACCATCAACAAAAATTGTAAAAGATATTTGGTATAAATAGCCTATTGGGGTTGAATTAAAATGTTGAATTTTCTTTATCTCAGGATGCGTCTTAATAATATTTAAAACCTTTTCCTTAGCTTCTTCACTAATTGATTTATCCATTAATACATCATAGCTTTTTTTAAATATTTCAATGGCACTAAGAGTAATCCAAATAGCTATAATTATCCCCATTAAACCATCAAAAAAATATAAACCATATTTACTTAAAAGAATAGCTAATAAATTACAAGTAGTAATAATAAAATCATTACGATGGTCTTTATAAGCAGCTTTAACTAAGAGACTATTTACTTTTTTATTAATATGTTTTGTATATGTATATAAAAGAATTTTTATTATAATAGTTATTAAACAAATAATTATTAATAGATAAGAAAATACTAATTTTTTTTGTTCAATTAAACTAAAAATAGAATCTTTTAAAAGCGTAAATGCTAAAATAAACATCATAATACTTATTAATAAAGAATAAATATATTCCGCTTTACCATGGCCTAGGTTATGATCATCATCTATAGGCTTACTAGCTATTTTACTACCAATAAAAGTCATAATTGAAGAAAATATATCGGTTAAACTATTAATAGCATCCGCGATAATTGCTTGGGAATGAAAAAATACACCACCCAATATTTTTATTATAAACAAAAATATATTACCTATAATACCTAAAATACTAGTCTTTTTTATCATATCAAATTTATTCATAAAGTAAATCCTTTCTTTTTAAAATTATTTTTGCTATAATCTATTTGGGTCCTCGTAGTTTAGTTGGATAAAACAAGCCCCTCCTAAGGGTTAGAGCGGGAGTTCGACTCTCCCCGGGGACGCCAAAAAAATATAAAAAACTAAAGTATAAAAACTTTAGCGTCTAATAAAACAAAAATCTAAAATAAAGAGAAAAACTGAACCAACTGTCAAAGGAACTTTATATAAAGCTCCTTCTTTTATGGCTGCTAGTTTATCACAAAAAGAAATTAACCAGCTTTCTTTATATTTAGGTATTGTTTTACTCATTGGAAACATATGAGAAGCAATAATATTTTCTTGAAAACTATCAATTGCAAAATATTTTAAAGAATTACTTACAGCTACGGAAGGATGATTAATAAATTTTATTCCCGGAACTTCTTGACTTAAGAAAAAATCGTGAAGTAAAGCCGCTCGGGTAGCTTTATTAGTTTTCTTTAAATGAAACTTGCAGCAGAATAAATAAGTTAACTTAGCAACATTTAGAGAATGGTCTAAACGAGATATCCCGTGATGAATTTCATATTTTAACTTAATAAATTCTTCGTTTTTTAATATATCACCAACTATATTATTAAATTCAATTTCTTTATTAATTGTCATAAATTTTTAACCTCGCACTATTACATTATACCACACAATTAATAAAAATAGAATTATTTTAGCACATTTTTTCAAATTGGGAATTGTAAAGATTGGCATAAAACCCATTTTTTTGCATCAGTTCTTCATGTGTTCCTTGTTCAATGATGTTTCCTTCATTCATGACTAAGATTAAATCAGCATTTTTAATTGTTGATAAACGATGTGCTATTATAAATGATGTTCGCCCTATAGTCAGTTTATCCATCGCTTTTTGAACTAATTCTTCAGTTCTAGTATCAACATTACTTGTCGCTTCATCTAAGATTAAAAATGGAGCATTTTCAATCATCCCTCGGGCAATAGTTAAAAGTTGTTTTTGGCCGGAAGAAATAGAACTAACATCGCTTAAGGTTGTATCTAAGCCTTGAGGAAGGGTTTTAATAAAGTGTTCAATTCCGACTGTTTGACATGCTTGCATTATTTCTTCATCAGTAATTGCCTCTTTATTATATTTAATATTATCTCTTATAGTTCCATTAAAAAGCCAAGTATCTTGTAAAACCATAATAAATAATTTATGAATATTTTCTCGGGTTAACTCCTTAGTGGAGATGCCATCAATCTTAATATCGCCTTCGTTTATTTCGTAAAACCGCATAAGTAAGTTAACTAAAGTTGTTTTGCCTGCCCCAGTGGGACCCACAATTGCTACTTTTTCGCCTGGTTTTATTTGGGCATTAAAATCTTTTATAATAACTTTATCAGCATTATAACCAAATTTAACATGTTCAAAACTTATTTTTCCTAAAACATCTTGAGGGTTTAAATACTTAGTTTTTTCTTTTTCTAAAGGAAGTTCTTCTTCGTTTAAAAATTCAAAGATTCTTTCGCTAGAAGCCGCGGCTGATTGCAGTGAAGTCATAGATTGAGCCATTTGACTTAAAGGATTAGTAAATAACCTTATATAAATCATAAAAGCTACAATTACTCCAAAAGAAATCGTTCCTTTCATAGTAAGTAATGCTCCCACAATACATACCGCAACATAAGAAAAATTTCCAATAAAGGCCATGAAAGGATGCATTAGTCCTGATAAAAAGTGACTTTTTCTTTCAGCATCATATAACTTAGTATTTAATTCATCAAATCTTTTATCAGCTAAATCTTTTCCATTATATAGTTTAACAACATCATGACCGGAGAATATTTCTTCAATATGCCCATTAATATTACCTAGTTCTTTTTGTCTTTCAACAAAATATTTTTGACTTCTTCCTAAAATACCAAACATAAAGACAAAACCAAATAAACTGGAAAAAATCGCTGTTATGGCCATTATATAATTAGTATAAAACATCATTATAATTGAACCAATAAATAAGGTAATAGAACTAACCATTGTACTAAAACTTTGATGCATGGATTGACTTATTGTATCAACATCATTAGTAATCCTGGATAAAGTATCCCCAATAGTACTATTATCAAAGTATTTTAAAGGTAATTTATTGATTTTTTTAATAATACTATCTCTTAAATTACGAGAATAATTAACGGTAACATGGACTACAATTAAACTTAAGATAAAGGTAAGTAAAGCATTAAAGCCATATAATAAAGCTATTTTAAAAACGATAACTTTAATTTTAGCTAGATCAATTTGCCCCTTTATTAACTCATAAACACTTTCAGGTAATTTATCAATTCTTTGATAAACTTCTTCTTGATTATTTAACATCTCTAAATTCGTAAAACTACTTAAAAATTCTATTTGTTCGGCACTACTTATTTTAAAACCATTATAACTAATAGTTGGTAAAATAACTTCTTTTAGATTAGAGGTAAGCAAACTAAAATCATTAGTTATAAGCATTTTCATAAGATTAATTTTATCATTAATACTTATAAATTTATCTAAATAGAAAGAATCTTCTAAGAGTTTTGTTTGGATATTTTGACTTAAATTACTAAAGTTTATTAAAAAGTTATTATTATCTAAATTATTTTTAAAACTTGTAAGGGTGATTATTTCTTCTTCCGTAAAATTATTTTTTAAAAACTTCGAATCATTTAATTTAGCCATTATTTTAGATGGTTCAATTATTTTATTAACCGTATCTATTAAATTTTCTTCATTTAAGTTATCTTTAATTAATTTACCTATATTATCTAAAGCTTCGGTATTGGGAACCAAGGCTTTCGTTAATTCATCGGTTAAAGAAGAAAGCTTATTTGGCGCCATAATATTTAGAATAGATGCTAAGGCCGCTAAAAGAAAACTTAAGATTATTAAGTGCCAATATTTTTTTAAGCTCTTAGTTAAATTAATGATAGCTAATTTAAAGTTTTTAGGTTTTTCAAACCGATTATTTCTTCCTCTGGGACTAGGCATTTTCTAATTCCTCCTTTGTTACTTGAGATAAAGCAATTTCTTTGTAAACATCACATGATGACATTAATTCTTGATGCGTTCCCATGCCCACACATTTACCATCTTCTAAGACGATTATTTTATCGGCATGTAAGATTGTGCCAATTCTTTGGGCAACAATAATACTTGTTGCATCCTTGGTATATTTTTTAAGTTCTTTTCTTAATACAGAATCTGTTTTATAATCTAATGCAGAAAAAGAATCATCAAAGATATATATTTCTGGGTCACGCGCAATAGCTCTAGCAATAGCTAATCTTTGTTTTTGGCCACCCGAAACATTAGTTCCACCTTGGGCAATATGACTAGCATATCCTTCTGGCATTTTTTCCACAAAATCTTTGCCTTGAGCTACTTCTAAAGCTTCCTTTATTTTTTGCTCTGTTATTTTATTTTGAGATTTACCAAAACCAATATTATAGTTTACAGTTCCACTAAACATTACCGCTTTTTGGGGAACATAACTAATAATATTATGAAGATACTCTAAATCATAATCTTTAACATTTACCCCATCAATCAAAATTTCGCCACTAGTAGCATCAAAAAGCCTTGGAATAAGTTGAATTAAAGTCGTTTTACCACAGCCCGTTGAACCAATTATGGCTAAAGTTTGGCCCTTTTCAATTTTAAAAGATATATCATGTAGCATAGCTTCCTTAGCATCAGGATACTTAAAGGTCACATTTTTAAATTCTACTGTTCCTTGCAGATTATTAGCTTTTCTATTAACCTTACCACTTAAAATAGTTAAATCTTCATCTAAGACTTCATTAATTCTTTTAGCCGATACAGAAGCCCTTGGATACATAATAAAAATCATAACTAACATTACAAAAGACATAACAACTTGCATGGCATAAGAAGAAAAGACAATCATATTGCCAAAAATAGTTAATCTTTCACTCATTAATGCTTTATTAAGTAAAAACGCGCCAATAAAATAAATACCTAAAGTTAAACCATACATAATAATATTCATCATTGGCCCCATGATAGCCATGGCTCTTTGATTAAATAATTGATTAGATGCTAAATCATCATTAGCCTTATTAAATTTTTCTTCTTGGTACTTTTCAGCATCAAAAGCTTTAATAACTCTAATTCCAGTTAAATTTTCTCTAGTTAAATCATTAATTCGGTCAATTAGTTTTTGAACTATTTTAAATCTTGGTAACACAATAATCATTAAAATAATAATCGTTGTAACGATAATTAATACTGCTCCCGCGGTTAAAAGGGACCAAGCAAAACCTTTGTTTAAGATTTTCAAAATTGCCCAGATAGCCATGATTGGGGACTTAATCAAAAGCTGCATGCCCATTGCTAAAAACATTTGCACTTGCGTTACATCATTAGTCGCTCTTGTTATTAAACTAGCTGTTGAAAACTTCTTTATTTCATTTAAGGAAAAATCTTCGACTTTCGTAAATAAACTCTTTCGGACATTTTTAGAAAATGTAGCCGCAACTAAAGAAACAATATAGCCTACGATTACCGCTGTTAATAGACTTCCTAAAGCACACATTAACATATACAAACCATTTTTAAGAATGTCTTTCATAAGACTTCCTTCGGTTTCTACTAATCTGGTTATTTCTTGCATATAATCAGGTATTTTTAAATCAAGATATACTTGTAGAACGATAAAAACTACACATAATAATATTAAGATATATGTTTTTTTACTTATTCTTTTTAATAATTTAAACATAATTTTTCTCCTCACTTTAAAATAATTATGTTTTTATCTTTAAATAAATACATAATTTTTGACCCATTATAGATTGTATTAAAAGACTTATTAAAAGTCAATGAAATATATGTGAAAAAATTAAAAAAAGTAGAAACCTACTTTTTTAATCGAAGATTGGAAGCTGTGATAGTTTCAAAGTATTCATTAATTTCTTTATACTCTTCATCATTACCATATTTTTGACCTATTTCCAGTATTGCGTCTTTAAAATAGGCTAAAACATTAGGATTATCATTATTTTCCATACAAGAATTAAATAAATCAACAAGCATTTGGTAATCATTTTTAGAAAGATTAAAATTATATTCTTTTTTAGTTGCACTATCTAAAGTATTCTCTATTGATAAACTTAAAGTACGATTATCATTTATTATAATATTTATATATGGAACATAATCATCTATACAATCATTATCGATATAATCAATATGATAAGTAGAATTAGGATTAATTACTTCTAAAGAATTAAAAGTATTATCATCTGCCAAAAACCAATTTGTATTATTACTATTAAAAATAGTTTTACTATTTGTTTCATCTAAATAAATTAGCATAGAATTATTAAAGAGATTAGGATTAAGTGATGTTGGATATCTTAACTCTATTTTAAAATAACGCTTTACATAACTAATTGTTGCTACTTCTTGTTCCCAAGTAGAATTAAGAAAAGTATAGAAAATAAGCTTATTATCTTTATCAAGACGATAGTATAAATTATCTTTTATATTTTTGCATTCGATTAAATAAGCATTTAATTTTTCAATATTATTCTTTACATCATTATTTAATAAATCTTTTTCACTTAAACCAATTAAACTAGCAATTTCATTGGTACATGGAACTAAAGAAGCAGAAATATCTACATTATTGTTATCTGATTTATCTAGTTCTTCATCTTCATTTTTATCAGGTTTTTCTGGTTGTTCATCCTTTTGTTTTTCCATATCCTTTTTTAAAGATTGAACTTCTTTTTCTAAGTCAGCAATTTCGTCCTTTTGCGTTTTATTTTCTTGTTCTAAATCTTCTTTAGCATCCGTTAGTTTAGCAATTTCTTCTTCATATTGTGTCAAATCATTTTTAAGATTTTCAATCGTTGTTAAAGCTTCTTGATAATCTTCCTCATTTACACTTTTTTTAGCACAGCCCGCAACAGTACCAATATTTACGACAGTTAAAATAGCCGCAATAAATCTTTTAAATCTTGATTGTTTCATTTATTTTTCCCCCTTGCTTCAAGATAGATAATATTATACATATTTTTTAAAATATGTCAAATTTTAAGCCAGTTCTTCTTCATATTTATCTAAAATATCTATTATTTCTTTTTGGCTTTTCGCTTGACATAATAAGTTTTTATATTCTTTATTTTTAGGCATTGCTTTTAGATAATGTAAAAAATGGGTTCTAATTTCAAGTACGGCTTGTATTTCACTTTTATCTATACATAAGTTTTCTAAATGTTTTTTCATCATATCTAATCTTTCTTTATAACTTACCTTAACTGGTATTAGACCTTTTTCTAAATAATCATTACATTCTTTAATTAACCAAGGGTTACCTAAAAGTCCCCGACCAATCATCACGGCTTTACAACCGGTATAATCAAGCATCTTTTTAGCCTCATAACAGGAAGTAATATCGCCATTGCCAATCACTGGAATATGAACAGCTTCAACTACTTTTTTAATAATATCTAAATCGGCTTTGCCACTGTAGCCTTGACTGCGGGTTCGGCCATGAATTGTAATAGCTTTAGCCCCAGCTTCTTCACATATTTTAGCTACTTCAACTGCATTAATACTAAGGTTAT
>CANQIU010000038.1 GCA_947624145.1 uncultured Bacilli bacterium | reverse complement strand
GCCAAAACAGTATAATAACTGTACGTGATCTAAGTCACACTCAATAAAAACGGTCAATGCCGTAATGTAGTCTATGCCACAAAATTTGGAATCTCAAGATTAATCTTTTATTCCAGTTTACAATAAGCATAACTACTCAGGAAGTTCGCAATTAATATATTAGAACAAAACAAAGAAAAAATCAATGGTATTTTAGAAACTTTTGATAGGATGATTATTATTGGTTATGTATATTACAACTTTGCAATTATCGTCAATTAGGTATTTTTACTAACACAAATTAACATTGTTTCTAAAAATAATAATGTTAAGTTCTTCCCATATATTATAAATAAAACAAGCTAATTTTGTTCCTTTTTAAGTAGTAATTAAGAGATAAAAATAATAAAACTTCCCAAAATAGGAAGTTAAATTCTAAATGGCGCCCGATGTAGGACTCGGACCTACGACCTAACGGTTAACAGCCGTGCGCTCTACCAACTGAGCTAATCGGGCATTACTACTAAAGTATATTAAAAATTAGAGAATTTGTCAATCGCTTTTTGCTAATTTTCGTTAGTATTTTTATAGTTCAAAAGAAAAGATGGAAATTAATCCATCTATCTTTTAGTTACTTAATTAATTTAAAGCGTCTTTTAATTTGCTTCCAGCTTTAAATGAAGCAACAACTTTTGCAGGGATCTTAATAGATTGTTTAGTTAATGGATTAATTCCTTCACGAGCAGCACGTTTTTTAGCACTGAAAGTACCAAATCCTACTAAGCTAACCTTTCCTTCTTTTTTAAGTCCAGCAGTAATTGCTTCCATAGTAGCATCAAGAGCACGAGCAGCATCAGCTTTAGTTAAGCCAGCTTCTTTAGCAATCATTTCTACTAATTCTGTTTTAGTCATGTTTTTACCTCCCATACATTTCTAAAATATTTTGTAAAGCGTTATGTACCTTACATAATAAGATTAGCAAATCTTTCTTTTAAAATCAATAAAAAATAACAAAAATTTGTTATTTTTTATAAATTATTCTCGTTTTTTACTGTAATTTGACAAAATTTAAGGTTAAATTACAATAGCAATTAATGTATTAGAGCCTTTATTAACAATTTTTGTTACTGTATCTTTTAGTTTATATCTTGTATTATCAGGCATCATACTAAGCTTAGCTTGAATACCTTCTTGTACAATGTTTTCTAAACTACGCCCAAAGATTTCACTTTTCCAAATACTACCTGCATCAGATTCATAATCTTTCATTAAATGATTAATTAATTCTTTGGATTGAACTTCACTACCAATGATTGGTTCAAATGTTGATTCAACATCGACTTTCATCATATGAATACTTGAAGCCACAGCTTTAAGTTTAACTCCATATCTACTACCTTGTTTAACTAATTCGGGAGTATTAAGCTTTAATTCTTTAGTTGTTGGATAAACTATTCCATAGCCGGTTGATTTAGCCATTTTAAGTGCCGCTTTTAAGTTATCCATTTCTTCTTTATCAGTTGTATAATTAGAGAATATCTTAAGAAGACCTGCTTTAGTCGTAACCATATCTCCCATGATTGATCTTAAGGTTTCCATATAGAGTTCATCAGAACTTTCTAAGCTTATCGTAACTACCCCCGTGGAGGCATCAAGTTCACTAATATAGGCTTTACTAATATATTCTGAATCTTTAAAATGTTCCATAATATAATCAACATCTTTGACTTTTTCTACACTAATAACACTTTCTTTAATCTTTTCTAGATAATGTTTTTTAATTTCATGATTAACTGGTAAAACATGTACCCATTCCGGAATAGAAACTTTAATATCTAAAACTGGAAATTCATATAATGCTGTTTTTAATATTTCCATGATTTCTTTTTCATTCATAACCTCAGCACTAATTGGCATAACTGGCACATCATAAGTTTCGCTTAAACCTCTTGCTAGTTCCACTGTTTCCGTATTTGTCGGATGAACGCTATTTAAAATAACAATAAATGGTTTACCAATAGTTTTAAGTTCACTAATAACTTTTTCTTCGGCTTCTAAGTAAGATTCTCTTTTAATTTCGCCAAAAGAACCATCAGTTGTTACCACAATACCAATGGTAGCATGATCTCTAATTACTTTTTCGGTCCCAATTTCCGCGGCTTCCACAAAAGGAATTGCTTCTTCAAACCAAGGACTTTTAACCATTCTAGGGTTTCCTTCTTCATCAACAAAACCATTGGCATCCGGAATAACATATCCGACACAATCGACTAATTTAATATTAGTTGAAAATTCATTGATTTTAATGTTAGCCCCATTACTCGGTACAAATTTTGGCTCAGTTGTCATAATGGTTTTGCCTTGGGCACTCTGCGGTATTTCGTCTAAACATCTTTTTTTCTCATATTCATCAGTAATACTTGGAACAATTAAATTTTCAATAAATCTTTTAATAAATGTTGATTTACCAGTTCGCACTGCCCCAACAACACCTAAATAGATTTCGCCATTGCCCCGTTTAGCTATGGATGATATGATTTTTTCTTTTTCCATAAATCCACCAATCTTTCTTTTTCCTACTTAACTTTATTCTTTATTAAAAAAAATAGACCAAAAAAAAGAACTACTCATTTTCGAATAGTTCCTCTAAAAGATTCCTTTCTTATTATTTGTTTTTTGATTAACTCAGATTCAAATATACTTTTAGGATAGTAAATTGGAGTCCAAGGATCAAGACCTATAAGCCAAATATCGTTGTTTTTTTGAAGCATATAATATTTCTCCTTTTTTTAAAATTTGCAATTTTTTGTAGTTTTTTTCATTTTTTGGTTGTTACTAAAATTATAAGTTTATTGTTTTTTTCATTGTTTTAAAAGAATGGAATCTTTTTTGGCTTATGCGATCTTATGGGTTAAACCTGGCATTTCATTAAAGTAATTTACCACAGATGGATCATAATTAATAACTTTACCCATACCAGCAGCACTGATTGTATAATTTTGCGATTGAGTTAATGATATGTCAGTTATTGCATGTTGATAACTAGCCCAGACTTGAGGATTACTTGAGGATGGTTTACCTAAACAATCAATACTTAACTCTAAATAATTAATATCGTTATTAACTAGATTCATCGAAATTCCAAAGTTTTGCCCATATTTTTTAATATTTGTGCCATTTGGACCATAATCAACATGACTTAAATGATTAATATCATCGCCTTCAATACGAAATAATTGGGTTCCAGTTTGGGAATCAGTATACAAAGCTACATTATAAAAGCGAAAAGCTAAAACATCATAGGATCTGGCGGCTGGCATATATTTCCAATGCGCTATAAAATAAAAATCATAGTTAGATCCTACAGGTGTTACTGATAATATTATGTATTTGTGATTTTCTTCATAGGTAACGTCCATAGGCATTATTTCGCTGGCTTGATTATATTCTTCTTCCGTTTCTTCCGTCCATGTATAACTACCATTATTTAGATTTGATATCCCTTTATAATAGACTTTAACTTGTTTGGAATTTTCTAAGTCCATAGCTAAGGCTCTATTAATTTGTTCTTCACTCATAACAGAGATATATTCATCTGAATAAAGAAGTCTTAAGCGATTATAGTCTTCTTCACTTAAAGCATGACAAGAAACGATTCCTATAAATAAAGCTATTATAAAAGTAAACGTAAGTTTATACTTCATACTTCTTCTACTCCTTTCCTATCCTAGCTTAGCTTATAAAAAGTTATTTTTCTAGTTTCAAAAAGGGCGAGTGACAACTCGCCAAATTGGAGAATTAGTCTAAAATAGCTTATTCATTAAATTTAAAACATATTCGGTATCATCTAAATAATTTGTACAATCGCCACGATAACATGTTAACTTATCTTCATTATAATAATAAATATAATTGATAGTTGTATCTTTAGAAGACATTAGATATTTAAAATTTCCACTTTTATAATAAATATAATAAACGTACTCTGTCTTTTTGGATTTTAAATAAATCGTTACTTTAGATGTATTTAAATTTACATTTACTTCTAAATTATTATTAATCTGTTTTTCATAAGTTCCATCTTCATTTTTTATAAAACCATCATTTACTAATTTTATTTCGGTAATATCAAAGTTAGTTTGTGATTCTTCTTTTTCATTTGTTTCTATCTTTTTTCTATAATTCAATCTATTGTTAGAAAAATATTTTATTAAATCTAGTTTAGATTCATATAGGTGTTCTTCCTTATCTTTATCTTTAACATTTATAGATAAATATAAACTTTTTTTAATATTATCAACTATATTTTTAGATAAACTACCATTATAACCATTTAATTCTTCTATAAAAACATTATCTAAAACATTTGATTCATAAAAGATAACTTTTTCTCCATTAACGTAAGTATATATTTGTAAGTTAACTTCATCGATATCATAATCACGATTATAAATCTTAATATTATGCAAAATTAAAATATTTTTATATTTTGATTCAAGAAAGAAACCATTATCAATATTTAAATCTAAGCTATCACTTTTAATTCTATAATAAGTCATAAAGTTATAGTTATTAATAGTAAATATAGAAAGTAAAATAAGAGATACTAGAACAACTACACCAATAATTATTTTTAAAATATTAGGTTTTATCTTTTCATAAAATTTATTTAATTTAGATATCTTTTGCTTTTGTTCGATACCATCTAAAAAGTCATGAACGGATATATCTAAGGCATTACATATCTTGGTGATTATTTCAATATCTAATTTAACTTTACCTCTTTCCCATTTAGAGATCTTTTTATCATCTTCAAATAATTTCTCACCTAGTTGCTTTTGCGTTAAACCCTTAGCATTTCGATATTTTTTAATTCTTTTACCTATTTCTTCTGAATCCATACTACTACCTCTTTCTTTTTAAATTTTACCATAATTTGGTAATTTTATAAGAAAAAAGTCGTAAAATAATAAGATAGTTTAGACTATCTTATTAAAACATTTTATCTACATTTTGAGGTACTTTATCTTGAACTATTTTACTAATTATTTTATCACTTTGTTCTTTAGATACTTTTTTACCAGTCATTTTACTTAAAGTATCAATTACTTCTCTTAATGTAGCCTCATCTTTCATATTGCCATTTTGAAGTTTTTCGGCTAAAGAAAGAATCGTAGCTTTATCCACATTTGTTTTCTTTTCTACTTTTTTAAAAAAATCATCACCAAATCGCATAAATCCTCCTAAGTAATTATATGAGAAAATAGCGGTTTTGCTATTGATTTTTTTTATTCATTTTTATTTTTAAATTGTAAGATTATGGGGGTTCCATCTAAATCTATATTTTCTCTTATTCTATTTTCTAAGTAGCGAGCATAACTAAAATGAACTAATTTTTTATTATTTACTTCAAATGTTATTTTAGGAGGTTGGATACCAGTTTGGTGGGTAAAATAGATTTTAAGTCTTTGATTTTTATATGAAGGAGCCTCATGCATAGCTACAGCTTCGGCTATAATATTATTTAAAATATTGGTTGGGATTTCTTTTTTATTATTTTCAGCAGCTTTAATAACTTCCGGCATTAACGTATGAATTCTTTTCTTTTCTTTAGCACTTACAAAAACAACATGAGCATAAGGGGCAAACTGAAATTCTGCTTTTATTTTATCTTGCCATTGTTTTATGGCTGTATTGGGATCTTTTACCGTATCCCATTTATTAACACAGATAACTAAAGCTTTACCTAAATTAAGGGCATAAGAGGCAATATGTTTATCATGCTCAATAATTCCTTCTTTAGCATCAATAACTAAAACACAAACATCGCTTCTTTCCATCGCTTTTAAGCTTCTAATTAAAGAATATTTTTCTAAAGATTCATATATTTTTCCTTTTTTTCGCATCCCAGCTGTATCGATAGCTATATATTCTTGATGTTCATAAGTAAATTTAGTATCAATAGCATCTCTGGTCGTTCCGGCATTAGCACTAACAATTACCCTTTCTTCATTAAGTAAGGCATTTATTAAACTACTTTTACCAACATTAGGTCGACCAATTAACGAAAACTTAAAAGTATTATCAAGACGAGGTTCTTCAACTGGCATATTTAAAGTTAAATAATCCAGTAATTCTTTAAAACCCAAATTATGTTCACAACTAACGGGAAATAAGTGTTCATACCCTAGTTCATAATAAGCATAGATATTATCTTTTCTTTTTGCATTATCTATTTTATTAACTACCACGATTACTTCTTTCGAATATTTTCTTAAATAATCTCTTATTTGCAAATCTATATAATCTGGTTCTTGTAAACCATCAACTACAAATAATATCTTATCAGCTTCTTCCATAGCTAAAGTTGCTTGCATTAAAATATCATCATTAAAAGAACCTTCATCAAAAAATATTCCTCCTGTATCTATAAGAGAAAATTTTTTATCTTTATAATGACATATTCCATATAAGCGATCTCTTGTAATACCTGGTGTATCTAAAATAATCGCTTTTTTTTCATTAATTAAGCGATTAAATATGGAACTTTTGCCCACATTAGGTTTACCTATTAAACAGATTGTTTGCATAATTTATCCCTCATTACATATTAAATTTGTGTTATTACTTTTTACATCATATATAACAGCATACATACGATTATTCTTGCGATAGATAAGTACTTCATCACAAAACATAGTTTTTCCTGTCACATTATTAGTTAAGGTTTTTTTATTAGTAGTTTCATTATATTCATCAGTTTTCATATATTCCGAATCAACTAAATCTTTAACTGTTTTAATTAAACAAAAATTAGGTTTATAACCTTTTAAGCCTTCATAATTTTGATAACTACAACCAGTGGATATATCTTTAATATTTTCTTGAGCCCACTCTATTGCTGCAAGTTCAATATTATCAATTTTTGTTTTAAGTAATTTTTCTTTGGTTTTATCATAAGATGATAAATAACTACTAACCGCGATAGATACAATAATCCCTAAAACAATAATAACTGCTAAAAGCTCAACTAAAGTAAATCCCTTATTATTCATAATAGCTATTCTCCTTATCTTAATGAATCTTCAATTATATTTAAAACTTCACTTCGGCCCTTTTTCGTAATCGTTGAAAAAGTTATAATTTCCAAGTTATCTTCTAACTTTAAAGTATCTTTAATTATTTTATCTTGTTTAAGACGATTATTTTTACTTATTTTATCATATTTAGTTGCAATAATAACAATATCTAAATTATAATATTTTAGAAATTCTTCCATAAGTATATCATCTTCCGTTGGTTTATGGCGATAATCAATAAGTAAGAAAACTTTTTTTAAATTATGGCGATTTTTTAAATATTCTTCAATCATTAAACCAAACTTCTTTTGTTTTTCTTTAGATACATTAGCATAACCATAACCAGGAACATCAACTAAATAAAAAGCATTATTGATTAAATAAAAATTTAAGGTTTGCGTTTTACCCGGTTTAGAACTAGTTCGAGCAAAATTCTTCCGTTCTATTAAGGTGTTGATAAAACTAGACTTACCAACATTACTTCTTCCAACTAGTAAAAATTCTGGCTTATTATCTAAAGGATATTGGCTTTGTCTAACCGCGATAATTGGTTCTTTAACCTCATCAATTTGCATAATTTATTCCTCACTTACTTATTGTATTATATAGTAATTTATTAAAAATTGCAAATTTCGAATAAAATTAAGTAAAGGGGGGATTTTTTTTGCAAGATGGTAATTTTCCCCCTAGTATTGATCCCCATGTCTTTACTCTTATCGCCGTAGCGGTTGGTTATGCCTGTGTTGGGGACTATAATGCTAATGAACAAAACTCAATTGGCAACTGGCTTATCATGGTTGGTCAATATGTTTTAACGCATGCGGCCCAACAACAATTAATCGAATCACGAATTGAAAACACCAACATTAATATCAATAGTAAAAAAGCTAAAAAAGGTGGTTCTGTCTATACTGATAATAACCAAAATAAAAGTAATCAAAACCAAAGAGATGAAGTTGATTTTTTAATGAATGCCGTTAAAAAGATGCAAGAAAAATTAGAAGATATTCAAAAAGATGGTTTAAGTAATAATTAATTATGTTAAGATTTTTTGAAAATGGCAGTTTAAAATATTATGCTTGATGAAAGATAAAAAGCAAGGGTCAACCACCATGTACTAAAAGTCCGTGGCTTGGAGTAGTTCTGAAAGTACATTTCGTGAATAAACTAAAAAAATTTTCCTCATATTTATCTTATTGACTTTCTATATTTCTTTTATTACTTCTTGGGTTACTGTTCCAACATAGAATTGAGAATGGTTTGCATCTAAGTTAAAAAGTTTACTAATTTCTTGATAATATTATTCAATAAAATTTATTATTTTTTTATATGTTTTATATATTCTATTATTGCGTGGGCAGTTTCTTCTACGCCAATTGAAGAATCTATAAGTAAATCATAGTTTTTATAATCTCCCCATGTTTTACCTGAAATTAATTTATAGTAAGCGGCTCTGTTTTTGTCTGATTTATTCATATTTTTTACTGCATCTTTTTCTGAATCACCGTACATCTCTTGTAATTTCTTTACTTTATATTCTTCATTAGCATAAATAAATATTTTTACTAGATTTTTATTATCTTTTAATACATAATCAGCCGCGCGACCTACTATTACGCAAGAACCATGTTCGGCAATTTTACTAATAATTTTGTCTTGTGCTTTAATAGCATATTTTACAGGTGATGTTGTTAAATATAAATCATGCCATACATCTTGGGTAGAATTAATTTTAGAAACAAATTCTTTATCTAAACCGCTTTCTTTAGCTGCTAAAGCTGTTAATTCTTTATAGTAGTATGGAATATTAAGTTTTTTCGCTATTACTTCACCAATATATTTACCAGCTGATCCATGTTCTCTTGAAATTGTTATAATTACACCAGGTTTTGACGATTTAATAACTACTTCTTCTTTATCGGTAATTATTACATTAGATAATTTTTTAAAGAATAAAATCGTTAAAGTCCCTGATATTAGTATTCCAATAAAATCTGCTATTGGGGCAGCCCATAGTGGACCTGTTACTCCCATAAATTTAGGTAATATTATAACTAATGGCACAAAGAAAACAATATCACGGCATAGGGATACAATAGCTGATTTTAAAGGTTCACCAACTGCTTGGAAGAATATAGAAATTACTTTTATTAAACAAGTGAATGTTACTAACATTAGAAAAATTCTAAATGTTTTCATAGCAAATTCCATATAAAGATTATCAGATGTACCAAACATTTTAATAATGATCTCAGGGCATAATTCAAATACGATAGTTGATAGGATTCCCACTATAATGGTAGAAATTATTACTAACTTAAATGTCTCTTTAACTCTAGCATATTTTTTAGCACCATAATTATATCCAAGTATTGGCTGTGCTCCTAAAACAATTCCTACTACGATATTTATTACCACGCTAAATACTTTCATACATATACCAATTGTTGCAATAGGTATATCAGCACCATATTTACTTAAAGCGCCATATTTTGCTAACATAATATTACAAACTAATGAAATAACAACAATTGACATTTGGGTAATAAATGTTGATACACCAAGTTTAATAACATTACTAAAAACTTCAAAATTCATTTTAAAACTATCTCTATTTAGTTTAAATGTTTTTGTTCTAAAAAAGTAAATTATTGAAAGAACGAATGAGGCAAATTGGCCTATTATAGTAGCCCAAGCTGCTCCTGCAATTCCCCAATTAAATCCAAAAATAAATATTGGATCTAGTATTATATTTAAAATTGCTCCCAGTAGTGTAGCTGCCATAGAAAATTTAGGTGACCCATCAGCACGAATTACACTATTCACTGAATTAGCAAGCATATAAAAGGGTATGCCTAGTAAAATTATTTTAAAATAATTTCTTGCTAAATTAATTGTTACATCACTTGCACCAAAACCATATAAAAGTTTATCCATAAATATGTAACCTAATATCATAAATATTATACTTATTATAAGGGTTACTAATATACTATTTCCAATTGATTTATGAGAATTTTTGGTATCATTTCTCCCTTGACATAAAGATAAATACGCTGCTGAGCCATCGCCGAAACACCAAGCAAAAGCTACAGCAATAATCGTTATTGGATATACTACAGTTGTTGCAGCATTTCCTAAATAACCAACACTGCTATTCCCCACAAAAATTTGATCAACTATATTATATAGAGAACTAATAAGTAATGATAAAATACAGGGAATAGAAAATTTAAATAATAATTTAGAAACTTTTTCTTGTCCTAAATATTTATTGTCGTTTTGATTTTCCATTTTTCTAAACATTCCTTTCCGTCTCACTGCGTTCGTCTTCAAGAAACAAACGACAATGAAAATAAATATTTATAAATTATTTAATCTTTGTTATAATGTTTAGAAAGTTATGAAAGTTTTAATGCAATTAAAAGTTTTATAACGCCATTGTACCAAATTTTTGATGAT
>CANQIU010000037.1 GCA_947624145.1 uncultured Bacilli bacterium | reverse complement strand
GTCCATCATCAAAGGTTAAATAAATATTTTTTCCCGTCGAACTTGGATAATTATATTCAGGATAAACATAGACTTTTCTTGTGATCTTTTGGGTGTTACTAAAATTATCTTTAACACTGTAAGTAATTGTATATTCACCTGCGATTTGGGAGTTAACTTGCCCTTTAATTTCAACTTTTTTAGTTATGTCGCCTTCGCAGTTATCGATGGCTTTCGCGCCTTGTTCATGATATTCTTCATTAAGCTTTAAGTAGATTTTGGCATTTCCATTTAAAGTAAGACTGGGGGCTATTTTATCTTGATAAGTTAATTCTTTTGTAACTTCGGTTTCATTCCCAGATGAATCTTTAACTTTAAAATGCACGATATTACCTTCTAAATATTGCTTAACTTGACTAGATAAGTCTAAATCATAATTATCATAAGCTTTTACTTTAAAGTTAGCTTCAGCGGAATTAGGACAGATGGAAAAATCATTATCATCAACATTAATAATTGGTGGTTCATAGTCTTTAACGGTGACGATTTGTTCTTTAGTTAAACTTTTATTTTTATAAGTATAGGTATAATAAATATGATATGTTCCTACTTTAGTAGAATCAACATTTCCTTGGGGCGTAACTTCTACTTTTTGACACTTAAAATTATAGTCATAACATATGTTTCCTTCATTATACTGAAAAACATCATTTAAAGCTATTTCAATACTATCTTTAAAGTCCTTAACTTGAAAACCTTGTTGAAAATAAACCATATAAATAAAAACTGGAATTAAAAATAAAAAAATAATAAATAAACTTACACCAATGGTAATACCTAACTTCTTTTTTATAATAATACACCTTCAACTATCTTTAGTATACAACATTTTTAATTACTTTATTTTGTTTATTTTAAGTTTTGACATAATTTTTACTTAATCTATTTTTTCATATTTAGAATAATTTTTATTAGTAATATAAATATTTACAGGGCAATTACATTCATTATATAAATACTTTTTATAACGATCGATATTAAACTCTAATAATTCTTGAATATATTGGTTAGATGGGTTATTATCTGTTTTTTGTAATCCTTTAATAAATTCGGTATATTTAGTACTTTGTTTATTTTCACAAGATTAAAGATAATTTTATTTAAAATATTCCGAATAAGTCTATCCAAAACTTCCTTTTTATTTTTAGTATAACCATGTATTATTTTGTTAAGTAATTAATTTTAATAATAATTTATATTGAAAGCAAAATTTTAAACATATAATTTAAATATGAAGAATTATTATATAAAAGTATTTATTGGTTTTATTATTATGTTTTCTTTTTTGTTTTCTTTAAAGGCAAAGGCTTCTTTACCTTTAGCCGGACGTCTTATTGCCATTGATATTGGCCATGGGGGTCTTGATCCAGGAACCATATCCGGTGATGTATATGAAAAAGATATTAACTTAAAAATAGCTAAATATTTAGAAGAAGAACTAGCAAAATTAGGTTCAGGAGTTCTTTTAGTTAGAGATGGGGATTATGATTTAAGCATGGGGGTTAAAAATCACCGCAAAAAAACGGACTTTGATAATCGTATTAAATTAATTAATAAATCTGAGGCTGATATGTATATTTCCATTCACTTAAATCACTTACCTAATAGTTCTTACTATGGTGCTCAAGTTTTTTATGATCAAAAAAACCAAAACTTAGCCGAATCTATCCAAAAATATATTAATAATAATTTAGATAGCAAGCGCGAAATAAAAAAAATACCGAGTAGTACTTATATGTATGGAAAAATAAATATTCCGGGCATATTAATTGAATGTGGCTTTTTATCAAACCCAAAAGAAAAAGCGCTTTTAACAACGGATAGCTATCAAAAAAAAGTGGCATACGTTATAGCTCAAGCCCTAAATGAATATTATAATTAAAAATTACTTTCACAAATATTTCACTTTAATTTAACAATAAAGTCATTAACTTAGGCTATATTAATTAATAGATTTGTGATATAATTGTTTAAGAGTAAAAGGTGGACGTAAGGTGAAAACAAAGACTTTTAAAACATTAGATGAACAAATCGATATTCTAACGAGTAAAGGCCTCATCATTGAAGATATTGAAGAAGCCAAAAATATTCTTTTAAGAGAAAATTATTTCTTCTTTAACGGTTATCGTCATCTTTTTATGAAATCGGATCTAGATCGAACCTTTCTTGAGGGGACTACTTTTAGAGAAATATATGCCATGTTTTATTTTGATCGGCAACTACGGAATATTATTTTTAAGCATATCTTAATATTTGAAAATAATATTAAAAGTATCTTAGCTTATGTTATGAGTAAAAATCATGGATTTAAAGAAAATAGTTATTTAAATCCCCATAATTTTGTCAAAGATAATAAACGTTATAGACAAATTAATGATTTGTTAAGAAAGGTCCGTAGGCAAATTAATGTTAATGGTAAACAACACACGGCAACGGCCCATTACTTAAATAATTATGGCTATATTCCTTTATGGGTTGTAGTTAAAGTCTTATCCTTTGGAATAATTGGGGAAATGTATACCGTTATGCAGTATCAAGATCAAAAAGAAATTGCCGATGTATTTTCTTTAGATATTTATAGTATGGTCGAATATTTACCAATATTAGCTAATTATCGTAATCTTTGTGCTCATGAAGATATTTGCTATTTAAATCGAACCCAAAAAAATATTGAAGATACTAAATATCATCATTTATTAGGTATAAAAGAAGATGAATATGGAGAATATATCTATGGTAAGAATGATTTATTTGCTTTAGTTATTATTTTTAAACAAGTTTTAAATAAAGATAATTTTAATTCGTTTCTTGATGAAGTGGCTTATGAAATAAATCGGTTAGAAGGAAAACTTAAAACAATAAAGATTAAGAAAGTTTTAGAGGAAATGGGATTTCCTTTAAACTACGAAGAAATTGAGAGGTTATGAAAATGGAAAAAAGTAAAAAAAGAAATAGTTTTATTGTTTATTTAATTATCTTTTTCTTAGGTTGTTTAGCTATGTATGGGTTAATTCATTATTTTCCGGTGATAGTTACCGAAGAAGTAATGCGTTTAGAAAAAGATGTAACAGTTAATGAAAATGGGATAGCTGATGCCGTTGAAAAAGTATATGATGCAGTTGTTGTAGTTTCTACTTATAAAAAGGATGTGTATACGGCCTCAGGTTCGGGATTTGTTTATGCTAAAGATGGCAACACTTATCATATTTTAACTAATTATCATGTTATTGAAGGTGGCGATAAAGTAACTGTTAGTTTTACTGATGAAACAGTTTTAGAAACAAAGATTAGTGGTTATGATGAATATGCAGACATTGCCGTTTTAACAATCGAAAGTGATAAAGATTTAGCGGTGGCACAGATTGGTTCATCCTATAATGCCCGAGTTGGAGATACGACATTCGCTGTTGGAGCACCTTTAGATAGTGCTTACTCTTGGACAGTTTCTAGAGGAATTGTCTCAGGTAAAGACCGGAAAGTGGAAGTTTCCTTATCAAATAGTAATACCAGTGATTATATAATGAATGTTATGCAAACTGATGCCTCAATAAATTCGGGTAATTCCGGGGGACCATTATGTAATTCTAATGGGGAAGTTATTGGGATTACTTCTTTAAAACTTGTTAGTAGTGGGGTAGAAGGAATGGGCTTTGCTATACCTATTGAAGATGCGGTAGAAAAAGCGGAAATGATTTTATCTGGTAAGATTTATGATACACCATATTTAGGTGTTAGTATGGTTGATTTAAAAGAAGCTTATTATGATTTCCGTTATTATGAAATAATAAGAAAATCAGACTTATCTAATGGCGTTATTGTAACAAGTGTTGAAAAAGATTCAGCTGCAGAAAAAGCGGGAATTGAAGCTGGTGATATCATTATCAGTATTGGTGATAAAGAAGTAACTAATAAAGCTTATTTAAGATACTATTTATATCAATATAAAGTTGGCGATAAAGTAAAAGTTAAAGTTAATCGTTCAGGTGATACCAAAACATTCACCGTAACGTTAAAATCTAATAAACAAACTAGTTAGTTTGTTTATTTTAAAAGGAATAAAGAATTATGACTAAAAGAAGAATATGGGCATTTTTAATCGATATGTTATTTATAAGTATTATTTTAGGTATGTTACAAGAAATTACTTTTTTAAATCCTTATTATGATAAATACCTAGAAACAAGTGATGAAACTTTTTTAATTATGGAAGATATGATGAATGATAATAAAGTGGATCAAGATAGATTATTGAATAATTTATATGACCTAAACTATTATTCAAAGTATGATTTAATTATAAAAGTTGTTGTTTATATTGGTTATTTTGGTATATTTACCTATTTTAATAAAGGACAAACTTTAGGTAAAAAACTAATGAAAATAAAAGTAGTTAATAAAGATGATACTAGAGTATCTTTTAAAAACTTATTTATTAGAGAAATCATTTTATTTGGTTTATATGCAGATATCTTAAATCTTTTATTACTAAATTTAAGTAATCATAATACCTACTTAATTAGTAATATAATCATTTCCTCTTTAGCTAGTGATATAACTTTAATAGCCTATATATTGGCTATATTTAAAAAAGATAAATTAGGCTTACATGATATATTAAGTAAAACTAAAGTAGTTCATGAATAAAAAAATAATTACTTTTTACAAGTAATTATCTTCTTATTTTGCTTGATTTTTAACTCTAACTCTTTTTAAAACTTTAGGTTTAACAATATCTAGTTTAAAATGATCTTTTAATTCTTCGAACATATTCATATAAATTAAAGTAGCATCATAAAAGTTACCTTCACTTACATCTTTAGCACAAAAAAATAAAAATCTATCCATGATATCTCTTGCCCAAGCACTAGGATTTTCTTCTTCCATGATTTTAGTGCAAATATTTGGAGCTATTTCATTGTAGTCATTTATAAATGAATTAAATTCAGGATTTAAATCTAAATAATTGTCTTTTAGATAATAAAGGTTTAAATAAATTTTGGCTAAATTTGGATCATCACCTAAAAGATAAAAGATTAAGGTTGTTATATACCAACCACTTCTATGCCAAGTTCTTGTTTCATATTTTTCACGGTCACTACATCTAGTTGCATCATCGCTTTCATACTTATTTCCATGCTTTTTAACACATTCGTATTTACCACCCCAAGTGGCACATCTACTTTTATCTAACCAACGACATTCGCCACATTTACGGATATTTCTATCAGGCATTTTATATTCCCCCTTAAACGTGTTTTATTCTAACATATTTTTATTATTTTGGCAAATTATCTTTTCAAAATTAGAAAAAAATGCTAAACTTACTATAGAAAAGAATTTAAAGATAGGGTGAATAATAGATGTTTGGCAAAATCCTTTATATTAGTGATAATAAGGTTATATTAGAAAATACTAGTAATTCTAGTAATACGCAAGGCGATTTACTTAATCTTCATGTTATATTTGAACATGAAGATCAAAAGCTTTTAGGAGAAATTGTTGAAATTAGAGCCGATCAAATAGAAGTTCGTCTTTTGGGCGAATTTATTGATGGACACTACAATAATGGGGTATTAAGAAAAGCTAGTTTAAATAGTCGGGTAAGAATAATAAATCAAGAAGAGTTATTAGAATTAATTGGTAAAATTTCAAATAAGACTTTTGTTTTAGGGAAAAGTGCTACTTATAAAGACTTTGTTGTTTGTCCTAACATAAATGACTTATTTGCTAATCACTTATGTATTTTTGGTAATTCTGGCTCTGGAAAATCTTGTGGGGTCTCAAGAATAGTTCAAAATATATTAAGCAATAAAGAAGCTTTAGCTTATAATGCTAATTTAATTTTCTTTGATTCTTTTGGCGAATATAAAAATGCTTTTAAAAATATTAGTAGTATAAGTCCTTATTATAATTATAAATTTATGACATCTAATCCGAAAGATGAAAGCGATGTTTTAATAAATATTCCGATCAATTTAATGAAAACTGATGACTTTGGTGTATTGCTTCAAGCGGATAAACACTCGCAATTAACTATTATTGAAAGAGCTTTAAAGTATGCCCGCATTTTTGCTACGGATACACCAGAAGCTAATAATTATAAAAATCATATCATTGCTAATGCTTTAATAACGATTCTTTATAGTCAAAATACAACTCGACAAAAAAAAGATGATATATTTACGATTATTGATACTTGTCATACAAAAGAATTTAATTTTGATGCGGTAATCCCTGGTCTTGGTTATACGCGAAGTTTTAGCGAATGCTTTTTAATTGATTCTAATGGCCACTTTGGGGAAGAAGTTTTAATAACCGAATATATCTTAAAATTTATTGATGAAAATATGGATGAAGTTAAAGAACCAGAAGGAGCAATTTTTACTTTAAATGATTTAGCGAAAGCTTTGGAATTTACTTTAATTAGTGAAGGATTTAACCAAAATAAAAATATGCATGATGATGCTCAACTATTAAGAGTTAGACTTAATAATATTTTACATAATGAAATGGCTCAGTTCTTTACGGGAGATGCTTATGTTTCAGCCGATGAATATATAACTAAGTTAGTTAGTTTAAATGGTAAGAAAGCGCAAATAATTAATATTAATTTAGAAACTTTGGATGATAACTATGCTAAATCTTTAGTAAAGATATTTTCCCGAATAATTTTTGATTTTTCAAAAGATAATGCGAGTCGGGCCACAATTCCTTTTCATTTATTCTTAGAAGAAGCCCATCGTTATATTCAACATGATAATGATGTTTTCTTACTTGGTTATAATATCTTTGACCGCATCGCTAAAGAAGGAAGAAAATATGGGGTAATTTTAGATATAATTAGTCAAAGACCAGTTGAAATAAGTGATACAGTTATTGCTCAATGTCAAAATTTCTTAATTTTTAAAATGACTCACCCAAAAGATATTAAGTATATTGAAGAAATGTTACCAAATATTAGTAGCGATGTTATTGAAAAAATGAAAGTCTTACAACCAGGAACCTGTGTAGCATTTGGGACGGCTTTTAAAATTCCCATGATTTGTAAACTTGATATGCCTAATCCTCGGCCATTCTCAGCCAGTTGTGATGTTTCTACTTATTGGGATTCTAAAACTAATATAGAAAGTCCAAATAATCTTATGAATAATGTTAGTAAAGAAGTAGATCCGAATATTTTAAATCCGGAAGAATTATTCAGCGTTAATGATGCTCCTATCAATTTTTAGTTGATAGGAGTATTAATTTGTTGATATAATAGGATAGAAACGGAGAGTTAAGGATGCTACATACTTTACAAATTTGTTTTTTATTATATATAACATATGCTTTTTTAGGATGGTGTATTGAAGTTTTCTTAAAATATTTGCAGTATCATAGATTTATTAACCGGGGTTTTTTAATTGGCCCTTATTGTCCTATTTATGGAAGAGGGGCTTTACTTATTACTTTACTTCTTAATAAATATCGGACTGATCCTATAGCATTATTTGTAATGGGAATGGTGATTTGTTCAATCCTTGAATATATGACAAGTTTTATTGCTGAGAAGATATTCCATGCTAGATGGTGGGACTATAGCACTAAAAAATTTAATATAAATGGCAGAATATGTTTAGAAACCATGGTTCCTTTTGGCATAGGCGGTGTTTTAATAGTCTATTTTATTAATCCTTTCTTAATAAAGTTATTTAATTTATTAAATCCTTTATTCTTAAATATTTTAACGATTGTTATTTTAGTTATTTTTATTTTAGATAATATAATCTCATTAATAGTTTTAATTGATATTAAAAAAGATAATAAGTTTGTTGATAAAGATAATACCGAAGAAATTTCTAAAAAAGTATTAGAACATTTAACTAATAGTAATTATTTAGAAAAAAGATTATTATTTGCTTTCCCTAATTTTAAAAATTTAGGTAATTCTTTAAATAAAATTAGAACAAAGATAAATGAACAAAAGGAAAAATATAATAATAAAGAAAAAAAGGTAAGAAAAAAGACTGATATAAAGATTCAAAAAGCTGTCGCTAAATTTAAAAAGAAAAAAGCCAATTTAAAAGAAAAATCTAAAGAAAAAATAAAGAGGATAGATAAGAAAAAACAAAAGTAAATTATTTAGGTAATCTTTTTAATGATTTAGCTATATCTTTTTTATTTAAACCTAACATTAATCCATAATAGTTTAATAATTTTTCTTTATTTAAACGATCTAATTTACTAGATAAACATAAAACATATAATAAAAAGTCAGTATTATTAATAGTCTTTAGATGCTTAAAGAATTCATAATAATTAGCATATCTTTGTCCTTTATAAAAGACAAGAGAAAAATTTAAATAACAAGCTAAAATATAATTTTTATAATAGATATCACTAACTTTTTGATTATTTAATTTATAATAATTTTTTAAGCCACGGAAAAATATGGGGGTATAGAAAATTTCTGCTATTTTTCTTAAATGTTTTTTGGTATATCCTGATTTAACGGCGATAGAACGAAAAACTTGCATTTCTATTGTAGAGTGACCATAAAAAATTCTTTTCCAAAAGCGTGGGATATCTTGCATTTGTTTTTTAATTTGCTTAAAGGCATATTTTAAAAAAAGCCAAATATTTTTAATTTTATGATGTCTTCCTTTAGCATCATCTATTTTTTGAATTACTTCGTTAATTTTATTAATTCGGTATTTAATATAATCCCAACATAAAATTGTATAACTATGGGGTCTATCAAAAAAAGATCTGTCTTCTATAAATAATAAAATATTTTTTTTATCATTATCAAGTTTAGGATATTTACCAAAATCAACTTTGCTATTTAATTTATTTACCATCTTCGTAAAAGAAGTTAATTCAAAGTCATTATTAGTAATAAATGAAATAATTATTATAAATATAATAATGAAGATAGAATATTTAACAAATGGTGGTAAATATATTAAATGCGAAAAAGAGGTACTAATAATAAATAAATCTAAAATATAAAAAATAAATAAGTATTTAAAAGTTAGTAAATAGATAAAGTCAAATATTTTATAAATAAAATTTTTAATTATTATTAATTTAAATTCATCATCGATAAGAAATTCAAAATATAAAAAGAAACATATTAAAAAAATTATAAGCATTATTTTTAAATCTAATATTTTAAAAATAGCTAACATGGTAATAAATAAGTATATTATTACTATTTTTTTATTATCATTATAGTTTGGTTTACATAAAAAAGATAAGGTTATTATAGCAAAAATGATGTAGATATTGTTTTCAAAAAAATATTCCATTTGTGACTCCTTTGTTAAAACTTATTATAGCGCATTTATTAGTTTTGTTAAATGAAAAAGTCAGTATAATTTAATTTTTATGATATAATTTTTAGGTAGGAAATATTAACAAAAGGTAAGTGGTAAAGGATGCGAAGAGTTTTTTTAATTTGGTTAGTATTATTAATGTTTTTGGTTTATCCAAAAAAAGTTTTAGCAAATATAATTTGTAATGATGGAACGGTTAGTCCAAGCTGTAGTGATTGTCATCGAGGCTGCTGTTCTAAGCATGGTGGTTGTTCTAGTTCATCCAGTAGTTCTAGTTCTACTAATAAAAAGCCCACGACGAGCGAAAAAGTTAAAAGCAGTGATAATACCTTAAAACTTTTATTAGTGGATGATGAAGATATTTTAGTTTCTAATATTATGACTTATTCGACTAATAAAGAAAAAGTAAAAATTGAGGCCATAGCTAATGATTCTAAAGCAACTTTAAGTTATCCTAAAAATGTTGATTTAACAATTGGCGAAAATTTTATCAATATAACTATTACTGCCGAAAATGGCAATGTAAGAAAATATATATTAAATATTACAAGAGAAAAAATTTTAAGTAATAATAAAAATATAAAGATTTATGTGGATGCTAAAGAGCTAAGTTTTAATGATTTTAAAAGCAAAATAGTTATGATTGATAGTGAGTTAGATAGTCTTAATATTACCTATGAATTAGAAGATACTAATGCCAAAGTAGAGATTATGGGAAATGCTAATTTAGAAGTTGGTTATAATGAAGTTATAATAAGAGTAACGGCTGAAGATAAAACAGACCAAGACTATTTAATTTTAGTTGAAAAAGAGGATAAAAAAGAAGAACAACCAGAAGAAATAATCGAAGATAAAACGGAAAGTAATTATAAACCACCAGAAACAGTAACATTTGTTGCCCAAGAAAAGGATAGCCATAATATCTTTTCTATTTATTTATCCGTTATTTTATATGGTGGGGTAAGTTATTTAATATATAAAATATTAAAAAAGAAAAGATAAAATATTAAAATTAATTTATTTGAAATAATATAATATGTTCAAAACTAGTTATAAAAAATAATATTTTCACCAAATGAATAACTTTTCATACAATACACTAGGTGATAAACATGGATGATAGAGCATTAAAAAAGGTGGTAATAGACGCCGGCCATGGAGGTATCGGTTAAACCCAAAAATAGATGAAATGGCTATTTTGGTAAGTAAATACAAGAGTTTAAGGTACTTG
>CANQIU010000036.1 GCA_947624145.1 uncultured Bacilli bacterium | reverse complement strand
GCAATGAATTACCTCTAAATCCTAAAGGATTTACGTGCTAAAGCACGTGGCCTGAACCCTTTTCCATTATGGTCAAATAAATAAAAAAAAAGATTACTTGGAATCTTTCTTTATAACAATATTTATATGATATTCATTAGGTAGATTAATTTCTTCAACTTTAACTTTATTACTATCTAAATGTAAATCTCTTATTGTTTTTATAATATTACTGATAAAATCATCTTGTTCTATTTCTTTATTATCTTTAACTGATGGAATAATAAAATCATCTAACATTTCAATTTCTTCATCTTGAACATTGGTTTCTTCTTTAGGTATTTCATAAACAACCGGCTTTTCTTCAAAATTCATATTGGCCGCTTCATCTTCTAAAAAGTTAAAGAATTTATTAGGCATAATTTCCGCGGTATTATACATATCTTTAGGATTGATAACTACCGGTTCTTCAGCTTTTTCTTCGCTTTTTTCTTCTAAAGTTTCTTCTTTAAAAACTTTAGCTGGGGTAATATCTTGAGCTTTAGTTAACATATCTTGATAATTTATACCTTCTATAACAGGTACTTCTACATCTTTATTTTCTTCCATATTTTTTATTTCCTCTTCTAACTTTTTAACGGTCATTCTTTCATCAATTATCTTTTTTAATAAAGCTTTTTGCTTACTTTCATCCTTTATCTTTAAAAGACTTCGGGCATGACGTTCACTTATTTTTTCTTGCATTAAAGCTTGTTGAACAGCATCCGCTAAAGATAATAAACGCATTTTATTGGAAATAGCTGCTTGGGAAATTCCCATTTTCTTGGCTAATTCTTCTTGAGTCATTCCTTCTTTATCTAATAAAGCTTTATAAGACCGGGCTTCTTCAATCGCATTTAAATCTTTTCTTTGAATATTTTCTACAATCGCTACTTCAGCACTTTTGTTATCATCCATATCGGTAATTATCGCCGGAACAGAAGAAAGACCAGCCATAGTGGCTGCTTTATAACGTCTTTCACCCGCGATTATTTCATATTTATCTTCAATTCTTCTTAAGACAAGTGGTTGAATAATTCCATGTTGTTTAATCGAATTAGCCAGTTCTTGTAAAGAAGCATCATCAAAAGCTAATCGTGGTTGAAAACGATTAGGTATTATATCCTCAATAGGTACTTGTATTACTCTTGTGTCTTTTTCATTTGTATCCACTTTTTATCAACCCTTTACTTCTATCATTAATTTTAACCTATTTTCTATTTTTTGACAATGGCTTTTTAACAATTTTATCATATGGTCTTAAATCACTTAAATTACTTTCTTTTATTTTTTTTATTTTAATTAAGGATCTTAGCCCAGCATCAACTAAAGTAAAACTACAGTTACCGGTAACTTGGCCATTCATAAGTTTAATGGTAAACAAAGCTTCTTCTAATTCTTCTTTAGCATTTGCTTTCATCGCGACAAAAAAACCATTAACTTTAACTAAAGGTAAAGCTATCTCAGATAAAACACGCATATTAGCTACCGCTCTAGCAGTCACAAGTGCAAATTTATTTAAGTTATCTTTCGCGTAATTTTCGACACGATCGTGAATAATTTCAATATTATTAAGTTCTAATTTACATATAAGTTGATTTAAAAATGTTGTTTTTTTATTATTAGCATCAAGCAAAGTAACTTTTAAATTAGGATAAAATATCTTTAAAACAACCCCCGGAAAACCTGCCCCACTGCCAATATCGAGAATATCTGAAGTTTTAGTTAAATCTATAACCTTCGTAATAGTTAAAGAATCATAAAAATGTTTTAAATAAACTTCATTTTTAGTCTTTATCGCGGTTAGGTTAGTATGTTCATTATATTCTAAAAGAAAGTTAGCATAGATTTCTAACTTTTTTAACATATCTTCATTATAACTAATTCCTAGTTCTTCAATTCTTTTTTTAAACTCTTCAATATTCATATTATAGCCTACTTTTTATTATATTCTTTTTTTAAATAAACAGATAAAACCGAAATATCCGCGGGATTTACCCCACTTATTCTAGAGGCTTGCGCAATAGTTTTAGGTCTTACCTTCAAAAGCTTTTGTTTAGCTTCACTAGCTAGATTTAAAACCAGATTATAATCAAGATCTTCAGGAATTTCTTTTTCTTCTAATTTTTTTAATTTTTCGACTTCTTTATAAGCTTTATTTATATATCCAGCATACTTGGTCATAATTTCAACTTGTTCTTTTACTTCTTCACTATAATCTAAAGATATTATCTTACTTAAAAAATTAATACTTATTTCTGGTCTTTTTAATAAATCATAATAACACATATTATTTTTAGGAATATCTAAATTATTATTTTTAAATAAAGTTATAGTATCTTCACTTAATTTTAAATAATTATTTTTTAAATATTCTTCTAATGATTTAATTTGTTCTTTTTTGGTTAAGAGGTTTTGATATTGTTCTTTCGAAATAGTTCCTAAGTTATAGGCATATTCTCTTAATCTTAAATCAGCATTATCATGTCTTAAGATAAGCCGAAATTCGGCCCTGCTTGTTAGCATTCGGTATGGTTCAATTGTTCCTTTGGTAACTAAATCATCAATTAAAACGCCAATGTAGGCATCGCTTCTTTTTAAAATAAAAGGTTTTTGGTGATGAATTTTTAAAGAGGCATTAATCCCAGCCATAATACCTTGACCCGCAGCTTCTTCATAACCACTGGTGCCATTGATTTGTCCTGCAGTAAACAAATTTTCTAAGATTTTATTTTCTAAATTAGGTTTGATTTGCAAAGGGTCGATGGCATCATATTCAATAGCATAAGCATACTTAGTTATTATAGCCTTTTCTAAACCCTTTAAACTATGAACCATTGCTTCTTGAATATCTTCCGGCATACTCGTTGAAAAACCTTGTAAATACCAATCATCATAATATAAACTTTCGGGTTCTAAAAATAGTTGATGTCTTTCTTTACCCGCAAAACGAACTATTTTATCTTCAATAGATGGACAATATCTTGGTCCAACGCCAGTGGCATAGCCGCCGTACATTGCCGACTTTTTTAAATTATCTCTAATTATTTGGTGCGTTGTCGCATTTGTATAAAGCAAATAACAAGAATGTTGTTTATTAACATCATAACTAGGCTTATCATCTAAACTAAATGTCCAAGGAGTTAAGTCTCCTTTTTCTTCTTGCATTTGACTAAAATCAATTGATGAAGCTTTAATTCTTTGGGGAGTTCCAGTTTTAAGACGAATTATTTTAAGTCCATATTCTTTTAGTTTATCTGATAAATTATCACATCTTGCTTCACCATGAGGTCCACCTGGTGTATTTTTAGAACCTACTAAGATATTGCCTTTTAAATACGTTCCGGTGGTTAAAATAACGCTCTTCCCTTCAATTCTTTCGCCCTTTTTCGTAATAACTCCTTTTACTTTTTTATTTTCAACAATTAAATCTTCAACCATCGCTTCTTTTATTTCTAAATTTTTGGTCTTTTTTAAAGCTTCTTGGATATTTTTAGGATAAGTTATTTTGTCGGCTTGGCATCTTAAAGAACGAACAGCTGGCCCTTTCGAATTATTTAACATCTTTATTTGAATATGACTTACATCGGCAATTTTTCCCATCAAGCCACCTAAGGCATCAACTTCTCTAACAATAATTCCTTTCGCGGTTCCCCCGATTGAAGGATTACATGGCATATCGCCCACATTTTTAAAATTACTAGTTATAAGCAAAGTTTTATTACCTAAAACCGCAGCAATGTGACTGGCTTCAATCCCCGCATGTCCTCCACCAACAACAATGATATCATACATATTCTTCACCTACTTTCCTAAACAAAAATTACTAAATATAGTATCAACTAGTTCATCAGTATAGGCTTCGCCAATAAGTTCACCTAAATAATTCCAAGCTCCTTTAATATTTATTTCAATAATATCAATCGGACATTTATCTTCATAAGCTTTATAAGCACTTTTGATTTCTTCTAAAGCTTTATTTATTAAATCAATTTGTCTAACATTAGAAAGATAAGCCATATCATTATGAACTATATTACCTAAATCTAACTTCTTACTTATTTTTTCTTTTAACTTATTTAAACCATTTACTTCTTTAGTATTACCAAAGACATAATCATAATCTTTTAACATATCTAAATTTATTTTTCTTTCTAAATCATTTTTATTAATAAAGATAATTAATTTACTTATATCAATACTTTTTATTAAATCCAATTCTTCAGAGCTTATTTTTTCATTATTATTTAATATAAATAAAACTAAGTCAGCAGAATTAACCATCTTTTTACTTTTATCTACCCCTATTTTTTCCACTAAATCATTAGTTTCTCTAATGCCAGCCGTATCAATAAAATTAAGTAATATGCCATTTAAAGTAATACTACCTTCAACAATATCCCTCGTTGTCCCAGGAATATCAGTTACAATTGCCTTTTCTTCATCAAGTAAAAAATTTAAGATACTACTTTTTCCGACATTAGGAACTCCAATAATAGCTACATCAAGCCCCTCTTTAATAATTTTACCATTATGACTATCTTTAACTAGAGTTTCCAATTCTTCTAGGCTTTCTTTTAAATTTTTTTCAATTAGCTCTTCCGTAACGATTAGTTCATCTTCATACTCGGGATAATCAATATTAACTTCAATATTTGCAAGTATTTGGCCCATTTTATCTCTTAATTTGCGAATCTTTTTCGTTAAAATTCCATCAACATTGTTAATAGCCATCTTTCGCGCTGCATCAGTTTTAGCCGTGATTAAATCATTAACCGCCTCAGCTTCTAGAAGATTAATTCGCCCATTTAAAAATGCTCTTTTAGTAAATTCTCCAGGCTCAGCTAAACGACAACCATTTTTAAGCAGAATTTCTAAGATTTTCTTTGTTGTCATAATACCTCCATGGGCATTAATTTCAACCGTATCTTCCTTCGTATAAGTTTTAGGAGCTTTTAACACATTAACTAATACTTCATCAATAACTTCATTATTATCAATAATATGACCATATAAAATAGAATGGCTTTTAGCATGGGAAAGATTCTTATTAGAAAATATCTTACTTACAATAAAAATAGAATCTTTACCACTAACTTTAATAATAGATATAGCTTGCGGTGCTAAAGATGTAGCTATAGCAACAATCGTATCTTCCATAAAAATCTTCCTTTCAACTAACGAAAGTATTATAGCATTATTTTAGAATTATGCAAAATTATTTTATTTTTATAATTTTTTCTTTAATTGTAATAGGTTATTTATTGTAATTGTTGGCATATACTTTTCTTTAATAGGTAAATTATTTGGGTTAAACCAACATGTATCTAACCCATTTTTCATGCCACCTAAAACATCAGTTGTTAATGAGTCTCCTATTAATAACATTTTGCTTTTATCTTTATTTTCTATTTTATTAAACATAAAATCAAAAAATTGGGGCATTGGTTTAGAAAAGCCTACTTCTTCAGAACTTACAATAAAAGAAATATAATTATCTAATTTAGCTTTCATAACTTTATTAATAGCGGCTCCTCTTGGTCCATTAGTAGCAATAATAATCTCATAATTCAACTTTAATTCTTGAAGTAACTTTCGAGCATTAGGTATTTCTATTATATTTTCCCCAAGCATACAACAATAAATTTCATTTAATTTTACAACTTTAGCAAAGTCAACTGCTAAATTATTAAAGAAATTAATAAAACGATTAGCTCTTAAATAAGTTATTTTTTCATCTAAAGTAATAATTGTATTAGGTTTGTCCATGCTTCCACTTTCCCATGTATGCCAATATTCTGTATCAAATTTTTGCCATTTTTTAAATAAATCTTCGCTAAAAGATATTCCTAATTCATTTATCATTATTTTAAAAGCATATTTAATAGATTGACAATTATCTATTAAAGTATCGTCTAAATCAAATATTAATGTTGTATATTTTTGCATAATTACCCCCAAATAAAATGTTAATATTAAAAAAATGTTAGTCCTAAAATGTAACTAATCATTCTTTTATTCTGGTTTAATAACCACATGTCTATTAGGTTCTTCCCCTTCACTTTCGGTTTTAACTCCTTTAAAATTAGTTAAAACATTATGAATAATTCTTCTTTCATAACTAGACATATTATCAAGTTTTACTTCCATTTTTGTATCTACAACTTCTTTAGCTATTTGTTTAGCCATTCGTTCTAAGTTTCTTTCTTTCTTAGCTTTATAATTTTCCACATCTAAACTTACTTTATAATTTATACCATACTTAGCTTGAAGCATTTGGCGAATTAAAACTTCTAATGCCTTAATTGTTTGACCATTTTTACCAATTAAGATAGGATTATTATTCGAATACATTTTTATTGTAGTTCTATCTTCATTATTACTAACTTCAAAATTAACTTCTAAATCCATATATTTTAAGACATTAGTTAAATATACTTTTATTTCATCTAAAATATTCTTTTTTGGATAAACAGTTACTTCAATTAATGATCCTTGAAATAATTTACCTTTCTTTTCTTGATAGGTATAAATAACTTCTTCTTTGGTTAAGTTATTTTCTTCTAAGATACTTGCTAAAACAGTTTCTAATTCTTTTCCTTCTTTAGTTATTTTTTCCATACTTCATACTCTCCTTCTTAGCTATCTTTTCACTAATCTTTGTTCTTTTATTCTTTTTATTTTTATTATTAAGGCCAAATGACCGATTATTAATATAATTCATTATAATATTTTGAATAGCAATGAAAGCATAAGTAATTATCCAGTAGAACGCTAAAGCAATTGGTAATGATAAAGATGCATAAACAATAACAAATAACATTACATAAACCATTATCTTCATTTGTTTTTGAGCTTCTTCATTGCCAGGAGTTTGCGTCATGGTTTGTTTAAAGGAAAAATAAGTTGAAACCCCAATTAAGAAAATAATTAATAAATACCAATAATTACCTTGAGATAATCCAATGGATGGGCTCATACCTAGATTAAGTCCAAATAAGGTTTCTTCGTAAATCGAAGGAATTCGGTATATCGCTTGTAAGAATGCAAAGAACAAAGGAAGTTGTAGAAAAGCAAGTAAGCATCCTAACATCGGATTAACTTTATATTTTTGATAAACTAACATTGTTTCTTGACTCTTAGCCATTAATGATTCATTATCCGTTTTATTTTGATATTTCTTTTCTATTTTAGCTAATTCCGGTTGAGCTTTCTTCATATTTTGGGTTTGATTATTACTTTTAATCGTAAATGGTAATAATATTAATCTTATAGCTAAACCAATTAGAATTAAGGATATCCCCAGATTATTAACTAATTTTCCTAGTTTTAAAATTAAATAAGCTAAAGGTTTAACAAATAGAAATTCCCATAGACCTTTACTTTCATTAGAATTAATTTTAAACTCACTACATTTTGGTAAATCACTAAATTTATTATTTAATTCTTTACCATATTCTTTATATAAATTATATAATTCTGTTTCATCATCTGGTACACATAAAATATCTTTTCTAATTAATTGTCCAGTTGATTCTTGTTTAACAAATTCTTTTTCATTATTTTTATCTTTAATATAAGCTGAATTACCACAGCCACTGGTAAGTAATATTACAAAACTTAATATACCAATCATAATCTTTTTTTTCATAGGTTATCCTTTCTAATTAAATTCTTTAATGAACTTTCTAATTCTTGATACTTAACCCCTAAAGCTTCCTTCTTAATTATTATAATATAATTATAGTTATTTTTAAATAAAAATTTATTTGTATCAATTATATTTCTTACAATTCTTTTATATTTGTTTCTAACAACGGCATTTCCTAAACTTTTACCTACCCCAATACCAAACTTACATCGCTTTTCATTTTTAGGATAAGCAAAAAGAAGAAAATACTTTCCCTTTAATTTTTGACCATTATTAATTATATTATTAAAGTCTTCATGAGATTTAACCATTTCATATCTTTTCATTATGATTCCCTCAATTTTAAAAAAACCACTTTCTTAGTGGTTTAATTACTTACATAGTCTTTTACGGCCTTTTCTACGACGATTATTTAAAACATCTTTTCCTTTACGAGCAAAAAATCCATGTGTCTTTGCTTGTTTTCTTTTATTAGGTTGATAAGTTCTTTTCATCTTATAATTCTCCTTTTTCTCTTTAAGCGTTATTAATATATCATTAACTTACCCAATAAGTCAAGAAATTTTGGCATTTTTTCTTAATTAATTATTATTTAAAAATTTTTTTATTCTTGTTAATAATCTAGGTTTTGCTGAAGATGTTTTTAAAGATTCATTAGTTAATCTTGGAGGTGTTAGCATCGGATCTACACCAAAACCGGATATTTTTATATTTTCTCTTTTGTATTGACCAGTTTTAAGACCTTCTTCAACTTCTTTTAAATATTTTTGCCTTTTGTAATATTCATTTTGAACAAATTCTTTTAAATTTTGAACTTCAGCATCATTCATTTGCATTGCTAATGATTTCTTTCCATATTTATCAACCATAGCTTTATTTCTTTGATAATATTCATATTCTCTTAAGTTTAACCAAGCCTTTTCATATTCTTCACTACATTCTTCCATATTTTCCACAAAAGTAAATTTAAGATTATTTTGATTATGAAAAGCTCTTATCATATATGACTTTAACCAAATATCCCTATTTAATTCTAGTCCTTCTTCAATTACTTCTTGATTCATCCCAATTGAAGTTAAGGTTAATATAACGGCTTCCCTAAAACCTAAATCACAATCATCTTCAAAAATAAAAAAGTCATCATCATATTTTTTAGGAACTAACCAACCATCTCCTCCGGTTATCATATAATTAATTTGCCACGTAACGGTTTTTAGTTCATAATCGTGCCGAGCATTTTGAAAATAAGGACTAGAAATAAAATTTAATATTTCTTCATAACTTATATTTTCTAAATTACTATCATTTTTTAGAAGATCCGCTAGCCATAAGTCTCTTAAATGACAAGTTAACAAACTTGAGGAAACTTCTTTTCGAGCTTCTTTATCATAACAATACGAGTACCATATTCCTTTTCCTTTAAAAATATCTCTTGTTTCTTCTTTTAATAATTCTTCATTATTCATATTTACCATCTTCCTTTCTTCTTTCTAAAACCGCCACATCACTAAACATATTTAAAGAACTTAAATACTCTTCATTAGCCTTTATATCACTAGAACACTTAATTTTCTGTTTAACTTTATCTTCAATATCATTAAATCTTGACCATAAATCTGGACATTTATAAAATACACTAATTTCTGAAGTTGTATTTAAATTTTTTTTAGCATCCATATAATAATTAGCTAAATCATGAAGACTTTGAATTTCTTCTTTAAAATTATCTACACCGTTCTTTTTAATTATATCATACAAACGACCAATATAAATTATAAATGTATCTACTTCTTCTTGAGAAACTTTTTCTTTTTTTTCTTCTTGAGAATTCTTATCTTTTTGTTCTTCTTGAGAAACATTTTCTATTTTATTTTGTTTATTTAAAGACTTTAATTGACATTCTAAATCATATTTTATTTTATCAGCATTTTTTTGAATAATTTTGTCTCTAATTTTACTTGCTCCAAATAATATAAATGAATTACTTAAAATAAGTGAAAAATAAAATATTAATTTACTAATAATATCAGTTGCTAAAAAAGTATTATAAATAAATAAGTTACATAGGACTAATAATAAACAAACTATTAATTCAAAAAATATAGAAGCAAATTTAAATGGCCTACTTTTTTTAAAAAAATCTAAATATTCTAAAAAATATTCTTTTTCTTCTTTTACAAGAATTTGATTATTTTTATATTTATGTAAAATATTATTCATAGTATTAATTGTTTCTTCTTTATTAAATGGTATTTCATGATAATTATATTTTGGATTATTACTATATTTTTCAATACTCTTTTGGTGTTTTAAATAATATTTTTGTTTTCTTTTATTTAACCATTCTTCTTTATTACTTTTTTCTATATCATCTATATTATAATAATGATGCTTAGGATTATTATTATATGACTTTTCCATATATTTATCTTGCCATAAATAATTATATTTTTCTAAACCTTCTTCAATAAGTGATCTTTTTAAACCTAATTTTTTTAATGATTTAATTATAGCTTTCCGAAACTTTTCTTCACTATGTTTAGTTTCAAAATTATAATCTTTATCAATGCAAAAACCATAGTTATATTCCATCCCTTTTATTTGATATTCTACAATAGATAAAGTAAAATTATGCTTAGCTTCTTTAAAGAATCGATTAAATCTTACAAATTCATAAGTTTCATTAAAAAAAATATCTCTTGGTTTTTCTATTTTTAATAACATTTTTGCTAACCATATATCATTATTTAAATTATATGGTAAATTTTGATAATATTCTTCATATGGATATTTTCCTTTAAGATTCCAATCTTTAAAATCTTTTTCAAAAAATTGTTTAGTTAAATATTCTAATTCTTCTATTTTTTCTTTTTCCATAGTAATCCCCCAAAAAATATTTTATATTGTACCAAATTTCTGACGAAAAGTCTTTAGTTTTAAATTAGAAAATGAAAAAAACTTGAAAAATAAAAAGTGT
>CANQIU010000035.1 GCA_947624145.1 uncultured Bacilli bacterium | reverse complement strand
CTATGGATACCGAGGCTAAACTTTATAAAAATGGCATTGCCAAATGGACTTATCAAGATATCAAAACTAATCTTTGGGCTATAAAACCTTTATCTAAAATGTGGGGGATAGGTCCTAGAATGGAGAAAAACTTAAATAACTTAAATATTTATACCATTAAAGACTTAGCCTTATATGATAAAAATAAATTAAAGGATAAGTTTGGCATCATGGGCCAAGAATTATGGAATCATGCTAATGGCATTGATACTAGTAAGATTAGTGACTATAAAGAATTACCAAAAGATTTATCTTATAGTCATTCCCAAGTTTTATTTAAAGATTATGATGAGAATAATATTAAGTTAATAATCACTGAGATGGTTGATGTTTTAACCTCTCGTTTAAGAGAAAATAAAAAACAAACAACAGTCATAGGTTTTGGCATTGGTTATTCTAAAAATTTAGGAGGTGGTTTTTATCACCGGTTAAAATTAGATAATCCTACCGATACATCTAAAGAAATAGTTAAAGAATGTTTTACTTTGTTTGACCGCTACTACGAATATTTACCAATTAGAAAAGTATCTATTTCTTGTGGTGGTTTAGTTAGTAAAAAAGGGGTTCAACTTAATTTATTTGAATCAAGTGAAAAGGTAAAAAATGATATTAAGATAAATGAAACTATTGATAGTATAAAAGGAAAGTATGGAAAAAATAGCGTAGTTAAAGCCTCAAGCCTTCTTCCTGATTCGACTATCTTAGAAAGAAATCAAAAGATTGGAGGTCATCAAGCATGAAACAAGACCGTGGTATTATTAAATGGCAACCTTTTAATTCTTTATTTTCAAGTAACGAAGTTTTACAAACCTTAAGTTATGAAAAAACTAAACAAGATATTCCTATTTTATCTGAAGAAGAAATTAAAGAATTAGAAGAAAAAATAATTGAAGCCTATTATACAGAAGAAACTATAATCTTAAGTTATTATAAGAATGGCTATATTAAAAAAATCACTGGAAAAATAAAAAAAATAGACCAAGTATCAAAAATAGTCTATTTAAATAATTTAAAGCTTTTATTTAAACAAATACTGTCTATTCATTTATTGTCGTAGAATCAACGTTTTTATATTTAAAACCAATATAGAAGTTATAAGCTACTTGAAAAGTAACATAAATAGTTAAAATAGCTAAAATAGTTGTAAAAGCAATTTTAACTATTTTTAATTTATCATCAGTTAAAAAGATGTCATCAACTTTTTCTTTGGTTTCTTTTTCTTCTACTATCTTTATTTCTTTTGGTTCTTCAGGCATCAAAGCCGAGATATCAACATTTACTATTTTGCTTTCTTCTTGAACTTCTTCTTTTTTTTCTTCGTTTAAAACTAAAGATTCTTGGTCTTCTTTTAATAGTGGTTCTAATTCTTTCACTCTAAATCACGCACCCTTACTTATAATAATCATATCATAAGTTTTTGTTTTTACCAAGAAATTTTTTGTTTAAATTAATCTTTTGGATTAAAGACTAGGGATACTAGAAAAGAAAAGACAATAGCGCCGGTGATGGCTAAAGATGATTTACAAAGCATGCCGGAAAAAATACCTAAAACACCTTCTTCCAAATAGCCTTGATAAGCACTACTATAAAGCATATGGCCAAAGTTAGAGATTAAAACTGTGGCTCCGGCCCCAAATTTTTCAATAAAGCCATCATATAAACCTAAAAAGGAAAATAAGGCTCCGAGACAAGTAAAAAGACTTGTAATATGACCAGGCGTAAGCTTCGTGTTATCCAAGATAATTTGCGCTAAGGCACAAGCAATACCAGCGAATAAAAAGGCATATAAGTAATTCAATCTAACACCTCCAAACTAACGGCATGAGCAATGGCCGGGATTGATTTTTTTTGATTAACTAATGTAGCGGAATGCAAAGCTCCAGTGCCAATAATTAAAATTTTTTTATATTTTCCACTGCAAAGGATTTTATCAAATAAAACTAAAGGTAAACACACTGGTCCACTGCCACCAGCATAAGTATCTTGGCTTTTTAAGAAAAGCTCACAGCCGGCATCTAAATATCTTTTTAATTTTAAATTATAATTAACTTTTAAATATTCCTTAAATATTTCTCCACCTACACAACCTAAATCACCCGTTAAAATTAAATCATAATAATCAGCATCTCTTTTTAATTCTTGTAAATGAGTATAAAGGGTTGTAGCTGCAGCTGGCGCCATAACAGCTCCTAAATTATTAGCATCGCTTATGCCCATATCAATCGGTGTGCCAATTGTTGATGATTCGATTTTTATATGACTCGGGGCTTTAGTTAGAAGTGTTGCAACTGACCCCGTTGCTGTAAATGTAGCAGTATGGGGTTTGGGGGAACCATATTCAACTGGATACCGAAATTGTTTCTCAGCCGTTAAATTATGGGAACTTGTCACCGTTAAAATTCTTTTATAACTCATGCTATCTAAAAAGTTAGCCGCGACAATTAAGCTTTCCGGGAAAGTTGCACAAGCTGCATATAAACCTAAGAAAGGCAAATTAAAATTTTTAGCACTATAATTAGTCACAGATATTTGATTAGTTAAATCACCACCTACTAATAAATCGACATCCTTAGTTTTTAAACTGTTCTTAAATAAGATATTATCTAAAACGACTTTTTGCATTTTTATTTCAGCTAATTCAAAAGTATTTTCTTTATAATAATAATCATCTAAAGCAATATCATAACTTCTTAATCTACTTTCTTTTTCTAAAGGACCTACAATTGTATAATAGTCCGTTAAATAAACATTTTTATATTTTATACTAGCCAATTAACATCACCTTGATTACGCATAAAAAGAATGCTGATAAAATTCCGTATAAAATAACTGAACCAGCTAAACGAAAAAAATTAGCACCTAATCCCGTAATTAACCCTTCTTTTTTAAAATCCAAGGCACAACTAGCTACCGAATGGGCAAAGCCAGTCGTGGGAATAATAAGCCCACATTTAAGTTTACTAAACCATGTATCAAAAAAACCTAAAGCTGTTAAGAAAGTTCCTACAACAATTAGAAATAAACATAGCCACATTGAAGCTTCAACTTGACTTGTCCCAAAACATTCCGTTACAAAATAAATAAAAAACTCCCCTAAAAAACCAATTAGTCCACCCACAAAGAAAGATACTAAAATGTTTTTTAATCTATTTTCTTGGGGAGAAAATTCTTTAACCATTTTTTTATAATCTTCTATATTCACTTTATCACCTACATTTATTATGATAAAGTTTTTTTTACATATACATAAAATCACGCATCTTAGCTAAACTTTTTTGCTCATAACGCGAAACCATAACTTGGGTAATACCAAGCTTTTTCGCTGTTTCACTTTGGGTTAAATCTTCAAAATAACGAGCATTAATAATATCTTTTTCTAAAGGTTTTAAAGTATCTAGGCAACTATCTAGTAAGATTTTATCATCTTCACTTAAGTTTTCTTCATAAGGAATTACTTCATATAAAGCTCTTTCTTCTTCATTATCATTATCTAAAGAAATAATACTACCAAAAGCAAGATAAGCTTCTTCAACCATTTCTAAAGGCATATTTAAATATAAGGCTAATTCTTGATTATTTGGAATATATCCTTTAATTTGGGCTAAATGATAACGAAACTTTTCTAACTTATAATAAAGTTTCTTTAAATCTTTACTTACCTTTAATTCTTTATTCATTACTAAATTATACATTTCCCCATAAATATAATTATGGGCATAGGTACTAAATTTAGTTGTTCCATTTTCTTTATAGTTTCGATATGCTTTAACAATTCCTAAGCAACCAGCTTGAAATAAGTCTTTTTTATCAACTCCATAAAAAGAAGAAGCAATTTTCCAAATAAGACCAACATTTTCTTTAATAATCTTTTCTTCAATTAATTCCATTTTAAATCTCACCATAAGCCTTTCTTTCACAAGTTAAATTAGGTATCTTTAATTGTTTAATTTTAGCTAAAATATTATCATTTCCTTTACAAGTAAAGATCTTTCCACAATTTTTATTTATTTCTACTTTACTTATTAGTAAAGCATCTATTCCTTTTAGATCAATATCTTTTAATTTTTCTAAATTATAGACTAAGTATTTTATTTTTCTTTTTTTTAAAACCGAATTTAAATAATAATTAAGTTTTAAACTTTGTCTTTGTTTTAATTTTCCTTTCAGTCTACAAAATAAAATATCTTTCTTATATTCCATATCTATCTTTAACATGTCTTCACCTGTTGTATAAAGTATAGAACATTTTAGCTAGGTTTTAGACACTTTCGACAAAACTTGTCAATATTTTCAATTAAAAAAACGTCTTTTTGACGTTTGTTTACATATTAATCTTTAATTAGAATCTTCCCGGCACTTAGAATCTTCATATTTCGCCATAAAAGGTCAAAAATATTTGCTTTTTGAATACTTTCTTTAACTGTTAAGTCCACTTCATCAATAATATTACCCTCTTTATCGACAATTTCCGCTTTTCCTACAATATCTCCTTTTAAGACTGGCGCTTTAATTTTATCTATTTTTAAATTAAATTGATATTCGGTTGGATCCTCCGTATTTTTTAAAAGCTCCGTAGCATCTTCTTTTAAAGTTACTAAAGCATAATCTTGTTTACCACCTTCAACTCTAACTTTACCTAATATTTCTTCTTTTTTCTTAATGACATTAATTTTAAAGGTATTAAAGCCATAGTTTAGTAACTTGACAGTGTCAGCACTTCTTTTTTCACTAGTTTCTTCTCCCATGACTACACTGATAAGGCGGAAGTTATCTTTTTTAGCTGTTGCCGTTAAACAATATCCAGCGGAGTTAGTAAATCCCGTTTTTAAACCATCAACACCGTTATAAAAACGGACCAAGCGGTTGGTATTAACAAGCCAAGTTTTAGTACCATTATTTTTAGTTAGATATTCTTCATAGATGCTGGTATATTCTAATATCTTCGGGTGTTTAAGCAGTTCCTTAGCTATAATAGCCATATCTCTAGCCGTCGAATAATGATTTTCGGCATCTAAGCCATGGGGATTAACAAAGTTGGTATTAGTTGCTCCTAGTTCTTTTAATCTTTTATTAATCATTTCCACAAAGGCTGCTTCAGACCCCGCAACTTTCTCAGCTAAGGCAACTACCGCATCATTACCCGAAGCAACCGCCACACCTTTAAGTAAATCGGAAACCGGATAAACTTCGCCTGCTTCTAAGAATACTTGTGAACCTCCCATTGAGGCGGCCTCCTCACTAATTGTAACCTTATCATCTAAGCTTAGTTTCCCAGAATCAATTGCCTCCATAACAATTAACATGCTAGAAATTTTCGTCATGGAAGCCGGTGGCAACTTCTCATCGGCATTTTTTTCAAATAAAACTTCCCCTGTTGCGGAATCAATTAAGATAGCACTTTTAGCATTGGGTGCAAAATCTTCCTCTGCTAAAACATTGAATGAACCAATCATAAATGCTAATAATATTAATAATATTTTCTTCATTTTTTAAAACCTCTACTAATTTTTATGTTAAAGTTAGCAAAATAATACTAATTTATAAAAGAAAAACTAAAAAATAATCTTTCTTAGTTCTTCTTTTATTTTAGTTATATCATTATATGTTAATAATTTATTTAACTGATCATTTTTAGCATATATTTGTAATTTATTTTCATATTCTTGTAATTTATTTTCGCACTTTTTTAAGGTTGTCCCAACATAGCTTTTAGATACATTTAAGTTATCAGCAATTTCTTGTAAAGATAAATTATCTTCGTAATAGGCGGAAAAAATTAATTGATTATTTTTAGTAAGAAGTTCTTTATATATAGAAAATAAATTATTAAAATAGATAAATTTTTCCATTTACATCATATCCTTAAATAAACCATAGATATAATCTTCAATATCGAAGGTTATTAAATCGGTCATTTTTTCACCAAGACCCACAAATTTAACAGGAATATTAACAGCTTCTTTAATAGCTAAAACAATTCCTCCTTTAGCTGTGCCATCAAGTTTAGTTAAGATAATTCCCGTGATGTTTGTAATTTCTTTAAAGGCTTCGGCTTGCATAATACCATTTTGCCCCGTTGAGGCATCAATTATTAGTAATGTTTCATGCGGAGCACCGGGAATTAAATTGCCAATTACTTTATTAATTTTCTCTAATTCTTTCATTAAATTTACTTTATTATGAAGTCTACCCGCTGTATCAACTAAAATGACATCAACATTTTTACTTTTAGCTTCTTCTAGACCATCATAGATAACTCCAGCTGGGTCTATATTTTCTTTTCCATAAAATAAAGTATTGGTTTTTTCACTCCATATTTTTAATTGTTCAACTGCCCCAGCTCTAAATGTATCCCCGGCAATAAGCATAACTTTTTTGCCTTCATTTTTATACTTATAAGCAAGTTTAGCGATTGAAGTAGTTTTACCAACCCCATTTACGCCTACAACTAAAATAACCGTTGGGCCATTATCCACCATATTTATTTTACTCGTAATATTTTCGCCATTAACATATATAATAAATAATTCATCAACAATTACTTCTTTTAAATAATTTGTATCAGTTATATTTTCTTGTTTTACTCTTTTTCTTAAACGATCCATAAAATCCATGACTGTCTTTACCCCAATGTCAGCCATAATTAAAATGTTTTCTAATTCTTCAAAATATTCTTCATTAACTTTCGTATACTTAATACCTAAAACATTTAACTTAGAAACAAATTCATCTCTAGTTTTTTCTAAACCTTTATCATATTTTTCTAGAGTTTCTTGTCCTTCCGTATCTTCTTTTTTCTTAATAATATTTTTAAGTTTATCAAATAATCCCATCTTATTTCCTCCCTTGTATAATTATCATATCAAAAAAAATAGACAAAATATAGTTTTTTTGCTATAATTAATATTAGTTTAAAAAACTTTTATTAAAGAAAGAAGGAAAATTTTGTTATGAAAGAAAATGTGCCAACTCAGGTCATTGCTTTAGGTGGCTTAGGAGAAGTTGGAAAAAATATGTATGTTGTTGAACATCAAGATGAATTAATTATAATTGATGCCGGGGTTATGTTTCCGGAGGATAATTTACTAGGAGTTGATTATGTTATTCAAGATGTTTCTTATTTAAAGAAAAATGAAAATAAAATCAAAGGCTTATTTATTACCCATGGCCATGAAGACCATATTGGAGGTATTCCTTTTTTACTTCAAGCTATTAATATCCCTGTAATATATACACCGAAAATAGCTCAAGATTTAATCATTAAAAAATTAGAAGAAAGAAATATTAATTATCATAATTTTGAAACTATTACGGCCGATTTAGTCGTTAAATTCAAACATTTTGAAATTGAATTTATTAATACGACCCACTCTATACCTGATAGCTTTGCAATTTTAATTAAAACTCCTAATGGTAATATTTTTGAAACAGGAGATTTTAAATTTGACTTAACGCCAATTGGTCCAGTGGCTAATATTCATAAAATGGCACAAGCTGGGATGAATGGCGTAACTCTTTTATTAAGTGATTCCACAAATGCTTTAACCAGTGGATACTCTAAAAGCGAAAGTGCTGTTGATGGAACTTTAAATGATATCATTAGTAAACATCATGGCAGAATTATTATTGCCACCTTTGCTTCCAATATTTACCGAGTAAAACATATTGCCGAAACTTGTCGTAAATATAACCGAAAGATTATTGTTTTTGGCCGAAGTATGGAAAATAGCGTTGAACTTGCTTTAAATAATGGTTTAATTAAAGATAAGTCTTTGTTTATTGATGCTAATCAAGCTAAATCTTTAAAAAGAAATGAAGTTTGTATTTTATGTACAGGTTCCCAAGGCGAACCCTTAGCGGCTTTATCCCGGATTGCCAGTGGCCAACATAAACAAATATCCCTACTTAATGATGATTTAGTTATCTTTTCTTCAAGTCCAATTCCGGGTAATGCCGAAAGTATAAATCGGATTATTAATAAACTTTATTTAAAAGGCGTTAGAGTTTTTACAAATTCTGAATTTAGTGATATTCATACCTCTGGTCATGCCAAAGAAGAAGAATTAAGATGGATGTTAAGACTAATTAAGCCTAAATATTTTATGCCAATGCATGGCGAATATCGTATGCTAAAAAGACATGCCGAAATTGGCGTAGAATGTGGCGTTGATGAAAATAATACTTTAATTTGTTCTAATGGGGATGTTGTTGAACTTTTAAATGGCGAAGTAAGAAAAAATGGACATGTCCAAGCGGGAGATGTTTATGTTGATGGTTCTAGAGTTGGGGATATAGGTAGTGTTGTTATTAAAGACCGGAAATTAATGAGCCAAGATGGAATATTAATTACGATTTTAAATATTAATACTTTAACTCGAAAACTTCTTCTTAAGCCTAATGTTACGGCCCGAGGTTTTGTTTTAGTTAATGAAAACCAAGAACTAATGCAAAAAATAGAAAGAAAAATTGCCGAAATAGTTAATAATTTCTTAATGAAATCTACTTATAGTTATACCGATTTAAAAAATCAAATCATTTTAGAATTATTACCATTTATTAATTCTTTAACTGGCCGAAGACCGATAATTCTTCCAGTTATTATGGAAGTAAATCAAGCCTAATGACTATTCTAGAAGAAACATTTCAAAATGTTAAATTAAGTTCAATGTACCGGTTTGAAGGACATAGTTCACATTGTTATTATAATTTAAATGATTTATTTATCCCTTTTGATATTAAGGAAATTGGTTATATTTACTTTTCTAAGACCCTAGATCATCATGCTTACTTCGTTAGTAAAAGAATTCTCCAATTTATATCTCAAGAAATATTAAAAAATACCGATTTTAATTTAGAACAAAGTTGTTTACTTAATATTGATAATTATCATGCTATTTTAAAGTTAATCGAAGACTATAATCAAGAAATGCCTTTAACATCTTTAGAATTTCAAACTTGTCCAATTTGGCTTTCCTTAATAAAACAAAATACCGTTTCCGGTGGAAACAAAAATGGTCAAGGCTTAATCTTAGAAGCTGATAAACATATTAAAAATGGTGGCTATGCTTTTTGTAAAGAATGGTTGCAATTATTTCACTTACTTACAATTGCCTATAGTTACCAGGCAATTTTAAAAGAAGATGTTATTCGTTTTTTTAAAGCCTATCGCTTAAATACGATAAATTCTTTATATCCTTTAAATTTTTCAACAAGTATCTTTAATGATTATCATCGCCAATTATTTTTAAATCCCACTTTAGATAATGATTTTAGTAAATATGCGATTATAAATGCAATGGAAAGCTTAATTGCTAATAATAAGGTTAATCCTAAAAGTAAATTAGGTATGGAACCTACTCAAGTTATAAAAAGCACTATTAATCAGTATGAAAGAATTAGAAGAAAAACAAAAACAACATTAGAAACAATTATGAAAAGAGATTTTGAAGTCTAAAAAAGTTACCCATTTGGATAACTTTTTATTTAGCTTCTTCTTGAACTCTAGTTTCTCTTATAACCGTTATTTTAATAGTTCCTGGATATTGCATTTCATTTTCAATTCGTTCTTTGATATCACGAGCAATTTTATGACTCTTAGCATCATCAATTTCCGCGGGTTTAACAATAACCCGTAGTTCTCTTCCGGCTTGCATGGCAAATGTTTTTTCAACACCTTCGTAAGAGTTACCGATTTCTTCTAGTTGTTCTAATCTCTTAATATAGTTTTCTAAAGAATCATTTCTAGCTCCAGGACGGGCGGCTGATAAAGTATCGGCTACAGCCACTAATACAGCAATAACTGATTTTGCTTCTGTATCCCCATGATGAGAGGCAATTGAATTAATGACAACATCGCTTTCATGATGTTTCTTAGCCATGTCTACGCCAATTTCTACATGGGAACCTTCGACTTCAAAATCAATGGCTTTTCCAATATCATGTAAAAGTCCTGCTCTTTTGGCTAAAGTAACATTTTCGCCAAGTTCTGATGCCATTAAACCACACAAATTAGCCACTTCAATGGAATGCTTTAAGGCATTTTGCCCATAACTAGTCCGGAAATTTAATTTTCCTACCAAGTTAATTAATTCAGGTTCCATTTTGGTAAGACCTAAATCGCTAATGGTTTTATTACCCATTTCCATAATCTTGGTATTCATATCTTTAACCGTCTTATCATAGACTTCTTCAATTCTTCCCGGATGAATTCTTCCATCTTTAATTAAAGTTTCAATCGTAATTTTGGCAATTTCCCTTCTTAAAGGGTCAAATGAGGAAATAACAATTGCTTCTGGTGTATCATCAATTATTAAATCAACACCTGTGACAGATTCAATCGTTCGAATATTTCTTCCTTCTCGACCAATTAATCGCCCTTTCATATCATCATTTGGCAAATCAATTGTACTAACCGTTTGTAAGCCTACAACATCATCAGCATATCTTTCCATACTACCAACAATTAATTGTTTAGCTATTTCATGAGCTTCTAGTTTAGCTTTAGTTTCTTCTTCTTTGATATAGTTACTTATTTCTTTTTCCATATCATCTTCAACTCGTTTCATGATTAAATCACGAGCTTTTTCTTTACTAAAGCTAGCAATATGCTCTAACTTTTCCACTTCTTCTTTCAGAAGCTTATCCATTTTATCCTCTTTATCTTGTAAATCTTTTTGTTTAGCTAATAAATCATTTTCCTTATCTTGCAAAGAGTTATCCCTTTTTTGGAGCATTTCTTCTCTTTTATCAAGACTGGTTTCTCTAGTTTGAATTCTTTCTTCTGTTTGTAAAAGTTCTGCTTTTCTTTCTTTTATTTCTTGTTCAGTTTGTTGTTTTAATTTATAACTTTCTTCTTTTAATTCTAATAATGCATCTCTTTTACTTTTTTCGGCTTCTTTTTTTGATTCTTCAATTAATTTATTAGCTTTGGAAATAGTTCTTGAGGATTTTATCGCATTAACAACAATAACAATAACTCCTCCAACAAAAATACCAACAATAAGAGTTAAAATGGATGTTAAATTAAACTCCATTTTAAATCCTCCCATTTCTTTTATTTATAGAATAAATATTAAACTTTTATCTATACCTTAATTATAAAGGTTATTGCCAAATAAATCAAGCAGAAAAAAATAGCTCAAATTAAGCTATTCTTCTGTTTTGGTTTCCTTCTTTTTATTAAAACCATAATGTTCTCTTATTTTCGTTTCTAATTCTTGACATAAAGCTGGATTTTCTTTTAAATAAATTTTAACATTTTCTTTACCTTGGCCAATCTTTTCCCCATTGTAAGAATACCAAGCCCCACTTTTATCAAGTAAAGCTAACTCACTTGCAATATCAATTATTTCGCCTTCTTTAGATATTCCTTCTCCATACATTATATCTACCGAAGCTGTCTTAAATGGTGGAGCAACTTTGTTCTTAACAACTTTAATATTTGTTTTATTACCAATGATTTGTTCCCCCATTTTAATTTGTTCTCCTCTTCTAATGTCAAGTCTTACTGAGGCATAAAATTTTAGTGCCCGTCCACCAGGAGTAGTTTCCGGATTACCAAACATAACGCCGACTTTTTCTCTTAGTTGATTAATAAAGATGGCCGTGGTTTTAGTTTTATTCATTGTTCCGGATAATTTTCTTAAGGCTTGCGACATAAGACGAGCTTGCAAACCAACATGAGAATCACCCATTTCCCCATCAATTTCCGCTTGAGGAACTAAGGCAGCAACCGAGTCAATAACAATTAAACTTACGGCTTCACTACGAACTAAAGCTTCACATATTTCTAAAGCTTGTTCTC
>CANQIU010000034.1 GCA_947624145.1 uncultured Bacilli bacterium | reverse complement strand
TCATACTTAAGCTTCGAATAAACATTAGCCCCTTTAATCATAAATTCAATTTGAGCATAGCCACCGCTGGCACCTTCCACTTCATGAATGATTTCGATTTTCCAACCATTAGCATCGGCATAATGCGAGTACATCCGAAATAAATCGCCAGCAAAAATATTAGCTTCATCTCCCCCAGCTGCTCCTCTTATTTCCATAATAACATTTTTACCATCATTTTCATCTTTGGGAACTAACATTATCTCTAACTTATTATAAAGATTTTCTTTTTCTTCAGTTAAACTAGCCATTTCATTTAAGGCCATCTCTTTAAGATCCGGATCATTTTCCATTTCATGAGCTTGTTTTAAATTATCTTCAACTTTTTTGTATTCTTCATAAGTTTCAACTATTTCTTTTAAATCACTTTGTTCTTTAGATAATTCTTTTAACTTATTAAAATCATTTAATACTTCTGGTTTAACTAATTCTTCACTTATACTTTGATATTTACTAACAATAGCATCTAATCTTTTAAACATTTAAACCATCTCCTCTTTGTGTTTATATTTTATCAAATATTTATGAAAAAAAAAACAACTAATTAAAGTTGCTTATGATTTTTTAAAACACGAGTATACTGACTACTTAAGTCTTCACCTAACATTTGCATTGATCCTTCATAATAATTTGTTATTTTGCCATAAGGAGTTAAGTAATAAATTTGACAACATTTCATATTAGGATAAACTTTTAAAGAAGATGTTGTTCTTATTCCTAAATGCCAATAACCTTTGTAGCCGATTGAACCCATGCCCCCGGAACAATGTACATGCATCCCTAACCTGCCTAAAGAACTACGCCCATTTAGCATGGGAACTGTATCATAGCTTTCAGTCCACTCATTAGTCCTCGCCAGATAAACTTCATTAGGACTTAAAATAGTTCCCTCTTCTTCTAGATAAAATTCTTTAATTTCATTGTTACCTTTTAAATCAATAACATCATTTACATAATAACCCATCTTTTTATTTAAAGTTAAATTAACCGAATTGGGATTTATAACTATATTATCTTTATTATTAATAATAATGGTTCCTAAGGCCATTCTTCTTTCAATTTCTTTTCCACTTAACATTCCATAATTGACGCGATCAATTAAGCTTTCTTCAAATATTAAATTACCAATAGGAATATAAGGATAAATAATAGTTGGTTTTGTACAAATTATACTTAATAATAAATAATCATCATAACAATTATCTTTATATTCATTATTATGCGTAATACTTAAACCTAATAAAGATAAAGATACTTTACCATTTATAATAGGTATAAAGCCATTAGTAGTAACTTTTTCTACAGTTTTAGCTAAATATACTTTAAAAGGTTCTAATAATAAACCAGAAGACGGAATAGTTACTTTTTTTAAATTATGAGGTAAATCATGCATTACTTCTTTAAGATATATATCTTGATTTCGAGCATCAATTACCTTTTCATTATATACATACAATGTATCACCCAAAGTAACATTACAACTGTTTGGTTTAGTTAAAGAGTTTTCCGTTAAGTTAGTAATATTTATATTACCTAAACTAATTTGTTTTTTTATTTCCTCTTTTGTTAGCATTTTATTTTTTCCTTTCTAATTTATATTCGGTTTCTATTTTTGAGGCAGTTGTATTAATTTGTCCTAAATATTTTCCTTGATATTTTATTGTCTCATCACCTATAACTGGAAAATAATAAATGCGCCCAATCGGCATATTAGGATAAATTAAAGTGGGACTAGCACAAACGATTTCTAAAGTCCATGTTCCTTTAAAACCATTATCACCAAAACCTGCGGTAACATGAATTTCCATTCCTAAAGCGGCAATAGAATCTAAGCCATTAAGCATTGGCACAAAGCCATCAGTCTTCGTATATTCATTAGTTCTTCCCAAATATAATTTATTAGCTTCTAATAAATAACCTTCTGAGGGAATAATAATTGTTTTTGTTTCATTAGTTTTTTTTAAATCTAACTCTTCATCTACATATACTTTTAATTCATTACCTAAAGTTACTTCAATATAATTATCTTTAACTTTCGCCAGTGGACTTACAACAATATTAGTATTTAAATTACTAATTATCCCATCTTTATTTAACATATAACCTCCAAAGTCCCCAAAGAATTCTTTCTATTTCATTTTAACATAAACAATTATTAAAAAAAAGACTAATTATTCTAAATTAGCCTCATCATTATCATCAACAATCATTAAATCTGCTAGTTCATCTTCTTCAGTATCATCAGCTTCATCATCTTTATCATAAAACATATCATCTTCACTATCGCCATCAGACATATCTTCTTCAATTACATCATTGTTTTCATCTTCAATTATTTCTTCATCTTCATCCATATCTTCAACAACCATATGAAGATTATGCCGAGATTGTAAGTCCCAATAACCATTTTCTAACATCACAAATTTTTTATTAGTTGACATTTGTTCAAAAAATGTCATTAATTCATTTTCATAAGCACTATCTGGTAGTTGCAAAGCATCACAAATCTTTTTAAAGATATCGGCTAGTTTCATTTTCTTTCCTGTTTCTTGTAAAACAAGGGCCGCGATATCATCATAACTCATTAATTCTAATTCATCTTTCGGTATTTCCCTTAATTTCATTTTTATCCTTCCTTTTACATTTTTTCCGGTGGTATAACTCCTATTAAATTTAACGCATTATAAATAGTTTGTTTAACACCTTTTATTAAATTTAATCTTTCCCAAGTTTCTTCTTCATTATCCGTTAAAATACGAGTCTTAGCATAATATAAATGGAATATACTTGCTAGTTCATAAACATAATTAACGATTAAATGAGGAAGTTCTTTTAAAGCCGCCATTTTGACTACTTCTGGGAACTCATAAACTTTTTCTAAAACATTATATGTTATTTCATCATTTAATGCAACATATTTCGTAATATTTTTAACATCAGCTTGTGTATTTAAAATTGAACATATACGAGCATAGGCATAACAGACATAATAAACCGGATTTTCATTTGATTTAGATTTAGCTAAAGTTAGGTCAAAATCCATTTGGGTATCAAGACTATATTTAGCAAAATAATACCGAGCTGCATTAACGCCAACTTCATCAATTAATTCTTTTAAAGTAACGGACTTACCAGTTCTTTTACTCATTTTAACTAATTGGCCATCTTCAACAAGACGAACTAATTGTAATAATTTTACTTCTAACTTATCAGGATCATTACCCAAAGCTTTAACACTACTTTTAAGACGAGCAACATAGCCATGATGATCCGTCCCTAAGATATCAATCATTTTATCATAGCCTCTTTTATATTTATCAAAGTGATAGGCAATATCTGGGACTAAATAAGTAAAGGATCCATCTTCTTTAATTAAAACATGGTCTTTTTCATCATAAATAGCACTACATTTGAACCAAGTTGCCCCATCTTGTTCATAAACATAATCATTATCTTTTAACTTTGCTATTATTTCATTAGGATTATATTCTTTAGTTATAGCTTTTTCACTAGTTACTTTATCATAAACAATGCCATATTCCTTTAAATCAGCCATGATTTTCGAAAGTAATTCATTTTTCCCTAGTTCTTTAAAATATTCTAAATCTTGATTTAAATAAGTATCTTGATGTTCATCATAAATTCTTTGCGCAAGTTCGATAATTTCTTTGCCAAAATAACCCCCTTCCGGCATTTCTTCTTTTATTCCACATAGTTCTTTATACCGGCAAAGGATTGATAAACCTAGATTATTGATTTGATTCCCGGCATCATTAACATAATATTCTTTAGTAACATCAAATCCGGAAAAAGATAGGATTCTAGCTAAAGAATCACCATAAGCACCACCTCTGGCATTGCCTAAATGAAGGATCCCTGTAGGATTAGCACTAACAAATTCAATATTAACTTTTTTTCCTTCCCCTATTTTACTTCGTCCATAGTTTTCTTTTTCTTCTAAAACTTTATTGATATTTTCTAACAAATAATCTTTTTTCACAAAAAAATTAATAAAACCAGGACTCTTTACTTCCATCTTTATTATTACATCATCATTTATATTAGAGACAATATCACTCGCAATATCCATGGGACTTTTATGTAACACACCTGCTAATTTCATCGCTATATTACTAGCATAATCCCCATTTATTGCATCCTTTGGTTTAGTTACTTCAATATCGATATCTATATTTTGTTTATCTAATACTTCTTTTAAAATCTGAATTAATTTTTCTTTCATTTAAGCATCATTCCTTCGTATTATTAAAGTTTTTATATCATCATCAAAATTATATTTTAATATTATTTCTTTATTATTATCTATATAGTTACATTCAATATCTATCCTACACATTTCTCCTGTAACAAAATTAAAAGTACCTATTTTTTTATTAAAATCAATTATCATCTTATAATCATCAGTTATTCTATTATAAATATGATTTTTTAAATCTATTTCTTGCCTACCTTCTTCATCCGCAAAACTTATCATTAATGAATTAATTAAAGCTTCAGTTTGTCTTTTCATAATTGTTTCTTCATTATTTAAAAGTTCCCAACTAATCATTTCTTTCAAAAGATATAGTCCTCCCTTGTTTTTCGAAAACAATTATAGCATGATATATATTTCTTGTAAACTAAAAACTGATATTCCTATCAGCTTTTATCTTGTGGGTAACTTAGGCCCCGCCGCAAGGGCCTCTTTAAAAGTCTTCATTTCACTCTGCTCTGCTAACAAGTGTCACAAACTTCATTGAGCCATTCCTCATAATTAAATATATAATTTATTATTTTAGACAAAATACAGCATATAATGGTACGGATTTAATATTATTTTCAAAGCCAAAGTTTTTAGAAGATATTCTAATACTATACTTAGGATTATATTTCTTTATATATTCATTTAAACTTTTACTATTTGTTCTTCGGCCACTTTTAACTTCGACAGGAATTATATCTCCATCCATTTTAATTAAAAAATCTATTTCATATTTATCAAAATTATAATAATATAATTCTTTATTTTTAGGATATAATTCACATGCTATATAATTTTCCGTCAAAACACCTTTATACATTTCATTTTGATCTAAAATAATTTCTTTATAATCTAAATTAGATAAAGATCTAAGTAAGCCAATATCACTTAAATATAACTTAAATTTATCTTTACTAACAAAGGCTTTTAAAGGTGAAGTATTTTTTAATGTTAAATCACATTTTAAAACAAGAGAACTAGCTAATAACCAATCTAAACTGCTTTCATATCTAATCTTTCTAGCATCTTTATCAACAATACTATATTTAAATGTATTATTAACTCTAGCAAGTTCTTTAGGTATAGCATTATATATTTGGGTATTTTTTATTCCTTCACTATTTTCAGTATATTTATTCATATCGGCTAAATAGGAGGTAATGATTTGTTCTTGTAAATCAAAGTTAACATGAGCTATGTTGCAATCATTATCAAGAAAGTTTCTAATCATCGCTGGCATACCCCCTAAAACTAAGTATTTTTTATATAAGTCAAGAGCTTTTTCATGAATAGGACTCATTAGAGCTTCATTAGATTCATAATGACTTTTTATTTCCTTAATTAGTTTTTCTTCTCCTAAAGCATATAAATATTCTTCAAAATCCATGGGATATAAATATTTAATTGTAACTTTACCAACCGGAAAAGAAGATTTAAATCTATTAATCTTTACACCTAAAAGAGAACCCGCACAAACAATTTTATATGGCTTTGGACTTTCACAAAAATATTTTAATGAATTAATTGCTCTTTCACTTACTTGTATTTCATCAAAAAATATTATTGTATCTTCAGGATTAATATTAACATTCTTAATTATTTCAATTTTTTCAATTATAGTATCCGGATCAATCGTTTCTAAAAAGATATTACTAATATTTTCTTCTTTTTCTAAATTGATATAAACATAATTTTCATAATATTTCTTACAAAAATCTTCTAATATATAAGTCTTTCCTGTTTGTCTTGCGCCAATTAACATAAGAGGCATCTTATAATCATTTTGCCATTTTATTAATTCTTCTTCGATTTTTCTATACATAGAGTACCACCTTCTCTATAACCATCTTACCACATTTCGGACAATATTAACATTATTTTTTAATATTTTCGTACATTTTGTACGAAAATATAAATATTTAATTACAAAATTTATAAAAAAGTATAAATTTATGAAAATTAAAATATTCTAATTAGATTTATAATATACTTGGATTAAAAAGTAGCTTAATGAAACAATTTAAACTAAATAAAAAAGATAAAAATTTGTTATATCTATAAGAATTAAAGAAAATAATATTTAAATTTCTTTTACTTTTCTCTAACAAGATTTTTATTCTTTTCATTAAGCAAGTTAATAAATAATTCTAATTCATAATAATATTCTTTAAAAGCTTTAAAACTATTTTGCGTATAAACATAGCCAAAATTCTCAATAATATAACTAAATTTAGTAATAAAAAAGGTTATATTTTCTATATCATAATTAGTTAAATTATAAGCATCTAAATTATTATAAATAAATTGTTGAAAAAAATTCTTTCTCGTATCTTCTTCTCTAGGGAATTTAAAGAAATTAAAAATATCATATATTTTTTTATAAATAAGTTGTAATCGAGCATCAAAATCCAAAATAAAGGGTAAAATAGTATATGTTTCATGATTGACATGATATAATTCCTTGTTATCTAAAGTAAGCATTCCCCATTTAACTAAAGTATCTAAATCAGCCTTTTCATTTACTAATTTAGTTATATCAATTACTGTTCTAGGATATGAACTGATTAGATAATTAATATCACCGCGATGCTTTCTAATTCCATCAAACCATTCTCTTGGATTAATATATCTTTGTTCTTTATACATTATTTGATAATGTTGATTAAGAACAGAAAAAGCTAATTCTTTATTATTAATTTTTGGATATATTTCGTTAGTTGTAATAATTACTTGATTATTTTTTATTTCATAAATACCCAAAATATATCTTATTAGATCAATTAATTTAAAAGCGCATTTGCAAAATCTAGTTCTAAATTCCATGGTATCAGTTAAAAATGTACTAGCATTCGGATTCTTACCTGTAAAAAAGAAACAAGAATTAGACATTTTATTAACCCCATATCCAGGATGATTACTATCGGCAAGTTCGAAAGTTAAAACTTTTTTAGCATCTTCGCCTATTGCTTCAAAAAACTTAGCCATATTATACATTTCTTCATCACCAAAACCATCATGAATAATGGGTGAAAGAATAAATAAAATCTGAGGGTATTCTTCTGTTTTCTTTTTGGCTAAATAGACCTCTTTAGCCTTTTCTATATCAATCAAAGCATCTTCTTTTTTTAAAAAACCATCTTCACACATTTTTAAAAATAATCTTTTACTTAAATCGCTAACAATTATTTTAAGCGTATTATTATTTTTAGAAATTACTTCTTTTATGACATCTAAGGTATTTATTAAACCTTCTTCTCTTTCTTTACTAAAATCTCCTAAGGTTGGCATATATTATCAACTCCTATTCTTTTTAAACTTCTTTTTAAGACTTCTTCATCAATTGTTACGCGGTTGGTTTCTTGGCGCCATGAATAAATATAATCAAATAGTTCCTTTAAATAAGGAAACTTTTCTAACATGATTGTCGGTTTAAATTCACCAAAATATTCCATAAATATCCCATCTAAATTAAGTAAATAAACGAAAATATCATCTTTAGTCATAAATGTTTGATGGGAAAACTTAAGATAGTCTGCTTCTTTCATAATAATTAAAAAAGGACAAGTTCTTTCTTTATGATTATGATTAATTAAACATTTTTCGATTTTACAAACATATTTATCTTCTTCAAAACTATTTATAGCTTGTGTTATAACCTCAGCTAAATTATCTGTCATATTAAATTGTTCATATTCTTTTTCTATCATAAGTTAATCCCCTCCCTTTTTTAAAACTAAACTAGCACTTTCCTCAACTTCCAAATAAAATTCAGCCATATGCCAAAACCTCCTTTTCCTAACGTTATTATAGCATGGTGCCTTTGACATTTAAAGAATTATTTTCAAATTTATTTCCATACTAAAAAAGGTGATAACTTTTGAAAGTACTTAAGTTTTTAATAAAATCAGGCATATTCTTATTTATATCCATTGTTGTTATTATAATTGGTTTATATACTTATGCTTTTTTTAGTCCTAAATTAAATTTAAAAAAGTCAGGTAGTTTATATATTTATGATAATAAAAATGAACTTATTTATCAAGGTTCTAGTTCTAATGAATGGGTAAGTTTAGATAATATTAGTAATTATTTAAAAGAGGCAATTATCTCCATTGAAGATAAAAACTTTTATAAACATCATGGCTTTGATTATTTAAGAATTGCTAAAGCTATGTATATTAATATTAAAAACAAAGATATTGTACAAGGGGCATCAACGATATCGCAACAATATATTAAGAACTTATATTTAGATTTTGACCAAACATGGAAAAGAAAAATTGAAGAGGCTTTTTTAACTTTAGAGTTAGAAGTTCATTATGACAAAGATGAAATATTAGAAGGTTATTTAAATACTATTAATTATGGACAAGGTAACTTAGGGATTGTGAATGCGGCTAGTTATTATTTTAATAAGAAAGCTAGTGATTTAACTTTAGAAGAAGCCATAATTCTTGCCGGAATTTCTAAAAATCCTAGTAAATATAATCCGGTATCTAGTTATGAAAACTGTTTAAAAAGAGCTAAAGTTGTTGCTAAAAGTATGCTTAATAATGGTTATATTGATGAAGATACTTATAATAATTTATTTAAAGAAGAAATAGCTATATATGGAAAAAATAAAGATAATAATTTACAAATGTTAATGTATTATCAAGATGCTGTTTTAAATGAACTTAAAAATATTAAAACAATTTCGCCATCTTTAATTGAATCAGGTGGTTTAAAAATATATACGACTTTAGATTTAGAAGCGCAAAAAAATATGGAAGAAAGTATTTTAAATAATACTACGGATGAAAATGTTCAGGTCGCTAGCGTCATAGTTGATCCTAAAACGGGGGCGGTTAAAGCCTTAACGGGGGGCATGGATTATGCGAAAAGTCAATTTAATAGAGCCTTACATTCTAAAAGACAAGTAGGTTCTACCATGAAGTCTTTTCTTTATTATGCGGCACTTGAAAACAATTTAACGATGTCAAGCACTTTTGCCTCCGTTCCTACCACTTTTAACTTAGCTAATGGCAAGACTTATTCGCCAATTAATGCTAGTGATGTTTATGGCAATAAGGATATTACAATGGCCGCCGCGGTCGCTTATTCCGATAACATCTATGCCATTAAAACTCATTTATTTTTAGGTATGGATAAAATGATTGAAGTTGCAAATAGAGCCGGGATTAAAGCCCAACTTAATGAAGTTGCTTCCCTACCTTTAGGAACAAGCGAATTAAATATTTTAGACTTTGCCACTGGCTATAATACTTTTGCTTCCGGTGGTTATAAAAAAGACTTATATTTTATTGAAAAAATTGAAGATGCAGAAGGCAATATCATTTATGAAAAAAAAGATGAAAAAAACTTAGTATTAAATCCTAATTATACTTATATTTTAAATGAATTATTAACATCTACTTCTAATAGTGCCTTTATTGATTATACAACACCAACGGCCTTTGCCATTGCCAAAAAATTTACTAATAAATACGCGATTAAAACTGGAACTACAAACACCGATTATTGGATTGTAGGTTATAATCCGGATTGTTTAGTCGTAAGTTGGTTTGGTTATGATAATAACGAGCCAATGAACTCAAACGTGCGTAAAAGTGGCCGCAACTCATGGGCCGATACAATCGAGGCTTATCTTAAAGACAAAGAAACATCCTGGTATGAAACTCCCGAAAATGTTGTAGCCTTACCTCTTGATGCTATTACAGGAGAGCCCACTAATAAAAGTAGTCGAGTGGCTTTATTCTATTACTTGAAAGGCTCTGAACCTAACTATACCAATGAACAATTTGTCTTTAATGAAAAGAAAAAAGAAGAATCAGATTAAACTATTCTTCATTATCAATAACTTCGTTTACTTTCTTTCGAACTAATTTTAAAGCTTCTTGAGAATTTAATAAATCTTTTTGTAATTCATTAAAGTCAGCATCTTTATCATTTATCTCATATTTACTAATATTTAACTTACCATTATCATAAGAAATAACCATCTTAGGGCTAATTACTTGCCATAAACCTTTATTATAAATTATTTTATATTCATCACGAGCAATAGCAAACTTAACTAATTTCAATTTTTCAATAATTAATTCATCATCATTTAACATAATTGATACATTTATTAATGGTTCATAACTAACAAGAATTTTATATAAATCTAAAATATTACCTTGCTTATTTAAGTATTGTTTTAAAGCAACATATATATTATTTTCATAATAGCCATCTGGAAAACCAATCTTAATAAGCATATCATCACTACTTAATTCACAATAACCTATATCATAAATTGGAAGGTTATTTGAATATTTACTTTTAACAACGTGCTTATCATCTATACTTTTTTTACGCCAAACAAGACCTTTATTAATTATATCTGATTTAGTAATTAAATATTTATAAGTTTCACTTATATTATCTTTGGTAAATTCAATATTATAATCAGCATGAAAATCAATTTCGACTTTTACATTGTTATTAGGTGAATAACATTCAAGACTATTAGTTTTCGTTAAATCAACCATCCAACAAGGATGAGGATAATATCCAGCTGATGATAAAATCAAGCCTAAATCTTCCATTGCCTTCTTCTTTCTTTCATTAAAAACTAGGCGGTCTAAATAAGATATTTCTGATGAAACATATTTATCTTTTCTTGTATAAGCTAATATTTCATCAATAATTTTTTTATTATTAAATATAATTGGATAATTACTTTCTTTTGGCATATTACTTTACCTCTTTCATAATATCTTCAAACTTTTTTCGAACAAGACTTAAAGCATCTTTACTTTGTTCTAATTGTTCATAAGCTTCATCTAAACTTTGTTCTTGATTGTATAGTTCTAATTTTCCTAAAGAACTAGAAACTTCCCAACCATCTTTAGCATATATAACTTGAAAATCATTATTATTTGTTAATAAATAAGATACTTTACCATTACTTATGTTTAAATGATTATCATAATAAATAATATCGGCATCTGAACAATCTAATTTTTCTTTTAAAACTGTATATACATCAAATATACTTTGTGATGCAAATAATTCATTTATTATGTTTTCTAAAATATTTTCTTCATAACCATTAATAAAATTAATTTGTAAATAACGATTATTAATTAGATATAAAGATATTTGCGATACTAATTTTTGAGAATTATAAATAAATTCAAAAGCTTTATCATTAGCTATTTTTGTTTTCTTTTTTATTATTTTTTTACTATCAATATAATAGATATATTCGTTATTATTATTAATTGCTCTTATTTTATTTTCAGCAAAGTTAAGTTTTAAAGTAACAGCTTTATCAGATACAAGTTCTAAACTATTTAAGCCATTTTCCTTAACTAACCATCCTTCATATGGATTAAAACCTAAGTTTTCTAAAATTACCATTAAATCACTTAAGGCTTCATTTTCTTTCTTTTTTATATATCTTTTGTGATCAGTCCATACACTTAAGCGTTTTAATTGTTCATTTCTAGTTGATGATAAAATAGTTTTGGCTATAGAATATGGATTACAAAAAATTATTGGATATTCATTATTTGTCATAAGAATATTCCCCCTTTCAGTTATGCCGTTTACTTTAACACTAATTATACTATTTGTCAACCACCACGTACTAAAAGTACGTGGCTTGGAATAGTACTGAAAGTACATTTCGTGAGTAAACTCACCCTATT
>CANQIU010000033.1 GCA_947624145.1 uncultured Bacilli bacterium | reverse complement strand
ACGTGAAACATTGTTCTATTTCTTTATTTAGTTTACTTGGCTTTATTTAACTTATTTAATGTTTCACGTGAAACATTAATAATAAAATAAAAAATAGTATTATTTTTAAATACTATTTTCTTCATTAGTTTCTGTATTATCTTCTACTTCTTTTTCAACAATACTGATTGTGGCTACTTTTTGATTATCTTTCAAATTAATTAATTTAACACCTTGGGTAACTCTGCCTAGTAAAGATATTTGATCTACACCAATTCGAACAGTCATACCAGAGTCTGTCATAATAATTACATCCTGGTCAGGTGAAGCAATTTTAATTGAATTTAATATTCCATTTTTATCTGTAATATTTAAAGCTTTAACTCCTTTGCTACCTCTTCTAGTTTGTCTGAAGTCTTTAACATAAGTTTGTTTACCATATCCTTTTTCTGTAACTAATAAAATAATATCTTCTTCGTTAACAACTTCACAACAAATGCAATTAGCCCCATCAAGATTGATACCTTTAACACCTGCAGCAGTTCTTCCCATTGGTCTAATTTCATTTTCATTAAATTTAACCATTCTTCCGGCATCTGAACCTAATAATATTAAATTATTATTTGACATTTTCTTTACATCTATTAATTCATCATTATCTCGTAGTGTAATACATATTTTACCATTATTACGGATGTTTTCAAATTCTTGAATAGACGTTTTTTTGACAATTCCCTTTTTGGTAGCAAATAATAAGAATTTATTTTCTTCATCCTTAGCTATCTTAATAATGCTATTTACTTTTTCTTCTTTATCTATTGGTAGTAAATTTATTATAGGCAATCCCTTAGATTGACGACTGAATTCTGGAATTTCATAGCCTTTTAATCGGTAAACTCGACCTTTGTTAGTAAAGAATAAAACATAATCATGGGAATTTAAATTTAGAATATTTTCCACAAAATCTTCATCATTAGTAGACATTCCTTTAATACCAACTCCACCTCTTCTTTGCGATTTAAAGGTATCAGAAGTTGTTCTTTTTATATAACCTTTATTAGTTAAAACAACTAAAATATCTTCGTTTGGAATTAAAGATTCATCTTCAATATAATCTATTGCTGTCATATCAATTGTTGTTCTTCTTTCATCACCATATTTATTTTTAATTTCTAACATTTCATTTTTAATGATTTCATCAACTTTTTTAGGATCCGCAAGAATAGCTCTTAAACGTTCAATTTCGGCTAAAAGATCATTTAATTCTGATTCTATTTTATCTCTTTCTAAGCCAGTTAAACGTCGTAATCTCATTTCTAATATTGCGGTTGTTTGAGCATCACTTAAGCCAAAACGAGCCGTTAATTTTGTTTTAGCCTCTTCATCAGTCTTCGCTCCTCTTATAATTTTTATTACTTCATCAATATTATCTAAGGCAATTTTTAAACCTTCTAAAATATGAACTCTTTTTTCATCTTTATCTAAATCAAATTGCGTTCTTTTAATGATTACTTCTCTTTGATAATCAACATATTTAGAAATTATATCCTTTAAACCTAAAGTTTTTGGAACACCTTTATCAAGCATTAAGAAGATAATTCCATAATTAGATTGAAAAGCTGTATGCTTAAATAGGTTATTTAATACAACTTGAGCATTGGCATCTTTTTTAAGAGTAATAGTTATTTTGATACCATCTTTTAAATCCGTATGATAATCGGCAATGCCTTCTAAAACTTTATTATGGACTAAAGTTGCTACCTTATCCTTTAATTCTTGGGTATTAACACCATAAGGAACTTCATCAAATACAATATATTGCCGACCATTTTTTTCTTCAATAGTTGCCTTACTTCGAATAGTTACGGTTCCTCTGCCAGTTTCGTAAGCTTGTTTTATGCCGGAGTTGCCTAAAATAATTCCGCCTGTAGGAAAATCAGGTCCTTTGATATATTGCATTAAACCTAAAGTATCAATATCTGGATTATCTATATAAGCAATACATCCATCAATTACTTCACTTAAATTATGTGGTGGAATATTCGTAGCCATACCTACCGCGATACCCATCGTTCCATTTACTAAAATATTTGGAAAACGACTTGGCAAAGTAAGTGGTTCTTGTTCTGATTCATCAAAGTTTGGTCCAAATTCTACTGTATTTTTATTAATATCTCTTAATAATTCTAAAGAAATTTTAGCTAATCTTGATTCGGTATAACGCATAGCTGCGGCCCCATAACCCTCGATATTACCAAAGTTTCCATGGCCATCTACTAGCATATATCGATAATTAAAATCTTGGGCCATTCTAACCATGGCTTCATATATAGAAGAGTCCCCATGAGGGTGATATTTCCCCATGACATCCCCAACTATACGAGCACTTTTTTTATGAGGTTTATCAGGAGTATATCCAGATTCATACATAGAATATAAAATTCTTCTATGGACAGGTTTTAAACCATCTCTTAAATCAGGCAATGCCCGTGATGTTATAACACTTACCGAATAATCAATAAAAGAGCCTTCTATTTCTTCAACTATGTTATTTTCTTGTAATCTATCTGTATCCATAACTAACCTCCTAAATATCTAAGTTCTTAACATAAGATGCTCTTTCTTCAATAAATTTTCTTCTAGGTTCTACTTCTTCACCCATTAATTTACTGAAAGCGGCATCTGCAGATATGACATCTTCGACAGTTATTTTTCTTAGAATTCTTTTATTAATATCCATTGTTGTTTCATTTAATTCTTCAGGATCCATTTCCCCTAACCCTTTCATTCGGGTAATTTCATAATTAACATGTTTTTCATTTAAAGGTGCTAAATAAGCATCTCTTTCCGCTTCATCCAAAACATATTTTATAGTTTTTCCATGTTTAATACAAAACAGAGGAGGGTTAGCCGCATAAACATGGCCTTCTTCGACGATAGGTCTAAAGAAACGATAAAATAAAGTTAATAGTAAAACTCGAATATGAGAACCATCGACATCGGCATCGGTCATAATAATTATTTTATTATATCTTAATTTACTAATATCAAATTCTTGACCAATTCCCGTACCAAAAGCGGTAATAATTGTTCTAATTTCATCATTACTTAAAGCCTTATCTAAACGGGCTTTTTCGACATTTAAAATTTTTCCTTTTAAAGGCAAGATAGCTTGGGTCATACTATCACGACCTTTTATGGCTGATCCTCCGGCACTATCCCCTTCGACTAAGAATATTTCGCAAACAGATGGGTCTTTTTCTTTGCAATCAACTAATTTACCACCAAAGTTAACCACATCTAAATCACTTTTTCTTCTGGTAAGTTCTCGGGCTTTTTTTGCTGCGATTCTGGCTCTTGATGCCGTCATACATTTATCTATTATGACTCTTGCTTCATCCGGATTTTCCATCAAAAATCTTTCAAATCCTTTAGAAAATATATCATTAGCAATCTTTTTAACTTCACTATTACCTAGTTTTGTTTTTGTTTGTCCTTCAAATTGGGGATCAGGATGCTTACAAGAAATAATCATAGTAAGGCCTTCTCGACAATCTTCACCCGTTAGGGAATCATCATTATCTTTTAGAATTTTGGCATTTTTAGCATAATTATTAATAACTCGAGTTAGAGCCATTTTAACGCCATCTTCATGGGTTCCCCCTTCATAAGTATTAATATTATTGGTAAATGAATAGATTGATTCATTATAACTTTCATTATATTGACAAGCAACTTCAACTTCTATGCCATCTACAGTTCCATCTAAATAAATAATATTTTCATGTAAGGGTTTCTTTGATTTATTAAGCATTTCGACATACTCAATAATTCCCCCATTATAAAGGAAGACATCATGTTTTTCATCTTCTCTTTCATCATATAAAATTATTCTTAAACCCTTATTTAAAAAGGCTATTTCTTGTAATCTTTTATATAATGTATCATAGTTATAGATTGTTGTTTCAGTAAAAATAGTTGGATCGGCTTTAAATCTAACAGTTGTTCCCGTTCTATTTTCATCACAATCATCAATTATCTTTAAAGGTTCAACTGGTTTTCCGCCATTTTCAAATCTTTGAAAATGAACTTTGCCATCCCGGTAAACAGTTACTTCTAACCATTCGGATAAAGCATTAACAACCGATGCACCAACTCCATGTAAGCCTCCACTTACTTTATAACCTTCGCCGCCAAATTTACCACCAGCATGAAGAATTGTAAAAATTGTTTCAACCGTTGATAAACCAGTCTTAGCATTAATACCTGTTGGCATACCTCTTCCGTCATCCCTTATTTCAATAATATTACCTTTATCAATAATAACTTCAATATCATCACAAAATCCGGCTAAAGCTTCATCGACAGCATTATCCACAATTTCCCAAACTAAATGATGTAAACCTCTTTCCCCAGTACTTCCGATATACATTCCTGGTCTTTTTCGAACAGCTTCTAATCCTTCTAAAACTTGAATATCATTATCTGTATAATGTCTTTGTTCTTCTTTATTCATACCTCTTCCTCCATTTTTCCATCTACACAATGAAATACTTTACTACTTTTAAGAATTTTTTTATTTATTCTATTTATTTCCGTCGTTGTAATAAATGTTTGCACTTCATTATTAAGTAAACTTAATATATTATTTATTTTTTCTTTATCTAACTCACTAAATAAGTCATCTAAAATAAGTATAGGATAATTTTCTTTTATTTCTTTTATAACTACTAACTCGGCTAACTTAAAGGAAAGAATAGCATTTTTTCTTTGACCTTCACTACCACACTCTTTTAATGGATGATTATCTAAAGTAAAGACTAAATCATCATGATGAACACCTAATAAAGTCTTGCCACAAGCCATTTCTTTACTGTAATATTTTTTATAAACTGCTAATATTTCTTGGGCATTTTTCTTATTATAACTAGAAACATACTTTACTTTTAAATCTCCTACGACAAAAATATCTTGATAAATCTTACTTATATATTTATTAATTTTATCTACAAAACTTTGCCGATACTGATTTATTCTTAAACCATATTCAATTAATTTAGTAGTTAAAATTTCTAAATATTCTACACTAGAATTACCATTAATATAAAGCTGTCTTAAATAAAAATTCCGTTGTTTTAAGATCTTGTTATAATTAGATAAAATAATTAAATATTCTTTATATATTTGACTTATTTCAATATTAAGTAAATTTCTTCTCTCACTAGGAGAAGATGTAATTATATTTATATCCATAGGATTAAATAAAATAACATTAATCTTTGAAACATAATCACTTATTTTATCTACTTTATTGTGGTTTATTTCTACTTTCTTTCCTTCATTACTTAAGATAACTTTATAAGTTGAAGTATCATTATTCTTTTCTATATCTCCTTCTACGCTAGCTTGAACTTTACCATAATTAATTAAAATTTTATCATTATTTATTCGAAAAGACTTAGTTAATGAAAGTAAATAAATAGCTTCGACTAAATTTGTCTTCCCTACTCCATTTTTACCATATATAATGTTTAAACCTGGAGCAAATTTTAAATTTAATTTGTCATAATTTCGAAAATTATTGATTGTAATTTCTTTTAATTTCATTTTTAAGCCTCTTATATGACATTATTTTAATTCATTAGGTAATATATGTATCCCTATACGTACTTTAATTATATCACAAAAATACAAACATTTTAATCAAAATTTTCATTTTTTCATCTATTTAAGCTATTCTGTTTTTATAAATTAAAATTAATCGGCTACTTTTTAAAATTTGTTGATTAAAGCTATAATAACTTATATTAAACATTTCTATTAAACCATTAATAAATTCTATTTTTACTTTGCAATTACTTATTTGAGTAAAAGTTTTAATATTATTATAAATAAACCAAATATTTTCTTTACTACGTTGATCAGCTATAGGAAAGATTACAACTAAGCGATTTTCTTTTAAAATGATTGGTGTTTTATAAGTTGGACCTATTAAATTTTTACTTCCTTTAACTCTTCCTTGATAACTACTACTATAATATAAACAACTATAACTAATAATATTAATTAATTTTAGATTATTATATAATCTATCTTGTATGCAATCTTTTACTAAGACATTATTAGCTATTTGTTTTAAATAAAGTGTTGTATCATTAATAATATAATTCATCAAAAACCTCCTAAATGTTTTCTATGATAACACTCTATATTTAAAAAAAATGTCGAATTAAGGAAGTAAATAAAAAAAATTAGATTTTTTGGAACCTAATTATTTTTATCATTAATTAATTGATATTTATTTATTAAATTTTTAAAAAGATTTTCTTGAATATTTTTTTCTTTCTTTAAATTATCAACTTCTTTTTCTAATAAATCTACTATATTTTCTAATTGATCTAAATCTTGATTTATATCAATTAATTTTTTATTTTCGTTCATAAACTACCTCATTTTCAATATTATTAATTAATTCTGCTAATTTAGCATTAATCATTTTTAATCTTAAATTATCTTCTTCTAAAGTAGCCTTTTCTTTCATTAAATAACTTAATCTAGAACTTAATAATTCAAAACGATTAATACTTTCTAATTTATTTAAATTATCTTTTAAACTAATTATTAATTCTTCATAGCCATCTTCACCATAGAAAAGTAAATTATTGGCTTTTACTAAATATTCTAACTCTTTCATACTTTCTTTACCAAAATAGGAAAAATTTAAATAATATATCTTAGGATGGTTAATTATATCAAAACCCGTATTTATATTATGTTGTTTAAGCCTACTATAAATACGATAACTTAAATTAAACTCTTCTATTTTAGTTTTTAAAAATACCATTCTACTATCTAAATTTACTTTAGAATTTAAAGAATCTAAATAAGCTATTTTTTCTTTATAACCTTCTTCATCACTAAATAAAAATCCTAATTCATGAATAACATTTATCCAAACTTGATAATCATCATTCTTTTTATTAATAACCCAAGGTTTACGATTTGCTCCTATATAATATATATAATTATAGGCTTCTTTGGACGTAATACTAGTATATTTATCATTATTACTAAGAATGGTAGCATCTAAAATATCTTTTAATTTAAGATATTGATAAGGATAAGAAGTAAAATATATTTTATAAATATCAGGAATAAATAATATTAATTCATATATTTTTAAATTTAATAACTTACTTCTTAATTTATCATTTAGAGTATCTAAAGAAAAGCAAGATATTCCTAATTTTTGGTAGACATCATTTTTTAATTGTTCTAAGTAATTTACATCATGAAAAAAGACAAAGCCTTGACTAGTAACTTTAGTAATTATTTCTTTTGCTGTGTTTTGACCACAGTTTCTTATTTCTTTGTTAAAATAATAATCTTTTGGATGACAAATAATATCCCCTATTGTATTAATTTTACTATTTTTTAAACTATTATAAGCCCTCGCACTAAGACCAAGTTCTATAATATCAGAATCTAAATTTAATCTTTCCATAAACCAATTTCCCCTTTAAAACTACTCATATTATATCATAATTTACATAGTATGTCAAATTTAGTAAAATAAAAAAGAGATTTAACTCTTTTTTAATAAGTCTTTATCGGTAAAATAAGTTCTATTAATGATTCATCAGTTACAGGCTTAACTAAAATTGGTTTATCATCGGTATTAATTAATAATAAGATATTTTCTTCTTTTATAACTTTTAAAGCATCCATCATATATTTAGAACTAAAAGATACTTCAATCATTTCTTTATTATTGCTATCAATCTTTAATTTTTCTTCGGCATTACCTAATTCGCTGGAAGTTGAAGTAATAATCATCTTTTTATCTTCTATATGCATTTTAATAATGTTTTTATCTTTACTTTGCGCTAAAAGCGAAGCCCGATCAACAGCATCATAAAAATCTTTAACATTTAAATTAATTATATAAGCAAATTCATTAGGAATGAAATGGCTAGTTTCCGGATATGCACCACTTAATAAGTTACTTTGAATATATATATTTTTATATATAAATAATATTTTATTACTAAAGACATGAATTTCTACATCATCATCTTCTGTCATTATATTTTTAAGTTCATTAATACTTCTTCCGGGAATAACTATATTAATTAATTTATTAATAGGATTAGTTAATTTAAGATTCTTTTTAGATAATCGATAAGAATCCGTGGCTATACATTCTAAAATATCACCATTTATTTTTAAATTTAGTCCGGTTAAAAGCGGTCTTACTTCTTGTGTTGATAAGGCATAAGATGTTTGCGTAATTATTTCTTTTAAAATATCAGATTTTAAAATTATAGCTTCGTTACTTCTTTCTAAATTAATATTAGGATAGTCCATAGGATTGTAACAATTAAGTTCATATTGATTATTAGGAGTAGATATTTTAATTTTTAAATTATCTAATATTTCAAAATCAATAACATCAGCAGGCATCTTTCGAATCATATCTAAGAAGTATTTACTTTGAATAATAATCTTTCCGGTTCCTTCAATATATTTAATATCATTATTAGGGATTGTAACTCTTATAGTTAATTCCGAATCACTGGCAAGTATTTCAATTCCATCACTAGTAACATTAAAGACAATGCCGTTTAAGACTGGGATAGTTGTTCTTTGAGATAAAGCTTTCGTAACATTATTTAAAGCTTCAATAATAACATTTTTTTCAATAGTCCATTTCATAATTTTTTTCCTTCTTTCTTTTATTTTTAATTTATTATTTTATTTATAACGTGAATAATGTTGATAACTTTTAATTTATAAACTTTTTTGCTTTTTTATCTAAGAAAATTATCATTTAATTATCCCCATTATTGTAACTTATTTTTAATTTCTTTCAACATTTTATTCAAGTTATCATTAGTTTCTAATTCTTCCTTTATTTTATCAATTGCCGTTGAGACAGTGGAATGATCTCTTCCACCAAATTCTAAGCCAATTTTAATTAAAGGTTCATCGGTTTCTTCACGACATAAGTACATAGCAATGTGTCTTGGCTTAACAACATTATTAGTTCTTCGCTTTCCTTTTAAGTCATCAATTGATATTTTAAAATATTCCGCGACGGCATTTTGAATTGAAGCAATCGAATTGTTGATAAATATATTAGTATTAACATAATCTTTTAATGCTTCAATGGCAAAATCTAAAGTTATTTTTTCAGGAACCATCATTGCCGTATAAGCTAAGAGTCTTCTAATTGTTCCTTCAATATGTCTTACATCATTTACGCACGAGTTTGCAATATATTCGACGACTTCATCATCTAATTTATTTTCAATACTGGTATTTTTTATTTTCGCCCTAATAATATCACATCTTAAGTTAAAATCAGGAGGATAAATATCAACCGGTAGTCCCCACATAAAACGAGACCTTAATCTTTCTTCGATTTTCTTTAAATCATCAGGACTGCGATCACTACTAATAATAATTTGTTTATTAGCTTGATGAAGTTCATTAAAGGTGTGGAAAAATTCTTGTTGGGTCTTTTCGGCATCGGTTAAAAACTGGATATCATCAATAATTAAGACATCAACATTTCGATACTTATTTTTAAATTCGTTAGCATAATTCATTTTACTAACTCCATTATTTAAAGTAGCTATTCCCGTAAAATCATTGCGATATTCATTACTTGTAGTATATAAAACTTTTTTATCACTATTTAAAGTTATATAATTACCTATAGCATGCATTAAATGGGTTTTCCCTAGCCCACTGCGGCCATAAATAAACAAAGGATTATGAATAGTTCCTGGTGCTTCTGCTACCGCCTTTGCAGCAATAAAAGCCAGTCGATTAGAATTACCCACAACATAATTATCAAAAGTATATTCTTTTTTTAAGTGGGTATCCCAAACTTCTTCTTTAAAAGTTTCTTCTTTAGTATTTTCTATAGGTGGGGGTGTAAAATTTTCCACTTCTTCTTCTGTTACATATTTAAAAGTATAATTTATTCCGGTTATGGAAAAAAATATAGCATCAATTGTATCTTTATAAGTTTCACTAAGCATTTGCTTATGAACTTCCATTGGCACTTTTATGGTAAAAACATTATTTTCAATCTTTAAGGGTTCAAGTTGTGAAAACCAAATGGCATAAGCATTTTGAGATACTTTGCCGGCAATTTCCATTAAAAATTTATTGAAAATTTCTGTTGATTCAGTTTTCATAAACCTCACCCCACTACCTGTCTAACTAAATTGTAATATAAAACTTTTAAAAATGAAAGTAAAAAATAATAAAAAATTTTTATCCCCAAAGTTATCCACCAAAACTTTGGCTTAGATTAGTCAAATAAATAACATATCAACACTATCCACAAATTTAAAATAACAATATCCCCAAAACCCACCAATTATAAACATAATGTTGATTTAGTGTTGTTAATTATGTGGAAAGTTATCCACATTTTATCCACAATCCCCAAAAATAAAAAATAGACTGATGTTAAATCAATCTATTTTCTTGTTAGTGTTATTTCTTTATTTATAGCACTATGAATATTAATTAAATCTTCTTTTGTATAAGTATCTTTTATTAACTCATTATAATTATTATAAAGTAGAAAATCTTTTAAAGGAATAATAACATAACTACTATTATTTCTATTTTTTTTATAAGTATAATAAACTACTTTATTAAATTGAACTTTATTATTTATTTTTATAATAGTATCATTATTTAAAAAATAATAATTTTCTGAGTAAGAATGATTATGATAGCTATCATTAATAACATCTTTATAGCCCTCAAAATTTTTATTGTTATTCATGGTTGCGATTATTTCTTTTAAATAACTATAATCTAATGTGGGATTGTTATCTTTTTTTAGAATATTATATTTTTTAAACTCTTCTTTCTTATATAATGAAGAAAATTCTTGATTATCATTATCTATCACAATAAATAAATCATCTATATAATAATTTTCTTCTTGATCCGTAAAATTTGGCGAATTAATATAATCAAATATTTTTTGAATATCTTCTTTAGTATAATTTCCATTTTCTTTAATAAATTCTTTTAATTCATATTTATTTAAAAAGTTTTTTAAAGTTATAAAAGAATTATAACTTGGGTTATAATAACGGAGTTTTCCACCATATTTATTATCATTTTTAACTTCAAATAAATATGAAAAGTCAAAACTAATAGAAAAATTATCATTACTACCTTCACTCGAAAATTCTGGAGAAAAGTTAACGTTGGAATTTTCATTTAAAATATCTTTATAATTATATAAATAAGGGCCGTAATTTTCTTTAGGTGCTAATAAAAAGAATCTTTTTAAATTATTTAATAAATCAAGATCAAATAAACTTAAATCATAAGATATTTCTTGATCTTTGGTATCAAATACTAAAACATCATTTTCATTATATAATTCATTATTAAGTTGATCTTCTATACTTATTTTATTAGTATTTTCATTTTCTTTTCCTTTAATTTGGCAACCACTCATAGAAATAGCCATAGCTCCGGCTAAGATACTACTTATAATTCTTTCTTTTTTCATCATTTTCCCTCTTTCAAGTTATTTATTATAAATATATTGTTAAGTTTTGTCAAATTATATAAAAAATATGTTAAAATTTTTTTAAAATGTTACATATAAATTTTATTAAAATGTTACATTTTAATATGATAAAATATACTTTCAGAAAGGAGGTGTATTTTTATATTATATGAAAAAAGATAAAGAAAAAGCTCTTAATCTTTTAAAGCAGAAATTAAATGGGGAAATAAAAATTACATACCATGAAATAACTAAACAAACTTATTATTCAAGAATGCAATTATTTAGGTTTACTAATGAATTAGAAAAAAAGGATATTTCTTCTATATTAGTTCATGGCTTATCTAATAAGCCTTCTAATAATTCAGCTCCATCCCAAGAGATAGAATATATTAAGAACTTTAAGAAAAAATATCCGATTATTACTATATCACAATTCATGGATATTTACCATGAAGATGTTATTTGGAATAAAAATAAACAAGAAGATGTTAAAAAATATAATCTTAAAGTAAGAAGTAAATCTTTCTTTCAACAATTATTTAAAAAAGAAGGATGGAAGTCTCCTATTAAACATAAATGTTTTAAATCTAATAAACAAGTTCATTCTTTAAGAGAACCATCACCTAGAAGAGGAATACTTATCATGGTTGATGGTACTCCTCATGACTGGTTTAGTAATGGTAGAAAGTTTTCTTTACATATGGGTATTGATGATGCTACTGGAGAGCTTCTTG
>CANQIU010000032.1 GCA_947624145.1 uncultured Bacilli bacterium | reverse complement strand
GGTTCTGGAGCTATAGCTTGAACCGGTGCTGGTGCTTGATCAGGAGCCGGCATTTGAACAGGCGCTGCCCCTCCATTTATATTGGGCATTTCCGTAGGAATAGGCATTTCAGGATTTTCCTTAGCTTGCCCACCATTATAATTATTTTTTAAAGCTTCAAAGGAAGCAACCGGAAGAGTTAATTGAGAATAAAATAAATCATCAGCATTTAAAGCTTCTGGAATTGAAATATAATCAACTTGATTCCCCGCGATAATATTTCTTAATATTTCTTTAACACTTCCCCATTCATTTTGATCTTCAATCTTATTTAATTTATTATCAGCATATTTAGACACTAAAATAATTGGTAACCCCATGGTTCCATTTAATTCATTATCTAAAACAACATATTCTCCTGTACTACCTCGAAAAGCTGTTACTAAAGGCTTTTCCATCTTATTACCTGATGTTAAGGTTAAACTTATCTTACTCATTACTAATCAATCCCTTCTAATTATCTTTATTATAACAAACTTAACTTTCTTTGTCTATTCTTTTTAAGATAAAATATTTACAACCATAAGCACAATATTCTTTAATATATTCATCTATTTTACTATAATCATTAATTGGTTTAAAATTCTTATTACTTTTATCATTAAACCCTTTTAATCTTACTTTGCCATAAGCATAATCCCCTAAAATATAATCAAATTCTTCATAATAATCAGTAATCTTTTCATGTAAATCATTTATATCTAAAGCATTATTATAATCTTTTATAACTTCATATTTTTTATCATCAATTATAACTTCCATAAACCACCTATAAAATGAGAAAAGCCACAACAGAAATAAGCATAACTGTTGTACATATTACACTCATAATTAATAAAATATCCACATAACCATTGCCCGTGGTAACTTTATTTTTTTCTTTAAAATATTCATCTATTGCTTTTTCTAATAAATATTCTTTATTAATAGCATTTTCTCTTATCTTAAAATAATCATAAACTTGATGATTAACTTTATCTATTTCTTCACTAGACATAGCTTTAATATTATCTAAACTATAATTTAAAATTTCATAAGCTTTTAAATTTAATATATTTTTTTCTTTTGGTTCAATTATTTTAATATTTTCTTTCATTTGTTTTTTAAAATATTCATCTATAGCTAAAACATTTTCACTATTAGCAAAATTAAATGATATTCTTAAAGGATCTGGGGTATAAGGAGTATATAATAATTCATAAAATTCTTTAACTTCTTTTTCCGTTAAATGAAAATTCATTTTCTTACAAATTAACATATCAACTAATTGTTTTTCAATTACTTCAAAATAAGGATTTTTCTTAAATATACCTTGCTTTTGTTTTTCTTTTTCGTAGTTAGCAAATAATTCTAAATTATGAAAAAATTCTTCAATATCAACCCGAGAATAACCAAACTTAGCTAAGTTTTCTTTTAAAGCATCCGCGCTTTCAGTCATAATTGGATTAATAATATCAAGTTCACTATATATACATATGAGACTTCTAATAACAACAGTTAAAAAAGAATTATAAACTATTCCCTTAGGTTCATCTTTACTATCTTGATAATCTAAGACCGCTTGGGAAAATGTTTCATTAATTGAAAGAGGATTCATGATACTCACTCCTATACTAATAACAAGTATAACATAACTTTTAAGTTATGGGAATATCTAAATTACGACTATTTTCGTTTATTATGCCTCCATAGATTTTTGGAACTCGCCCATTGATTACTTTAGAAGCCACTAGGACATCGTAAGATATTACTACTTCATTTTGGCTAACGGGTGATGTTACTAACTCACTTATTTCAATTGTAACAAATAGTTCTACTAAAGCATTATTAAACCCATAGTTAGTTATCTTACTTTTAATATTAGTTAAAATAGATGAGACAAAGTCTACTTTAGCATATATTTTAGGACCTAAACTAGCTAACAAAGGATTATTACTATATATAAAAAAAGGAAAAATTATTAAAAGACCATTATCACTAGATACAAGATTAAGATTATTAAACATTCCCGATTCTAAATCTAAAATATCTTCATAAATAACATCCGTTATAACTTCTAATGCTTCATATGCTTTATCTAGATTATAATCAACATAAAGTATTTCCCCATCTTTATTCTTATTAATAATTAAAATATTATCTAAATTAGCTTTATTTAAAATATCATAACTTATATTATTACTTAAAAAATTATTAGTATATTTTTTTAAAGTTTGTTCCATAACTATTTCAATCTTTTTACTAGCTTTTTTACTATACATATTTATTAAAATAGTAGTTAAAGTAATAATTAATAAACTTATAATAATTATCTTTTTGGATAACTTAATCTTTTTTTTAAACTTTCTTCTCATATATTACATATATGAAAAAAGACATTTTAATTATGCCTTAAAACTTAATAAATGTTTTTAAAAATAAGAATAAACCACCTACAAAAGCTAATATTAATATAGCTATTAAGATTTTTAAACCAATACTAACTTTTTCTTTATCACTATCTTCATTTTCAACAAAATCTTTTTCTTTAAAAATATTCGTAGTTGTATAAAAAGAATTATCTAGCTTTTTAGTTTCTTTCTTTTCTTCTTCCTTAGCTAAGTTATATACTTTGCTAGTTTGTTCTATTTTATCAATAGTTTCTTTTAATCCTTCAAAAACTTCTGTATTTTCACTACCTTTTAAATCAGTTAAAATATTTAAAGGATCATCAGAAGAAGTAGATACTTCCTCTTTTTTTTGTTTAACTTCATTAATAGTAATTGTATTAATTAGATTAACTAAGTCTTCATCTTCTTCTTTGTTTATTTCTTTGGTTTCTTCTTTAGAAGTAAGATTTAAATTATTTAAAATATCAAATTGGGTATCGCGAAGTTTTTTATGGCGAATTTCTTCATAAGATTCTTCTTTATCACTTTTGGCTTTTTCCAAAAAGACATTTAAATCATATTCTTTCGTGGTATCTTGGGGAACAATAGATTCGGTTTCTAAAGTTTGTTCTTGGTTATAATTAAGAGTTTTGCGCTTTGGTTCTTGATATTTGGTGTCTAAAATCTTTTTAATTTTTTCGACATCTATTTCATTTTCATGATTACCTAAAACCGTAGCATTGCTTTTTACTTCATAACTATTTAATTCTTGTTTGTTTAAATCTTGATAAAGCTCTTTATTTCTGGATACTCGCGAATATGTTTTTTCTTCATCATGATATTTATCCATTCTTGAATCCATAAAACACTACCTCTCTTTTGATTTTATCATAATTATTCATTTTTTTAAATTATCTTTTATGTTTATTTGTCGTTTATTTAACTTATTCTCCATCAGTTTCGCTGGGACTTGTTTTATCTTCGGTTGGTTCAGGTTCTTTTTCTTGTTCTTTCGGTGGATCATTTTCCGAATTATCGCCATCTTTTTCTTCGCTTTCGGAAGGATTTGAGGTTGGATTATCTGGAGTAGTTGGTTTACCTGATTCATTTTCTTTTTGACTTTCATCTTGATTATCTTCTTCCGGATTTGGTACTTCTTCCTCACTACCAGAACCAGGGTTTGGATCAGGTTCTGGTTCCGGGGTTGGTTCTGGTGTTGGCTCTGGAGTTGGTTCTGGTTCCGGGGTTGGGGTTGGTTCTGGTTCTATAGGCGTAGAATTATTTACTAAAACCGTAACTTTTAAGGATGCTAAACTTTTTCCAGTCGAAGACTTAACTGTAATTGTTACTCGACCCGTCTTAATTCCTTGAACTAAGCCATTATCATCGACGCTAGCAAATTCCGGATTACTACTAACCCATTTAACATTTTTATAAGCATTCTTTGGTGATATATTAACGGTCAATTGTAAGGTTTCGCCCGCTAAAAGGGTGGTTGAAGGAGCACTGATGGAAACTTTAGGCGTAACATTTTTTTCGACTACCGTGACTAAACAAGTTTTTTGATATTTACCATCATGGGTAGATACTGTTACGGTTGCTTCTCCCTTTTTTAGAGCTACCACATTACCCGATTCATCAACTGTGATAATATCTTGATTACTGGATGTCCAAATAAAAGTTGGCTCTTTTTTTAGAGTATGGGTAACATTTAATTTTGCGCTATCACCAACATAAAGGCTTAAAGTTTCTTCATCTAAATAAATTTCTTCAGGAATTTCTTCATTTTTTTCCCATCGGGCATCTAAAGTAATACTTTCCGTGATTTTAATCTTGGCAAAATCAAATTTATAATCTTTATAATACCACCCAACAAAAGTATAACCTTCCTTTTTAGGCGTATTTGGTTCTTCTAAAAGCTCCCCATTTTTTACCTTTTTGCTACTTAAAGAACTTCCCCCATTAGTATTAAAACTAATGGTATGAACTTTACCACACCCTACTAAAATGAAACATATACTTATAATAAAAATAACTTTAACTTTATTTTTCATTTTTCCTCTTTTCTTTCTTACTATAATTTTAACACATAATTTTAATTTTGCCACCTGATTTGTTTTATTGATTTTTTTATTTATATTTTATATAATTTTTTTAGGAGGATATATAATGGCAAAGTTAGTTGTCGATAAAGATAGATGTATGGCTTGTGGCTATTGTTATAGCAGTGACCCAGAACATTTTGCTCCTGATGACCAAGGATATTCTGAAGCAATTAGTCAAGAAAATCTTGATGCTAGTGAAACCGTGGCCGCTGTTGAATCTTGTCCAACCGGAGCAATATCTATTGAAGAAGAATAACCAAAATAAGCTAAAATAGTTTTTCTATTTTAGCTTATTTTAAACTGTATAATTTTTTAACTTCTTTAATTGATAATTTACGATAATCACCTGATTTTAATCCATCTAAATTTAAAAAGGCATAATTAGTTCGACTAAGTTTTATTACATCATGACCAAGTTCATTAAAGATTCTTTTAACAATATGATTACGTCCTTCTACAATAGTTATTTCAACTAACGATGTATTTTTTTCTAAGTCTTTCCTTTTTATCTTTAATTTTTTTATATTTACAACTCGATTATCAATTTTTATTCCTTTATTTAAAGTATTAATTTCTTCTTTGGTTAATTCGCCTCTTATTTTAGCTATATATGTTTTAGGTATTGCAAAAGAGGGATGCATTAAGATATTAGCTAGCGTGCCATCATTAGTTAAGATAATAAGACCAGTTGTATCATAGTCAAGTCTGCCAACTGGATAAATTCTAGTCTTTGTATCAATTAAATCAACAACAGTTGTTCTTTTTTCTTTATCACTTACGCTACTAATAACACTTCGAGGTTTATTAAGTAAATAATATTCATAATTTATTTCTTTATTAATAACATTATCTTCAATACTTATAATATCTTCTTTACTTACTTTTGTCCCTAATTCCGTTACTAATATGCCATTTACTTTAACTTTTCGACTTTTTATTAATTCTTCAGCTTTTCTGCGTGAAGCATAACCATATTCAGCAATAACTTTTTGTAGTCGTTCCACTTCATAATCACCACTTATAATATAGCATTTTTTAGCTTTTATATCTAGACTGCAATTAAAAAAAGTAAAGAAATGACCTCTACTTATATATTTTTAGTCGCCCACTACCGTAGGGCATCACGCATTATTAGTCGCCCACTACCGCAGGGCATCGCGCATTATTAGTCGCCCACTTTCGCAGGGCATCGTGCATTTTCTAATATTAAAGAAATAATTTCTTTAATTTAAGTCTATTTTAATATTTTTTTTACTATATGTCAAGGACTAAAACAGTAAAGATGTAATCAAAAAGGCAACAGTTATGCCAATTAAATCTGCAAATAAACCAACAGGTAAAGCATACCTTGTTTTCTTTATTCCAATTGAGCTAAAATATAAAGCTAAAACATATATTGTTGTATCGGTACAACCTTGTAAAACCGAGGCCAGCCTTCCTATATAAGAATCTGGGCCTGATGTAATAAAGATATCATTCATAATAGCTAAAGATGCGGTCCCGGAGATAGGTCTTAACAAAGCCATTGGCATTATTTCTAAAGGAATATGAACTAAATTAAAGAAATTTTTAAATAAACCTAATACTTCTGGAACAAAATTACTATCTAAAAAAATATTAATAGCAAAAACCATTGCTATTATAGAAGGAAAAATATTAAAAGTAATAATTAAACCTTCTTTAGCTCCTTCTAAAAAAGCATCATAGATATTTACTTTTTTGTAAAAGCCATAAAAAATAACAAATATAACAAATAAAGGAATGACAATCTTTGATAAAATATTCATAATTTACTTCCTTTCTTTCGAATAATATAGTCTAAAAGTAAGCCCCCTAAACTAGAACAAAATGTTGCAATGATACCAGGCATAATAATCTCCGATGGATTAGCTGAGCCATGAGCAATTCTTAAAGCTAAAACAGTTGTAGGAACTAAAGTTACGCCCGCGGTATTTAAAACTAAAAAAGTTATCATAGGTCTTGATGCTGTATCTTTTTTGGGATTAATCTTTTGGAGTTCGCTCATGGCTTTAAGACCAAAGGGAGTGGCTGCACTACCTAAACCTAACATATTTGCAGCAATATTAGAGGCAATAAATCCTAAAGCTGCATTACCCTTAGGAATATCGGGAAAAAGTTTGGAAAGAAATGGTTCTACAACACTTGCAAATTTTTTAAGTAAACCAGATTCTTCGGCAATCTTCATAATTCCCGTCCACAAAACAATTATAGGTAAAATAGACATAACCAATTCTAACGCTTTTGTTCCATTAGTTAAGATACTATCATTAACGGCATTTAAGTTACCCGTTAAAAATGAATAAATAATACCAATTCCAATTAAAAAGAACCAAATATAACTTACCAAAACTTCACCCACTCCCAAACTTTTTTAAAGAAACTTAAATTTTTAACTTCCTTTTTTTTAACAAATATATCTTCTTCTTTAACGAGCTTTTCTTTTAAATATATTTTAGCTACACCAATTTTGGAATTATTACCATAAGCTTTTAAATTTAATAATTCATATTTTATCTTTAATTGCTTTTTTTCTTTTCCCTTAACAGGGATATAAACATTTTCTTTGATATAAATTGTATCATTTTGATATTTGGTTTCATTTTTGATTTTAAAGTTATCTTTATCTAAAACTAAAACAGCTTCATAATTATTAAAAATAGTTTCATATAAATTCTTATGGTCTAAAAAGTCATTCGGGTCATTTAAAGTAACTATAACTACATCAATATTATCTTTGCTAGCCGTGGTAACTAAAGTCCTGCGGGCTTTTTCCGTGAATCCCGTTTTTCCCCCAGTAGTATATTCATAACTATGTAAAAGCCGATTCTTATTTGTCCATGTATAAGTTTTATAACTAGTTTTAGCTACATACTTTTTAGTACCAAATATTTCTCTAAAGGTTTTATTTTGATAAGCATATTTGGTAAGTAGTGCCATATCATAAGCTGTTGAAGTATTTCCCGAGCCATCTTTTTCTTCTAAGCCATGGGCATTATAAAAGTAAGTATTTTTCATGCCAATCTTAGCTGCTAAATTATTCATCATATTAGCAAAATTTGCCATGGATGATGCCACTTCTTGAGCAATAACAATGGCCGCATCATTCCCACTTCGAAGCATTAAGCCATATAGTAAATCTTTAAGTTTTATTTTTTCCCCAACCTCAATATAAATAGCACTGCCATAAGCTTTTAAAACTTCTTCTGTAACTGTAACTTCTTTTTCTAAATTAGCATTTTCAATTGTTACAAGTGCCGTCATGATCTTAGTAGTCGAGGCTATAAGTTTTTTTTCATTAATATTATTTTGGTGAAAAATAATATTAGAATTTAAATCCATGGCAATTGAAGAAGATGCACTAATTGCTTTAATATTTAATGGCAATAATAAAATAACTAAAATAAAAAATAACTTTTTCAATCTAATCCCTCGTTAATTAAATTTTATGAAAAAGTTAGAAAGGACATGATAAAAAGAAAATACGAAAAACATTTTAGCTTTCCGTATCATAATTATAAATACCGTGAATCTTTTCTAAATCAGCTTGACTTAAATCATTAACTTGCCATTTACCTTTATCATTTTTTTGACAAGTTAATTCAATCGTATATTCTACTTTATCATTCATTTTTTTCATTTTATCTAGTTTATAATCTAAATATAACTTATCAGAATAATTATTATTTTCATCTTTAAATTCATCCATATTACTATTTAAGTATTTAGCAGCTTCACTTTGCGCTTTATATAAATCATATACTTTTAATTTAACTTTAACATAAGCTAAATCATTTTCATAAGTTTCTTCAACTATTTCATAACTTAAATCACTATATTGTTTTTTTAATATATCGCGATAGATATCTTTTTGACTATCTGTTAGAGATTCTTTTTCCACTACTTCTTCTAACCCAGTTAAAACCGAAGCACTTAAATTCTTATACTGATCTAAAAACTCTTTCGTAGCATCCTTAGCCGTATCATTTCTTAAACTGCATCCCGTTAAAAGAAAAAACATAATAAATAAAAAACCTAATATTTTTTTCAATATATCTTCACCTAAAAATAGTATGAACCTTTATTTTTATTTTATACATTATTATAACTTAATTTAATTATATTATATATTTTTATTTCATCTAAAGTTATCTCATTTTCTAATCTTTTTTCCATTCTTTTTCTTATTTTATCTAAATTATCTTCTTTTTCATTAAACCATTCTAAATATAAGTATTTTAATTTTTCGAGATTATGATCATTAATTAACTTTTTTAATTCTAAAGATATAAAATTTTTTATTTGCCTACTTTTGCGACTATCTAAATTATTATTAATTAATTTTATTTTGGTATATTCAATATCTTTTAAAGGAATAGTATATAAATATTCTAATAAAGCTAGTTCATCTTTAAGCATTAAAGAACTTCTAGCTATAACTAAGCCTTCATCATTAAACTCTAAAGCAAGAGCATTATTCTTATCCGCGATTAAACAAGCATATTTTAGTTTTTTATTTTTGCTGATTGTTTTATCTTTTATTTCTTCTAAGAATTCTAAAGATATTTTCCCCTCATAAGCATAGATTTCTTTAAACTTTTTACTTGTTACTTGATATAAAGGTATTTTTTTAATATATTCTAGAGTATCTTGTTCTAACCAATCATAAAATAAATAATTACTATCTAAAAAATTTAAAATAATATCATAATAATAGTTCATAAAATTATCCTTTCTTTAAACCTAAATAAATTAAAAATATTCCTATTGGTAAAAACCAAAACCAAAACTGTCTAATAATAAAATTTCCAAATTTTAAAAATGTATACCCCATTATAAATAAATTTAAGTATAAAATTAAAAAAAAGAAAAATAAACTACATAATATTATTCCTAAAAATATTTTTAATTTTTTCATTTGTACTATTATATAAATATATGCTAAAATTATGCTTAGGTGAAGAAGATTGAAAAAGATTATAATACTTATGGTTTTAATGTTATTAGTATTAAGTGGCTGTGGAAGTTCTTATGCAAAAGAAAATAATTATAAATATAAACCAATTGTCACAATGGAGTTTGCGGGATATGGGCAAATAAAAATTGAATTATATCCTAATATTGCGCCTAATACTGTGGCTAATTTTGTTAATTTAATAGAAGATGGATTTTATGATAATAATACGGTGCATCGCATTCAACCAGGTTTTGTTTTGCAAGGAGGAGATCCAACAGGAACTGGTACAGGAGGATGTGGATATACTATCGCTGGTGAGTTTCAAGAAAATGGCTTTAATAATACTTTAAGTCATGAAAGAGGCGTTATATCTATGGCAAGAAGTAATAATTTAAATAGCGCGGGAAGTCAATTTTTTATAGTTCTTGATGATAGTGCTAAAACTTCCTTAGATGGAATGTATGCTGGTTTTGGAAAAGTAATTGAAGGTATGGATATAATTGATAAGATGGAAGAAAATGCCGAGGTAATTAATATGATGGGTATCTTAGCTGAAAACATTACGATTACTAAAGCTACCGTAGATACTTTTGGTGAAACTTATCAAGTTCAAAAATATTAAAAAGAAAAAAGATATTTAGGTTTAATGCTTAAATATCTTTTCTTTATTTACAAATCATAGAAATATTTTAGAGTATAATCTTTATGACATTGTAAGCCGTGATAAGCTGATATATCTAAATCTTCTTTATTAATAGTATTATTTTCCAAAGCTTTAATTAGTTCTAGAACTTTATTAGTAGCTTCTTCCTCTAAAGATTTTAAACTACTATTAAACTCTTCATTAGTAACTGGATGATGCCATGTTTTTTCTTCACCTAAGGTTATTTTATAATAACTTAAAGGATAATTATAAGCTAAGAATTCATAATTTTTATGGGTTATTTTTTGAATTATTAAATAACCTATTCTTTTTATCTTAGTTTTATCTTGACGATAAAACTTTAAAAAAGATTTAACATTAGGTAAATATTTAACCATTATCTTTCCGGAATTATTATGATATATTTTTTTAAATAAAGTATTAATAATATTTTCTAAATCATGGTCTTTTTTTAGATTAGGCATATTTTTTATAACTTCAGGGATATTAGGATAATATAAAGTATCAATTAAACTTTCAAACATCGCATGATATCCTTCATATTTTTTAGTTTCTTTTTCATCTGTAACAATATGTGTAAAATAATGAATAAAAGGATGATAGATACTATCGGTTATATGATGGGTAAGATAACCATAGAAAAAACTTTTAACTTTAATATCTTGAGGATTATTCTTTAAATACTTTTGAAACTCTAAACATATATCTAGAAAATTATTATCTTGAAGTAATTCTGATAACTCATGATATTTTTTTAAATTAAATATATTTTTAAGTTTAATAAATAATAATAAATCATGTCCTTGGATACTAGTTAAATAAAGATCTTTATCAACTATAGAAGAAATATTATTATAGATATTTAAACCTATTTTATAATGCGTTAAAGTACCTGCCATAAAAACACCACTTTCTTTATCTATTATAAAATATATTAGTTTATAATTTCAATTATTTAATATATAATTATAGTAGGTGATTAACATGATTGATTTTATAAAATATATTATATTAGGAATAATTCAAGGTTTAACAGAACCATTACCTATTTCTTCTTCTGGTCATATTTTTTTATTTAAACAAATTTTTAATACTAATTTATTTGATTCCCTAAATTTTGAAATAATATCTAATTTTGGTTCTTTTATAGCTATCTTTATTATTTTCTTTAAAGATATTAAAAAATTATTAGGTTCTTTTTTTAGTTTTATATTTAATAAAAAGACTAGAAAAGAAAATTTAGTAGATTTTAAATATTGTTTATATATTATAATTAGTACTATTCCCGTAGGAATAACGGGTTTAATCTTTAAAGAAAGATTAGAAAATTTATATAATTTAAAAGGTTTAGCTATATCTTTTTTAATCACGGCTTTAGCTTTATTTGTGGTAAGAAATATTAAAGGAAAAAAAGAAAGCAAAGATATTAGTTTAAAGGATGCTATTATTATTGGGTTATTTCAAGCTGTTACCATTATCCCAGGAATTAGCCGCAGTGGGACTGTTTTAGTGGCTTGTCTTTTATGTAATTTTACGAAAGACACCGCTTTAAAATATACTTTTATTTTATATTTTCCTGTTAGTGTGGCCACGATGATTTTAGGGGTTAATGATTTACTTACAACTAGTAATTTAAGTGCGATGATTTGGCCTTATTTATCAGGCTTAGTAGCCGCGGGTATTGTTACTTATTTTTCTTATAACTGGTTAAGTAAATTAGTTAAAAAAGGAAAACTATGGAAGTTTTCGATTTATTGCCTTATAATGGCTATCTTTATCTTTATTTATTTTCGGTAAGTTATTTTAAACGTAAAGAATTTAAAACAACCGTTAAGCTACTTAACATCATAGCTAAAGAAGCTAGCATGGGATTTAGACTAATATTAGTAAATAGACCCATAGCTAGAGGAATCATTAAAATGTTATAGATAAAGGAAAAAAGTAAGTTTTCTTTAATAATTTTTAACGTTTTTTGACTTATCTTAATTAAGCTTATGATACGATTTAGATCATTAGACATCAGGATTACTTCGGAGGAAAGGGCCGCAATGTCAGTTGCTGATGTAAAACTTACTCCTAAACTAGCTACGGCTAAAGATGGAGCATCATTAATTCCATCCCCAACCATCATGACCTTTTTTCCATTCTTAATTAAGTCTTTAATAATTTTCGTTTTTTCTTGGGGCAATAATTCGGCTTTAATATTCTTTATTCCTAAATAATTACCTACTAAAGAAGCCGTCTTTTGATTATCACCAGTTAGCATAAAGGTTTCTATATTTAAGTTTTTTAAGCTTTTTATAACATCTATAGCCTCATCTTTGATGACATCTTTAATACCAATTAAACCAATAACTTTATGATCTTCAATCACATAAACTATACTACATTCTTCGGCCGTTAATTTCTTTTCATCATTTATATAATTATTTTTTAGATTTAGTTTTTTAAATAATTTATTACTACCAACATAGATTTGTTTATTTAAAATAATGCTGGTTAAACCAATACCTGGTAGTTCTTGAAAGTCTTTTACTTCTAAATTAGAAGGATACTCTTTAAAAGATTTACTAAGAGGATGAGTTGATTGTTTTTCTAAAGAGGCCACTTTGTTAATAAGATAATCATCTTTATTATAATTATATATATGGGCAACTTTTAAAGAACCTTGGGTTAAAGTTCCTGTTTTATCAAAAACAATCGTATTAATATCTTGCGTTTTTTCAAATACCGCACTATTTTTAATAAGAATACCTTTTTTAGCACAAGAACCAATACTGACAACAATTGCTAAGGGTGTTGCTAGTCCCAAAGAACAAGGACAGGCTACAACTAAAACGGTAACCATTTTCATTAAAGAAAAACTAAAGGGTGAGCCCAACCCTAAATGAATAAGGAAAGTTAGTAAAGATACTCCCATAATAGCCGGGACAAAATAACTACTTACTTTATCCGCGAGTTTAGCCACCGGTGCTTTGGTA
>CANQIU010000031.1 GCA_947624145.1 uncultured Bacilli bacterium | reverse complement strand
TACTTATCAACATTATTCTATTAAAAAACAGCTTATTTGGCACATTATTTTTTCCATTTAGGCTGTGAATAGTAACATTAAAAAAGTAGATTACTCTACTTTATTTAACATTGATTATCCCGTAAGAACCATCTTTTCTTCGATATAAAACTGAGACACAATCTTCATCGATATTTTTAAATACAAAGAAATCATGATTTAATAGTTCTATTTGTAAAATAGCTTCTTCTTCATCCATTGGTTTCATATCAATATCTTTTCTTTTAACAATAACATCTGTTACTTCTTCATCAGCACTTACTTCAAAGTCCATATTCATTTCAAATTTTGGAACATCTTTGTATTTATTACCAATTCTAGTTTTATTTCTTCTAATTTGCCGTTCTAATTTATCCACTACCAAATCAATAGCGGCATATAAATCTTGATTCCTTTCTTCGGCTCTTAACGTAAATTTATGGGTAGGAACCGTTACTTCAATACTTTGGTCGAGATTCTTAACTTTAATTAAGACCCGGCATTCAATTTCACTAGCTTTATCAAAATACTTATCTAATCGTGCTAGCTTTTCTTCTGTGTAATCTTTAATAGATTTTGTAATCGTGACTTTATCTCCACGAATATTGATTTTCAAAAAAATCACTCCTCTCTTTCATTATACCAAAAAGGCATGAAAAAAACTACAATAATTGTAGTTATTTTGCTGTCAAACTTTTTATCTAGCGCTTTAGGTCCTCATAAAGTTTGATTAAATATATAACTGCCTACATCATTGTTGGTACTTGTTCAACAACGTCAATTGCTTGTAACCCTTTGGGAGTTTCAATCAATTTGAAATTAACTACACTGCCTTCACTTAACGTCTTAAAACCATCTTTAATTATTGCCGAATAATGAACGAAAATATCAGATAGTTCATCATAATGAATGAAGCCATAGCCCTTTTCATTATTGAACCATTTAACGGTTCCTGTCATAAGCTAACACCTACCCTTCTTATACTTATAATTTTAGTTCTAAAAATGCCTTAAAGCAAGCATAATCGTTCGTCATAATTCGACATTTTTAGCAACCGTTTTAAAGTATACCATAGCCAATATTAGTTAAAAATAAAAATGACTAAAACTAGCTCTTTTATGTCTTAAAAATCTAATTCGTCAATATTACTTTTATAATGCTTACTTAAAAGGCCAACTTCAGTTCCATTATCTAAAATAAAACTATTATTACTCCAATCTAATTTTTCAATTCTTTTAGTATTAACTAAACAAGCACGATGCACCTGTTTAAATCTTTGATCCAGTAAATAAAAAGTATCTTTTAAATCCATATTAATTGCATGAACATTATTATCTGTTACAACAATTACTTTTCTTCTTCCAGTATCTCGATATAAATACAATATTTTTTCTAAATAAATATTTAGATACATATCTCTATTTTTATATTTAAAAGCTTTTCTTTGATCTAAATGATCACAAATTAAAGACAGATCATCTTTTAATAAATTATTAATCTCATTAGTGCTATTTATTACATCAAATATTTTATGAATATCCACACCCGAATGATTCTTGATTACTACATTTCCATCTTTAATTAAAATAATTTCACTATGCCAATCATTATCTCGAATAAACTCTACTAGCTTTAAACATTTTGTAAGAGTTTCTTCATTAAGACTAATAATATAAATTTTCTTATAGTCACTTGTTAAGATTTCTGTTTTTAATTTCGAACATAACTTTAAATATTGTTCTAATTCTAATCTTTCTTCCCAAAGAAAATCTAATTCTCTTACAACATTTTTAACAATTGCATAATTTTTCTCACTACTGCCAAAATATATCACTTTCATTATGCACTCACAATTCGATTATAAAACATATCTTGGCTAATTGTAAAGATTTTATTTACTTACTTTACACTATCAATAATAAAGGTATCATGATTACTATAAAGATACGTTATATTATGATATTTCTTTTCAAAAGTATTATAAAAATCATTAAGATATTTACCATATCCTAATAAATACAATTCTCTTTTATTTATTTTATTTTTTATAAATTGTTCTAAATAATCCATATTAAAAAGATTATCTATTAAAAAATAATCATAATCTAAAATATATTCTTTTATTTCTTTATAATCATCAATATATGTTAGTAACATATAATTATTAAAAATATCTAAATAAGCTTTATTAGGTTTTAAATTATAGTATTTATTTTCTTCTATAATAATTATCTTTTTAAAATTTAATTTCGTAAAGATATTTTTAATAATTGTTATATCTACGTTATTATATTTGGAACTAACAATAATTTTAATATTATTTCCAAATATAGAATTATTTAAATTATTTTTATTTATTGTACTTATCATAAATTCTAAAAATTTATTTAGATTAATTACTTTCCCATTTTTAAGAATATTTTTGGGAACTTTAATTTTTTTATATTCTTTAGTTTTAGTATTACCTATAAATAAATAATCATCTGTTAAATAGATAATATTTTTTAACACAATTATCCCTTCTTTTTTGCATATTTTTCTTTAGTTACTTCGCCACCGCGAATATGCCGTTCAGCTAAATGATCTTGAAGTATTTCATTAACATTATTAAATAAATTTTGATCTATTCCTTTTAAACGTTCACTTAAATCTTTATGAACTGTACTTTTACTTACTTGATATTTTTGGGCAACTTGTCTAATTGTTTCATTTGTATTAATGATGTGATTAGCTTCATTAATTACCCTTGATTTTAAATTTTTAACCATTAATAAACAACCCCTTAATAAAATTTATTATTAAGAGGCTTTTTTTATTCTTATTGTAAATCTTCTAAATTCATATTATAGAAATCTTCGGGATCTAAAGCTTCACCATTGTAGTAGACTTCAAATAATAAGCAATTTTCTTTTTCGTTTTCTAAGTTATTATCCCCACTTTGACCAATTATAGCCCCAGCATCTAAAAAGTCATCTTTTTTAACTTCCACCGTGCTTAAACTATAATAAACAGTTTTTAAATTAGTATTATGTGTAATTTCCACGACATTACCCAGAATATCATCTTTGGTAACATTTGTTACGGTTCCACCTAAAGAACTAACTACATCAAATACTTCATCACAAGAATAAAGTAAACCGCTGTTTTGGAGGTAAGTATTTTTGTAATAAACTAAGGAATTTTGTTGAACAGTAGCATCATCTTGCATACTATAAAATGATTTACTTACCTTAACCTTTTCACTAGTAAAAGGTTTTAAGATTACTTCCTGGTTAGAGACATTTTCTTGTTCCGATATAACTGGCTTAGATTCATCGTCCGTTAAAGAATCAACTGTTAGATTATCATATTGGATTTTATCTTGAAATGTATTACCTAAAAAGGAAATAGTTAAAAATAAAACCGCCATAATCATGACATAAAGCGTGGGTAAAACGAATCCTTTCAATTTTCTTTTCTTCAAATTTTCTTCACCATCCTATTAAAAGTATGGCAAGCTTTTTTAAATTTTATACATTAACTTCATTTAAATTAACATCATGATAATAATATTTAAGAATTTCTTCATATGTATAGCCTTGTTTAGCCATTTCATTAGCACCATATTGACTCATACCAACCCCATGACCATAGCCTCTGGTTGTGATTGTAATAACATTGCTTAAAGTAATATCAAAGTCCGTTGACCTTAAACCCAGTAAACTTCGGAAGTTAGTTCCTTTAAAAGTTTTATCATTAATGGTAATTGTATTAACACGATTAGTCGCACTTCTTTTAATACTACTTATTTTTAAGGTGGAACAATCTAAAGAAAGCTTTTGACAAAATTCATCTTGGCTAAATTCTTTAGTAACTTCAAAGTTTTTCACGCCCCTATCCCAAGCTGAATCAACACTTACTAAATAATCTTCTTTAGACCCAAATACTAAAGAAGCTTCTTCTGTATACCCATTACTCATTGAAAAATAGTAAGCTATGATAATATCATTATCATAATACATCACTTTATCTTTAGTTTCTTCTACCGCGTTTTTAACCCGCGCATAATATAAGGAATAGTCATCCTCCCATTTTTGATGCATCTGTTCATCCGTAATATAGGCTTGATTAGAAATATCGGTTAAAACATCATAATCTTTAGTCGTATGTTGCATTTTATAGGCAGCATAAGTTCGGGCTGCGATAGCTTGAGCTTTTAAAGCTTCCATTTCAAAAGATGCCGGCATTTCCGCGGCAACAACACCTAAAACATATTCTTCTAAATTAACTTCCTTAATTTCTTCCGTATCGGGATTTTTAATACTAATTTCCACATTTTTTTCTTTTTCATAAAAATTAGTCGAAGGATTACTTTTACTTCGACTAATTAACGCGATAAAACCTAAGATAAGAACTATTATAAGTAGATGTTTATTATTCAAATTATCCTCCTAATTTACCTTAATGAGGTAAGGTCTACAAAATCAATAACAAACTTAGAAGCTAAGTAGCCTAAAGCAAAAATTAATAGCAAGGCTAAAACTCGCGCTTCCCATATCTTTCCTTTTTTAATAAAGCCATCAAAATTTATTGATGATACCCCATAAGCCGCTAAAAAAGCAAAGAAAATATATATAATTACTTTATAATTCATTTTATGCTTGCCTTTCTTTTTCTATGACTTTATTTATTCTTCTTATATATTTTTCGCCACTTGGTCCTTTTGTAGCTAAAAAGGTATCAATAATATTAAATATTTCTTCTTTCTCATGTTTGATTCCCAAAGCTATCACATTAGCCCCATTATGGTTTTTAGCATAAAAAGCATCATCTACATCATCGACTTTAGCACAATATATTCCTTTTACTTTATTAGCCGAGATACTCATACCTATGCCTGTACCACAGACTAAAATACCTACGCTTCCCGGATTTGCTAAAACATCTTCACAAACTTTAAATGCAAAATCTGGATGATCATCTTCAGGATCATTAGGAATATTTGTATCTTTTACTTCTATTCCATTATCTTTTAAATGTTTCATAATATCTTCTTTAAATCTAACACCGCGGTGGTCAGTTCCCAAAAAAACTTTTATTTTAACCATCTCCCATTCCATTATATCACCTTTTTTACATTAAAAATAAAAAATAAACTTTTGCAAGTTTACTCTTTTATTTAATTTTGTTCTTTATCTAAACCAAATTTCTTATTGAATTTTTCAATATTACCAGTTTTTTTAGCTTTGCCTTGACTTCCTGTATAGAATGGATGGCATTCGCTACAAACTTCAACATCAATTCTATCTTTTGTTGACATAGTTTTAAATGTTGCTCCACAAGCACATGTAACTGTAGCTTCTTTCATTTCTGGATGAATATTTGCTTTCATTTAAAATTCTCCTTTCCCATGTTTAACTTTAAAACATAGTTTTCTTTCATTCCCTAGTATTATAATATATAAACATTAAGAAAATCAATACCAAATTAAAAATTATTTTATCAATATTTTTGTAGCCTTATGATAATTGTTTTTATTTTCAATATAGTTATCAATACTAATATTTAAATTAACTAAATCTTTAATAATCAAATATAATATATTTAATTCTAAAGCTTTAAATCTTGGTTTATTCTTTAATGAGTTAAAATCACCATTATTTAAAAAACTAAGCCATTTATTTAAAATACTTTTTAATTCCTTATACATTATATCTTTATCATTACTATTAAACTTTAAACATTTATTTTCTATTTCTAAAATAATATTAGCTATATAATCATTATCAACATCATCTTCATTATCAATTATTTTTAAACCGTTTCTTAAAGAATTAGTTATTTGATAGATTGTAATATTAGTAACACTATTATTAATTAAATATACTTCAATAGGACTTAAACCATACCTAATACAACTTTTTATATATTCAGTATCAATATTTTCATCAATCGGAAAAGTATTTAAAATACCTAATAAAAAAGCTTGATATCTATCTAAAGTAGTATTAAATAAATCCATAATTAATTTAACTTTATCATCATGAAATGACTCTAATCTTTCTTTAAAATTTTTTACTAATTCCTTTGAAAATTCTCCCCCGGTATTTAAATCTAAATCATAATATAAATCTAAAATAGGTTGCATTTTTTCTTGATACTTAAGCACATTTTCATACAATTCATTTATGTCTTTATTAAATTCTAAATTCAAATTAGAATAATTTTGAAAAACTAATTCAATTTCATCATCCATATCTTTGGCATAATATTCTTGAGCTTTGGCTAATGTATTATCTAATAAAGATTTTATTTTTTCTTTAATAACTGGAAAATGAAAAATATGAGCAATATATAAAATATTATTTATTTTATTTTCAAGACTTAAATCGTCTTTTAAACTTAAAGAATTACTATTTAAGATAGTTTGATATTTTTTTAAATCAGCAATTAATTCTTCATAATCTTTTCGAAAAAAGTTAGTCAATAATTTATTTAAAGAAATCATTAAATTTAATTTCAATTCTTCAGGTGATTTCTTTCCAAAATTAATATCACCCTTTAAACTAGATTTTAAAGTAGGTTCTAGACTTTTTAAATCTTTTACATATTGCCTAAGCAATTTTTTTATACAAGCACTTAAATTTTTTTGATCTTCTTTTTTTAATAATGATTTTTTAGATTCTAATTTCTGAATTAAGTCTTTAATTTCTTTATCAACAAAATCATCAGTTTCTTCATCCAAATATTCATTTTCCATGGATTTTCTTTCCACGATATTAAATACAACATCTATTTTTTTATTAAATTTATCTCTAAAAACATTTTTTAATATCAATTTAGATGATAAATTAACTTTATTAAAATTATTTATTATAATCTTTTCCAAATAATTAGGACTTTCATTATCATATTCTAAGGAATTTATAAATTTAATAAGATTATCTATATCTTCTAAAACATTTATTTCTAATACTTTATTATATTTTAAATGCTTAATATCACTCATTTTAATTAAGGTTTTATCAGATAACACCAACCATGAATGGCCCAAATCCGATCTGTTTTTAAAATGGCAATTATTAGCACATACGATTTTTTTAATGTTAGAGTTAAAAATACCTCCGTTAACTTCAAGGGTAGACGGTATATATAAAACATCTAGAGTAATTTCTCCCGAAAAGGCATTATAATTTATATATTTTATGCCATCGGGAAGATGTAACTCTTTTTCATCGCCATTATATCTAACTAATGTCTCACAATCAATTTCCATTTTAGAATTTTTCACATCGTTTACTCGAAACTTACATTTATCTACGGGAATATTGGTTTCTTTTAACATATTTATAAATTCTTCGAAATTTAAGCCCGTATTATTTATATCATAAAATTCAAATGAAGATACATTATCTATATTTATGTATTTTGATAGGTTTTTATAAAAATTTATATCATGATAATTTTGACATAATATTCTTAACACTTTGCTTGGTTCTATCTTATTCTTTAAATTACCAAAGGCTTTATCTAAATCAAGATTATTATTAACTGTAAAATATTTTAAATCTTTAAATCTTATATCATCTTCAATAACAAAATCATCAGATAAAAAAGTAACGGCTCCCGCGACTATACACGTTCCCTTTATTTTCTTTAAATTTTGAGAAAAAACTAAGACTCCATAAAAATAGCTATTTTCGTCGGTATCAAAAATATCGTCACGAAATGTTTCACTAACAGTTTTAATAGATTGATGACAATCATTTATTAAAACATGATCTAATGGTAGGTCTTGAATATAAAGATAATATAAGACTCTTGAGGCATAATCTTTGCCTGACCGATAATAAAAATTTTCACCAAAAATTTCTCTATTAAATAAAATTAATTGCTCAAAATCAATATGTTTAGATAAATTTTTAATAGTTTTTAAATCAGGGATTTTGATGTTATTAATAACGAGTACTCGAACTTTTATTTTCATCGCTTTAAAAGAATAATCTAAATCAACATCGTTGTTTATTGTTAGACTTTCTAAAGTTATTTCTTCATTTGTATCATCGATTATTTCAAAGTCAGAATTAATAAATTCAACTTCTTGACAATTCTTAAGAAATTTTTTAGAAACTTTTTTACAATCTATTCTTTCCATAATTCTTTCTTCTTTCAAGAAATTATTTTAACATATATTCTTAAAATGTCTATATTTTAATTACTTTCCTAATTATATTATATATTTCTTTATTACCTTTATAATTTAAATAATAAGTTGTATTATCTAAATAATTTTCTTTATTTAATCCTATAGCTGTTATATCAATATACTTACATTTATTTAAAACCGCGATAGATTCTAAGTTCTTATTTATTTTATAGATAATATTTTTATCAATATTAAAACTAGGATATAAACTTAAAATAATTAAATCTTTATCATAAAAAGTTCTAATATCTTTAATTAGCTTACTATAATAATTAAGATAATTATTAATTCGTTCTTCATTTAATTTATTTTTAATATGATAGTCCATTATTTCGTCCATACCAATACCTATAGTTAGAATATTAGCTTTAGATATAATTTGTTTAAGAGGTGTTTTGGTTTTAATTGATAAAGTGTTATTTTCTAAATCATTATATAAGTTTTCAATATCATATAATTCTTTAGAAAATTCATTGTTATAATTTTTTAATTTATTTTTATTATCTAAATAATCTTTTAAATAATCATTGTAACTTACGCCAACGGTATTATAGGAAATCATTCCTAAAGAAAAGCCATCACCTAAAGATACTAAAGATAATTTATTATCTTGAACACTAAAATTAATAATAAAGGTTATTATAATACCAATAATAATTATTAATAATATTTTATATCTTCTTTTCAAATAATTTTACCCCCAAGAAAAAAGTAGAGAACTCTTTTTCTCTACATTATATTTCAACTATTTTTATCTTAGCACCAACATCAGATAATTTAGTTATTATTCTTTCGTATCCTCTTAAGATATGTTCCACATCATTAATGGTTGTTGTTCCCTCAGCAATTAGGCCGGCGGTTACTAAAGCTGCTCCACTGCGAAGGTCGGTGGCTGTTATCTGTGCACCATGCAAAGGCGTCTTACCACTGATTGTTGCTTGTTTGCCACTTACTTCTATTTTAGCACCCATGCTATTTAGGTATTTAACATGCCCCATTCTATTTTCAAAAATCGTTTCATCAAATAAACTAATACCATCACATTGGGTAAGTAAAACGGACATTGGTTGACCTAAATCAGTAGGAAAACCAGGATATACGACTGTGCGAATATTTGCTGGTTTAATTTTCTTAGCTTTATTTAAAAGCACATAATCATCCCCTAGTTCGTAATTTATTCCCATTTCATCAAACTTACTAAATAAAATAGCAAGATGCTCTGGAATTATCCCTGAAACTTTTAGCTTGTCACCTAAAAGAGCACCCATAATTATATAAGTTCCAGCTTCAATTCGATCAGGAATAACTCTAATACTTCCTCCATGAAGAGAACTTACGCCTTCGATTATAACTTCATCAGTTCCAGCCCCACTGATTTTAGCACCCATCTTGTTTAAAAAGTCCGCGATGTTAATTATTTCTACTTCCCTAGCCGCATTATGAATAATCGTTGTTCCCTTAGCTAAAGAAGCAGCTAACATAATATTAATTGTTGCCCCAACGGAAGCAAAATCCAGAATAATCTCAGCACCATGTAATTCATCTGCCTCAATTATATATTTAGAATCTTCCTTTTTTACTTTCGCTCCTAAAGCTTCAAAGCCTTTTAAATGAATATCAATTGGCCGGGCCCCAATATTACAACCTCCGGGAAAATACATTTCTACATGCTTAAATCTAGCAAGTAAGGCGCCCATAAAATAATAAGATGCTCTTAACCTGGTACTTAAATCTTCCGAAATAATTTTATTTTCCACATGCCTGGTATCAATTGTCATTTTCCCATCATTTAAGGTGGTATCCACATTTAAAAGCTTAAGAATTTCCAAAAGATCATCGCAATCCGAAATACAAGGAACATTAGTTAAAGTGGAAATTCCTTCTCCCATGATAGCGGCCGGAATTAAAGCAACTGCACTATTCTTTGCTCCCCCGATATTAATAGTACCCCTTAGCTTATTACTTCCTTCTATAATTATTTGTTTCATAAAACAAAATCACCTACTTAAATGTATGAATTACTATAATTAATATTTATTGTTTTGTCAATATTTTATTTTTTTTAAGTCTTTAAAAACTAACCAATGTTCTTTAAATTGGTCTTTACTTCATTAATCATATTTATATTTTATTCACTTAGATTTTCTCTTGGTTCTTCTTGCATATTCAGAGAATTACTTGTTTTTTTACTAAAATAGATATAACATTTATCACTAGATGTAGCTTGAACTACGATTTTTTTACTTTCTTTATCCCAAGTAATTTCACTACCATTTTCACATTTACTTAGGTTTTCATTAAATTCATAATCTTCACTTATTAAATCATAATCATCAGTTTCTTTATAGCTTCCATCATCTTGTTCTAGCATTATTGCTAACCTATTAGAACTATCGACTTCATAACTTTTATCTTTAGAAAAAATACTATATATAAAACTTATACTTAATATTATTAAAACTAATCCTATAACTCTATAATATTTCATCTTATTTGACTCCTTTTATTATGTTTTTAGTATACTAAAAATTAAACTAAAAATCAATATAATAATATTTTACAACTAATAAAGTTGGAAAATATTACCACATAATATATTACTACTTTAGATTATAATATAATCATAAAATGTTACTATTTAAGTGTATAGGTGAGAAGTATATGAGATTAAATGTTAATGATTATAAACCAAATGAATTATTTAAAATATTAAGACAAAATTTAGATTTGACACAAGAACAATTAGCTAAAGAAATTAAAATTAGTAAAAGTTCGGTAGGCAAATATGAATATGGGACAGTTAATTATACTTTTGAAACTTTACTAAAAATCGCAAAGAAATATAATTTAAATATTGTTATTGAAAATAAACATTAGTTAAATAAGTGATAGATACCTAATATTAATAATAAGATTATTCCTAGAAAGTTAGCTTTTTTACCAATATACCTAGTTGAATATTTACCAATTAATATTCCTAAGTAAGTAAATACTCCACTGGTTAAAGAAAAAATAACACTGGCTAGGATATTTTTATTTGTAATAGCACTTAAACCAATACCAACCGTAAAAGAATCAATACTAACACTTATAGCAAAGAAAATTATTCCAATTAAATTTAATTTTATATTGATATTTTCATCTTTAAAATAATGAAAAGCTAAATTAAAAGCTAAAAAGATTAAAATTAAACCTAATAAGACATGCGACGCTAAATTAAACCAAGCCACTAATTTAAAACCCAACATACTTCCCAAAATGGGCATAAAAAAATGAAATATCCCAACAACAAAAGGAATTATTTTGACTATTTTATCTTTGGCTAAAGTCCCTATAGATAATGATAAAGAAAAAGTATCCATTGATAAAGATACACCTATTAAAAAAATGGATACTAGTTCTCTCATTAATTATTCACCTTAATTTAAATATATTATTTATATTTATTTATTATGTCTTTTAAGTAAAAGCTATATTCTACATCATCTAAGTTACTTTCTTGAGCCTCAAGTAAGCATAAAGGTGGAAATAACACACACCACCAATTATCCCCAAGACCACTTCCTAAAGTAATAACTAAAGATTCATAATTTCCTTCGGGATACATAACGCCTTTATATTCTTTTTCAGGAAAATAATTATTTCCATAATTAAGACTATAATTTACATCATAATCATTAATAATTCTTCTTATATTATTTAAGTTATCATTTATTTTAGTGCGACTTTCTTCTAAAGTATTTGAACTAGATAAGATATCTTTTAAAACTGGTTCAATCGAACTATTTATTTTATATTTTTCTTCTTGGTCGGCAAAACTATTAGAATTAGCTATAATTCGATATCTAATAGAATTAGAGGGAATAACAATCTTTTCTTCTTTAGAACTATGGATAAATAAAACAAGACTAATTATAAATAAAACAAATATTATTTTTTTCAATCTTTTTCACCTAATATAATAATGAAAAAAACAAATAAATTTTATACAAAAAATATTTGTTTAATTAAAAATAAATAAATAACGAGGTAAACCACCTAAGTCATTAAAAAAGGTATAAGTTTTATTAGGAAAATTCTTTAAAAGATATTTTTCTAAATCTTCTTTTTCATTATCCCCAATTTCGAAAGCTATGAAGCCCTTAGGAGTTAAATATTTAAAAGCATAAGCTAAAATTTTTTTATAAAAATATAGTCCTTTATCTGAGGCAAATAAAGCTATGTTAGGTTCGTTATTTTTAACTATGGTCTGAACAAATCCATCAAAAGGAATATATGGCGGATTGGCAATAATAATATCATATTTTTTAGTTAAATCATCTTCCATATTTTTTTTGCTAAAATTAATTTCAAGGTTGTTCTTTAAAGCATTTTGTCTTGCCACCTCTAAAGCTTCTTGAGAAATATCGATAGCATCTACACTAGCATCTAGATATTTTTTTAAAGCTAGGGCAATACAACCAGAGCCGGTTCCTAAATCAACTATATCTACCGGCTTAGAAAAAATCTTTTTAGCATATTCTATAGTTTTAGCAACTAGTCCTTCGGTTTCAAAACGGGGAATTAAAACTCTTTTATCAACATCAAGATTTAAACCACAGAAAGATACATTACCAATTATATATTGAATTGGTTCGCCATTTTTTAATCTTGCTAAAGCTTCATCCCACTTATTTTGAGGAACATATTTTTTTATTTGTTGTTCTTCACTCATCTTAATTATTAGCCTTTTCTCCCGCAAGTTTAAGTCTTAGATCTTCATTAATTAAGGCATTAATAATTGGTTCTAATTCCCCATCAACAACGCGGTCTAAGTTCATAACAGAGAAATTGATGCGATGGTCCGTAACTCGATTTTGAGGATAATTATAAGTTCTAATTTTTTCAGAACGGTCCCCAGTCCCAATTTTAGATTTTCTTTCAGCCCCTAATTCAGTTTCTTGCTTATGCATAAGCTCATCATTAAGCTTAATCTTAAGTAAGTTTAAGGCTCTTTCTTTATTCATAAGTTGACTTCTCTCAGTTTGGCAAGTAACTGCAACACCGGTCGGAATATGGGTAATTCTAACCGCGGAATTACTCGTATTAACCGATTGTCCTCCGGCCCCACTGGAATGAAAAACATCGATTTTTAAATCCGATTCCTTAACTTCAATATTAACATTTTCTACTTCGGGCATAACTAAAACAGTCGCCGTTGATGTATGAACGCGTCCTTGCGTTTCCGTTTCCGGAACTCTTTGAAC
>CANQIU010000030.1 GCA_947624145.1 uncultured Bacilli bacterium | reverse complement strand
TGAAGGATTATTTAAAAATTATCAAATAAATTGAGAAATAAAATAAATAAAAAATAAAAGTACGGGTGCGACACTCGGAAAAATGGTCTGTGGAGAGGTAATGCTCTGTGAAGCAGAAAAGGAAAGCCGTGAGGCTTTCCAAGAATAAAAAGAGATATTTATCGAATTTTATCTTATGTTCTAACTACTATCATAACGATAAGAAGAAATAAAATGATAGCAATGAGCTTTAGAACTTTTATAACAAAAGTCTTAGTTTTCATCTTTATCAAACCTCCTCTCTATAAGAGATTTGGTAGACACTCAACAACTAATGTTCCCTACAATAATTATATCAAACATTTGTTTTAATGCAATGTGTTTTATAAAGAAATTAAAACAATTTAGTAAACACACGTTTATTAGTGGGAGGTATACAGATGATAATTAGAAAAGCAAATTATGATGATGTAAAAATATTAAATAAATTTTTAACACTTTTAATAAGAGATGAAAGGCAATATGACCAAGGAATTGATGAAAACTTCATTGTTACTAATATGTATGAAAATTATATTGAAGATTCTAATAAATTGCTTATTGTTGCCGAAGAAAATAAGCAAGTTGTAGGTTATTTATATGGAATTATTAAACCAACCGATGATACATATAAATACGTAATTGCCAAATTAGATGCATTATATATTGATAATAATTATCGTAATAAGGGAATTGCTACATCGTTAATAGAACATTTTAAAAAGTGGGCTATATCCAAAGATGCCCATAAAATAGAAGTAAACGTATGGAGTAATAATATTAAAGCTAAACACTTATATGAAAAAAACAATTTTAAAACAACAAGTGAAACATTAACTATTAATTTATAAAGATTTAGGTTAATTTGATACATTTTGTCAAAATACCTAAGTTGGTTAAACATAAACGAAATATTAGTTAGGTAAAGGTAGTGAAAAAATGGAATTTGATAAAAATTTAATTGAAAAATCTTTAAATATTTGGAATTTTGATGTTGAACAAATAGACATTGAAAAAATACAGCATGTACCAATGCATGAATGGAGAATTTCCACTGAAGCTAAACCATTATTATATGTTGAAAATTTACAATGTTGTGTGGGACTATATGCTTATGGAAACAATTTTGCTTTTGCTGCTCATATTAACCCAGTAGTATTTGCTAATAATGAATATACTTTAGATGATAATAAGAAACCATTATACTGTAATAGATGTAATGATTTACTAACCGAATTATTAAAGTTTAATGGTAAAATGGTTGAACCTTTTAAAATAGGTATATCACTTGGAGGTACTCCTCTTAAAGATACAAAGAAATCAATGCTTAATTTATTATGGAATAGATCAAGTAATTAAAGAAATGAACCGATTAGGAATACCAATAGTGCAGCTAGAAAACATTTATGAACCAGAATTTATTATTGATGCGTTAAATAATGGCATAATAAGGTCTAAACAAAATAAATCTTTAAAGTAAAAGGTAGATTATGTCACCTATAATAGATAAAGGACAAACTTGATAACTTTTATGTTTTTTTACTAATTTACCTTTTTAAAGAATAGCTAAAATATTAAAAATATGTTAAAATTTTAATAAGATTAATTGATATGTTTATCAAAAAATCTATTTTAAGTAGCGGTGAGAAAATAAAATGATTATTAATAAGTTTTTACAAATATTTTCAGAAGAATATCTAAATTCTAAATCTATCGATAAATTATTAGAATTTACTAAAAAAACATTACCTTCTGATGGAACTGATAAGATTTTTATTGGGTGTATTTTGATAATGTTTGATAAGGGTTTTAATGGTCCAGCAGCTTGTCGAGAATATTTAGTTTCGATTGTTAAATCTGGAAAGGTAAAAGTAGATAATACTAATTTATTATATTTTTATGTTAATCGAATTAATACTAATAAAATGGTTGCAAAATATTTAAAAGATATTAATCAAGATTTAAATTTTGAAAAACACTTAGATTTAGTTATAGAATATTTAGACCAATTTTCTTATGATTTTAGTGCTATAATAAAAAATATTTATGATAAAAAATTATCTAATAATTAAATGTTGTTTTTATTAGCACGGAAATAAAAAAATTTTAATAAATATGAAAAGGTGAGGTTTATGGGAAATGTTTATTATAATAAAAATCAATTACTTTTAAAAGAATTAATAAAAATATATATGCCTGAGGGTTTTGATTGGTTAAGTTATCAAATAACTAATAGTAATATTCTAACCCTTCATCATATAATAAAAGTAGCTGATGGGGGAAATTTAAGTAAAGACAATGCGGCATTAATTACCAAAAGAGCTCATAGAGCCTTAAATATTTGTGAAAATCGGGATTTTATTTTATATTTAGAAATAAATAATTTTTTTAAAGAAATAATAGCTAAAGGAGAACCTTTAGATGAATACTTTAAAAGCGAAGCTAAACAATATAAAAGAGCTTTAAGTAAAACATTATATAAATAAGAATAAAGTTTTTTAAAAAACATACAATAATACTTGTAAAAAGAGGAGTTTTTTGGTAGAATTTTAATTGCCGTAAGGAAAATAAACATTGATATGGATTCATTTAACTAGTGCCAAGTTATTATTGGTGTTAAATGTTCGAAGTATCAAGAAGTAAAAACGAAGGAGGAGATTATTTATGGCAGTAGTTTCTATGAGTTATTTATTAGAAGCTGGAGTTCATTTTGGTCATCAAACTAAAAGATGGAATCCCAAAATGAAAGAGTATATTTATACTTCAAGAGATGATATTTATATTATTGATCTTGAAAAAACTAAGGCATGCTTAGAAGAAGCTTATGCTGAGGCCAAAACTATCGCGGAAAATGGTGGTAAGTTCTTATTTGTAGGAACAAGAAAACAAGCCGCAGAAGTATGTGTTGAAGAAGCAACAAGAAGTAATTCTTATTATGTGACGGAACGTTGGTTAGGGGGAACTTTAACAAACTTTAGAACCATCAGAAGAAGAGTAAAAAGACTAGAAGAAATTGAAGAAATGGAAAAGAATGGAACATTTGAGCTTCTACCTAAAAAAGAAGTCATTGGTCTTAAAAAAGAATATGACAAGTTAAATAGAATTTTAGGGGGAATTAGAGAAATGGTTAAACTTCCTCAAGCTTTAATTATTGTTGACCCTAAAAAAGAATACAATGCGATTAAGGAAGCTCGGAAGTTAAATATTCCCGTTTTTGGTGTTGTTGATACTAACTGTGATCCAGATGATGTTGATTATGTTATTCCGGGTAATGATGATGCCGTAAGATCAATTAAAGTTATGTTAGGGGTTCTAACTAATGCTATTTGTGAAGCAAATGGTTTAGAAATCGTTGACTATGTTACAGAAGAAGAAAAACCAGAAGAAGATAAAGTTACTAATAAAACTGATAGCAAAGAAAAAATAGATGCAGAAATTTTAGAAAGCGTTAAAGAAATGAAAGAACAAGATGAACTTGAATCTAAGACTTTAGCGGAACTAAAAGCCTTAGCAAAAGAAAAGAATATTAAAGGCTATTCAACTATGAAAAAAACAGATTTAATTGAAGCTTTAAAATAAGGAGGATAAAAATGGAAGTTACAGCAAGTATGGTTAAAGACTTAAGAGAAGCAACTGGTGCGGGCATGATGGATTGTAAAAAAGCTTTAGCCGAATGTGATGGTAATATGGATGAAGCTGTTAATTGGCTAAGAGAAAAAGGTATAGCGAAAAGTGCTAAAAAAGAAGCACGAATTGCCGCGGAAGGTTTAGCTAATATCTATATTGATGGAGCTAAAGCCGTTATCTTAGAAGTTAATAGCGAAACTGACTTTGTTTCTAAAAATGAAGAATTTAAGGAAATGATTGATACTATCGGGGCATCTTTACTTAAAAGTAATGCTAAAACTATAGAAGAAGCCAAAGAACTAAAAGTAAATGATAATCAAACTATTGGTGAACTTATTATTGAAAAAACAGCTAAGATTGGTGAAAAGTTATCTTTAAGAAGATTTGCAATCTTAGAAAAAAATAGTGATGAAGAATTTGGCTCATACATTCATATGGGTGGCAAGATTGCTACTTTAGTCGTAATTAAAGGGGCAAATGGCGAAGTTGCTAAAGATGTTGCTATGCAAGCAGCAGCTATGAAACCTTTATATGTTTTTCCAAAAGATGTTCCAGCCGATGTATTAGATAATGAAAAAGCGGTATTAAAAGAACAAGTTATCAATGAAGGTAAGAGCCAAGATATGGCCGATAAAATTGTTGAAGGTAAAATTGGTAAATTTTATAAAGAAGTATGTTTAGCTGAACAGGCCTTCATTAAAGATGGTAACTTATCTGTTTCTAAATATGTAGCTAATAATGGTGGAGAAATATTAAAAATGATTCGTTATGAAGTAGGCGAAGGTATGGAAAAGCGAAATGAAAACTTTGCTGAAGAAGTAATGAATCAAGTGAAAGGTAATTAAGCAATCAATTTGGTTGCTTTTTTTCTTGGTAATTTATGTCAATATAAGGAATAGTTATTTAAAAAGAAAGAAAAAAATGCTACAATATAGTTGGTGAAGATAAATTGAGTGAAAAAATAGAAATTAAAAATTATAAATTATTTAAGTCTAAAAAACAAATGATAATCTATTTATTTTTATTTATTTTCTTAATTTATTTATTTGTTTTAGTAGGAACCCATGATTATGAAGTACATCAAAGTGATAAAGAAAGATTTAGTTTAGAATATGGAATAAATGATAAAGATCATGTTTTTAGTTATATTAGTGCTATGGATGCTCATATGATAGCATCAGGTAAAAAAGGAATTGTTTTTTTTGGCAATAGTTCTAATATATGGTGTAAATATTATGCTAATATTTTAAATGATGTAGCTAAAAGTGTTTCTTTAGATAATATTTCTTATTATGATTTTTATCCAGATAGAGAAAATAATAATGCAACTTATGAAGATATATTAAATGTTTTAAAAGATTATGTATTAATTAATGATAAAGGTAAACCAAGTATTTATGCTCCATCATTATTAGTAGTTAATAATGATAAAGTTCTTTATTTTGATACAGAGACATCTTTTATTAAAGGTAGTATTGAACCAAGTAGTTATTGGACAAAAGAAAAAATAGAAGAAAAGAAACAAGAATTACAAATGATATTTTTAGAATATTTAGGAGATATTTAAGATGGAACAAAAGAATGTATTGGGTTTAATTTCTTTAATTATAATTATTTTATTCTTTGTTATCGGGGGTTATTTTTTTATGAATTATATGCTTAAGAATACGAAACCAGAAGAAAAAAAAGAATTAATTGAAGAAATAAAAGATTATCGCATTGATAAAACTAAAGATTATATATATTATGAAAATGGAGAAGAAATATTAGAGGAAGAAGAAATTCATCGAGATGAAGCTATTTTAAATTTTAAGACTTTAACTGAATTAAATGAAACATTAAAAGAAGAAGTAGAAAATATCTATGGAAATGTAAAATATACTAAAGATATGGATTTACCTTCAACAGATAGTAGTGGGAATAAGATAGTTTATAATGAAAATACTAAAGGTATTTATTCCTTACAATATCGAAATTATGAAAATGTTAAGTTTAGTAATTATGTTTCTTTAGTCGCAGTTGATTTTGATTATGATATTGTTAAGGGTTCTATTCCTTTTAATATTAAAAGTTATATTGTAGATATTAATACAGGTCAATTAGTAAATGAAGATGAATTATTAAATAAATATTCTTTAACTAAAGATATAATAAAACAAAAAATAAAAGATAGACTTAATAATACCCAAGTTTTAGAAGAAAATATCCAAATAATTGATATTAATGGAACTTTAAATGATTTAAAATATGCTTTATATATTAATAAAGTAGGAAAAGTTACAGCATCTTTTATTGTCAAATCTAATAAAATCAATTATAATGATATTGTAGTTTTAAATTAAAGGAGAAATATATGAACGATTGGGAAAAGAAAATGTTAGCAACAATGGATAGCTTAAAAAATAAGTTATTAAATATTAGAGCAGGAAGAGCTAATCCAGCTATGTTAAATGGAATTATGGCTAGTTATTATGGAACACCAACACCGATTCAAAGTTTAGCCAATATTACAGTTCCAGAAGCTCGACAATTATTTATTAAACCTTTTGACAAAGGAGCTTTAAAAGAGATTGAGAAAGCTATTTATGAAGCTAATTTAGGTATTAATCCAACTAATAATGGCGAAATGATTATTTTAACTATTCCAGAGCTAACAGAAGAAAGAAGAAAAGAATATGTTAAACAAGCTAAAGCTGTCGGCGAAGAAGCTAAAGTAGCTTTAAGAAATATAAGACAAGATGCTAATAATGAGATTAAAGCTTTAGAACTTCCCGAAGATGAAGAAAAACAAAATTTAGAAGAAGTTCAAGAATTAATTGTTAAATATAATAAATTAGTCGATGAAGAAATAAAATTAAAAGAACAAGAATTAATGCAAGTATAATTCTTGTTCTTTTTGTTAAGTATTTGTCAATCTAAAAAAGAATAAAAACTTTAGACTTGATTTTTCATATATATATATATACTAATCTTATAGACTAAGTAATAATAATTGACGTAAAATAGAAAGGATTAGGAAAGTATATGAAAAAGAAAGATTTTTTAATATGGATCATAATAGGAGTTTTACTTATATCCGTAACAGGAGGAACATTTGCTTATTTTACAGCGCAAATAGGTAAAGGGGCTGAGGCTAATATTAATGCCTCATCAGGAACAACTGATTCCTTAATGTTTAATAATACTAATAGTTCTATTAGTATAACAGCTAATCAAGATAACTTTGGTATAACTAATGGAAGCCTAAAAGCGGAAGCTACAGTAACAGCCACCTTAAGACCAAATAATACAACGGGACAAGCTACTAAAAACTATAATGTCTTCTTAATAATAGAAAATAATAATTTAGAATATACCCAAAATACAGATACACCTGAATTATTAGTTAAAATAAGTAAAAAAACTAATGAAGGAGAAGAATATACAGAATATAAAATAAAAGAACCAACCGATTTAGTTTATAAAGAAAAAGTAATAGATAGAGCAAGTCAAACTTATTCAGGCTATGATATAACAACTAAAGAATCAAAAGTATATAAAATAGCAACAGAAACAATAACAGCAAAAGATAATAAAGCTCAAATAGATACATGGAAAATAGAAGTAATATTAGTAAACTTAAAAGATGATCAAAGTAATAATGCTGGAAAGTCATTAAAGGGAAGAATATATATAACAAATGAAGAAGAAATAAACTTACCAAAGATAAATACAATAACAACATCTTCAACAACAGATAGTATAACCGTAACAGTAAATGGAACTGAAAGTATATATTATTATAAAATAGAAGAAACAGGCAAAGAAAATAATCTAGTTCAAAGATTAGCTAGTACAGTACCTGCTGGTTATGAACAAGATGGCAATACACATACATTTAATGGTTTAGATGAAAATAAGAATTATAAAATATCTATAGTAACCAAAAATGAAGAAGGATATGAAAGTAATATCTATGAAACAATTCAAAAAGCTGATGGATATGAATTACCTATTATAAGTAGTGTTACATCAACAGCAACTGCAGATAATATAACAGTCGAAGTAACAGCAAATAATAAAGAAATAGCAAACTACTACTATAGAATAGATGGGAAAGAATGGATAGAAGATACAAGTAATACCCATATATTTTATAGATTAGCTGATAATATAAAACATCGAATAGAAGTCGAAGTAAAAGATAATGAAGGAAGATATTCTAATAGTTATATATTAGAAGTAAGTACAAATAAATTATATACATTAAAAGATGTATGTCCTGATGGGGGAAAACTAACAGATTGTTTAATAAAGTTAAATCAAGAACATCCAGATTATGAAGATACAAGATTAATAAAACATAGTAGTGAATCAGAAGATGAAATGGTTAGAGATTATGGAATAGGCAATGATGATTTAAGATATTCGGGAGATAATCCAAATAACTTTGTTTGTTTTGGACCTGGAGCAGAAGAATATAGTAAAGGAATATCAGAAACCTGTCCTGTTGAAAACCTATATCGAATCATAGGTTTAGTAGATGTTCAAACAGAAACTGAAACCACAAAATTAGTTAAACTAATTCAAAGAGAATATGCTACGAAAGAACAACTTGGAAATGATACTCCGGGTAATAATTATAATTTTGATAATCAATTTTTAAATTTAGCCAGAATACAAAAAACAAAACCAGATTATGGTTTTTACTGGAATAAAGATGCATTTGCTGACGGAAATTATAACTATTGGGAAACAAATGAAAAGGAAGCTACTTTAAATAATGGCTTAAATGATACCAAAAAAGGATATTTACATTACTTAGATAATAGCCAAATGGAAGATGTTTCAAAAGGAATAAATTGGACAAATAAAATAGAAACAGTAAAATGGAACATAGCTGGAGGAACTGATAATGAATTATATAAAGCTATACCAAAAACAGCATATACCAATGAAATGAATATAGAAAAAGATACAGAGGGAACTCATAAAGCACTTAAAATCACATCAATAACTAAGATTGGTTTAATATATTTACATGATTATGGTTTTGCCAGTGACAAAAGCAACTGGAATACAATAATATATAATTATAATAAAATTGAAAATATAAAAAATAATTGGTTATTCAATGGAGTTTACGAATGGACAATTTCTCGCTATTCTAATGATATTTATGATGTGATGTCTATCGCCTTTAACGGTCATGTGAACTACAATTATGTTCATCAAGTTGTTCTTGCTGTCCGTCCTACCTTTTACCTAAATTCTGAAGAAATATATAACGGTGGAAATGGTAGTGCTTTAACCCCTTATAAAATAGCAATTGATTAATATATTATGGGTTTATTTGTTCTTTCAAAATTATAAGTATTACTATTAGTTAAAATATCATAGATAATAGATGCTTTTAATTCATATTCATAAATAATACTTTCTTTATTTATTGTAGGAGGAATATTTAAATTCTTTAGAGAATTTAAATATTCTTTTCCTTTGGAATTAAAACCTAGTATTTTTATATAATCTAAAGGAGGGTTATTATCTATCTTTTTTAAACCAAGTAATATATGAATAAACATTCTATTTATTTTATTATAAGTATATCTTTTAGTTTTAACTTCTTCGACTAATTCTTGATAAGTATTTACTTTTAATATTATTTTTTTTAAGCGATGTTCAATACCTTCATCAACATCTAAATAAGTATCTAGATTAGGGTCAGTTAAGATTTTAATTTTAAGGATCTTAAATAATAAATCATAATTAATATTATTTAAGTAATTTAGAGTATTAGCTGGAACATATTTAGATATATCTTGTTTTTGATTTAGTTTTTCTCTTATATTTGTAGCACTAATTATTTCTTCATTGCTTAAAGTATCTTTATAATCATTGGTTCTTTTTATAGCTATTGGTTCGATATTATAATTATTTTTAAGAATTGCTTTAATATAAGATATAGCTAATAAATCATTAGGTAAAAAGATAAAATCTTTTTGGTTTAAAGCTTTAGCTAAAGCTGTGGGATAATTTAAGCCTTCTTTAAGATAATTTTTAACTTCTTGATTATAAGATGGATTATTAAGTTGTTTTAAAGCAATCTTTTTAATAGAAGATAAGTCAGCAGATTCGCTTCCAAAGATTATTTTGTTAACTTTAAAGTTATTTAAGATTTTTAAAGCACATTCAGCAAATTTATCCGCGGCTTGACTACCATAAATAAAGGGAAGTTCTAAGACTAAATCAACATTAGAAGCTAAAGCTAATCTAGTTTTAGCTTCTTTACTAATTAAACTTATTTCGCCTCTTTGAAGAAAGTAACCATTTAAAACTAAGATTATTAATGAATTAGGATATAGTTCTTTTATTTTTTGTAAATGATATAAGTGTCCTTTATGAAAAGGATTATATTCGGCAATAATACCAATAATCATAAGATAATCACCTAATTGATACTATAACAAAAATATTTTATTTGTCAATCTGCTATTTATTTGATAATATAGATACAAGAAATGGGGAAAATAAGATGATTTTAGTTATCGTTGGACCAACAGGAGTAGGAAAAACTAAATTAAGTATAGAGCTAGCCAAAATCTATAATGGCGAAATTATTAATGCTGATTCGATGCAAGTCTATAAAGGTCTTGATGTTGGGACAGCTAAAGCCACCCTTGAAGAAAGACAAAATATCAAACATCATTTATTAGATATAAAAGAAGTTTGGGAAAACTATACCGTTTTTGATTATCAAAAAGATGCCCGAGAAAAAATAGAAGAAATAAAAGCCAAGGGAAAAATACCTATTTTAGTAGGTGGAACTGGTTATTATATTAAAGCAGCTTTATATGATTATGACTTTTTAGAAGAAAATAATCAAAGTAATAAGTATGCTAATTTAACAATTGAAAAGTTAAATGAATTACTTAGTAAATATGAGTTAAGTATCAATATTGATAAGAATAATAAAAAAAGATTAATAAGATTATTAGAAAAGCTTGAAACGGGTTGGGAACCGGAAAAAAAAGATTATAAACTAATCTATGATGATGTTTATTTTATTGGTCTTACTACTTCTAGAGATAAATTATATGATATTATTGATAAAAGATTTGAAAAAATGATTATTCCTTTAATTGATGAAGTTAAACCTTACTTTTTAAAACAAATTGATTCTAAAGCTTTAAAAACCGGGATTGGTTATAAAGAACTATGGCCTTTTTTTGAAAATAAAAAGACACTAGTTGAAGTTGTTAAAGAATGTCAAAAAAATTCTCGTAATTATGCTAAAAGACAATATACATGGTTTAATAATCAAATGGATATTAATTGGTTTAATGTTGATTATGTTAATTTTAATAATACTGTTAAAGAGGTTGTGGAATTTATTGATAATAAATAAGATAAAGATATCTTTTTTTTTAAATTTATGATATTATTTAAACATAGGGAAGTGAACATAACTTTGAGTAAATTAGATAATTTGGTTATAAATAGTATTAAAACTTTAGCATTAGATATGATTGATAAAGCCCAAAGTGGCCATCCAGGAATTGTTTTAGGCTTAGCTCCAACTTTATATGCTTTATATAAAGATCATTTAAATGTTATTCCTAGTAATCCTAAATGGCTTAATCGTGATCGGGTAGTTTTATCCGCGGGTCATGGTTCAGCTTTGCTTTATGCAACACTATATCATGCTGGATATGAATTAGAGATGGCTGACTTAGAAGCCTTTCGGCAAATAAATTCTCTAACTCCTGGGCATCCTGAATATAAAGTAACGCCTGGCGTAGATGTTTCCACGGGGCCTTTAGGTCAAGGTATTGGCATGGCGGTAGGCTTAGCTCTTGGGGAAAGATACTTACGTTCAATCGTAGAAATTGAGGCAAAAAACAGTAATTTAATCGATTATTATACTTATTGCATCTGTGGGGATGGCGACTTAATGGAAGGCTTAAGCTATGAAGCTTTATCTTTTGCTAGTACCCAAAACTTAAATAAATTAATTTTATTATATGATAATAACAAGGTTAGTTTAGATAATAAAACAGATGTAACATTTACCGAAGATATAGAGATGCGTTTTGAAGCTTTAGATTTTAATATTTTAAAAGTTAAAAATGGTAATGATTATGAAGCAATTAGTAGTGCTATAAAAGAAGCTAAGAAAAGTAAAAGACCATCAATTATTATAATTGATACAACAATTGGTAAAGATTCTTTAAATGAAGGAACTAATCTTGTTCATGGTAAACCTTTAACCAAAGAAGATTTAAAAAATATTAAAACCAAATTAAAGATTAAAGAAGAACCATTTAATGTTAATTTAAGTGATTTAACTTATTTTCAAAATGCTCTTAATAACCGGGTAAATAAAGTTTATAAGAATTGGTTAAGTGATTATAACCAAATTAAAGATAGTAATGATTTAATTTTAAATGCGGTAATTAACTTACTAGAAAAAAATGAATTTAATATTGATTTTGATGATACGAAGTTTAAGATTAGCGAAGAATATAGCGAATCTTTAAGAGATACCAATCATAAAATAATGAATTTTATTTCGCCGAAAAGTCCTTTCTTTTTAGGTGGTTCGGCCGATCTTTCTTCCTCTTGTAAAACATCCTTAGATAAATCTTTAGTCCAATTGCCGGAGACACCCGTTGGGAAAAATATTTATTTTGGTGTACGGGAACATGCCATGGGCGCTATCTTAAACGGTTTAGCTTTAACCAATTTAAAAGTCTTTGGTTCGACTTTCTTAAGCTTTAGCGATTATTTAAAACCAGCTATAAGAATGAGTGCTTTAATGAATTTGCCGGTGACTTATATTTTTACCCATGATTCTTTTTATGTTGGCGAAGATGGACCAACGCATGAGGCCGTTGAACAACTAACGATGCTCAGAAGTACCCCAAATTTAATTACTTTTCGCCCTTGTGATATTAATGAAATCTTAGGTTCTTGGGAATTTATCTTAAAAAATCATTGTCCAACTTCTTTAGTTATTAGCAAAGAAAAGGTTAGTAAATGCAAAAATACAAATGCCAAGTTTGTTAAATATGGGGCCTATATGATAAGAAAAGAAAAATATCATTTAGACGGCATTATTATTGCAACGGGTACAGAAGTCGAAAAAGCTTTAAATATTGCCCGAAGATTGTATTTAGAAGATGGCTTAGATTTACGAGTTGTATCCATGCCTTCAATGGAATTATTTTTAAAACAAAATCCTAAATATGAAGAACAACTTCTTCCTAAAAATATTAAGACTTTTGTTATTGAAGCCGGATCTAGTTTAATATGGAATCGTTTTGCCAGTAAACCGGAATATATTTTTGGGATTGATCACTTTGGTTTAAGTGGTAAAAAAGAAGATCTTTTAAAATATTTTAAGTATACCGATGACCAAATATATGAAAAGATGAAAAATTATTTACAAAAAACTGAGATAATCGACATAATCTGACAATTTTTTTAAAGTTCTTATAGTATGATAAAAATGGTGATAATATTATGAGAACTTTTTATATATTTAAAATTAATCAAGAATTAGCTTTATTAACAAAAGATACGCCTTATAACTTATATAAGACTTTAGAAGGAATATATTTGCTTGATAAAAGTAGTATAAGTTATGGCAAAGATTTACTTGATCAAGTAATTGTCCCTCTTGATAAAGAAATAATAAATAAAGAAGTATATGAAAAAAACAAAGATAATGATTTTTATATGAAAGTCGGGGATAATCACCGAATTATTAATAAGTATCGGCAAGAAGAAACTGAGATAACAATCAAAAATAGTCATATTGTTGTTAGGACGAATGTTTTAATGCGGCAAGTTCAAAAGTTTTTCCCTAGTCCCTGTTTTTTTGCTTGTGACTTTGAGGCTCGGGATTATTTTTGGCTTTCTAAACTTGTCAGTATGGAAAAAATATAGTAAAATAATTACAGGTGATTGTGATGGGAAAATTAATTTTATATTTAGTTATAGGCCTTATTATTGGTCTTATTATCGGTTTTTTATTATGTCGCTTTTTAGTTAAAAAACAAATGACGAAAAATCCGCCTATTAATGAAAAAATGATCGAAGCAATGATGAGTAGCATGGGAAGAAAACCTAGTCAAAAACAAGTTAAACAAGTTATGAATCAAATGAATCGTTATAAATAAGGAAGTAAATAATGCTAAAATCACTTAAATTAATGCAAGAAGAAAATAAAGACTTAAGTATTGAATGGTTAAATTATTTATATAATACGAGCGAAAAGAATTTTAATATAAATAATGTAAAGAGCCTAAAAGAAATAAATAATCATTCAGTTTTTAATTATGTTTTAAAAACTCTAGAAACATTAGATAATCTAAATAAGGAAAGAAAACTAGACAAAGATATTTTATATTATGTGGAAGAAACCTTAAAATGGAGCGATGTAGCTAAAACAGGTAATAAAGTAGTTAGAAAAAATTGGCTTAAAAAAGGCTATGATTTATTTTGCCATAATTTAGGTTCCGCGGCAATTTATAAGGAAAACAATCATGATGAGATTGTTTATACTTTAATTAAAACACATGGCTTAATCGGTCAATACTTAAAAGGGGAAGTTAATTTAAAAGAAAATTATCCTTTATATCTACTTACTAAGAATAATTTAATAACCAAAGAAAAACTCAAAGAAGTCTTACTAATCTTAAATGAATGTATTTTAACGGGTGTTTCTAAAGAGTTATATATGCTTAAAGAAAAAGAAATAGCTTTAGTTATTGAAAAGATTATTAATGGAGATTTTCAAGAAAATATTAATTTTTTAGAAAAATTTAGCCGTTTAAATAAAAGTCTATCTTTACACCAATTTAAGTGTCGCATTATGGAGTAGCTAATTTTACGATATTGTCTCCAAAAACAGATAAATTATATATGA
>CANQIU010000029.1 GCA_947624145.1 uncultured Bacilli bacterium | reverse complement strand
AACACTTTTTATTTTTCAAGTTTTTTTCATTTTCTAATTTAAAACTAAAGACTTTTCGTCAGAAATTTGGTACAATTTTAATATACGGAGGAATAGTCATCATGAATTATAAAGTGTTATACCGAAAATATCGTCCTGATAATTTTGATAATTTAGTAGGACAAAATCATGTAGTAGAAATATTAAAAAACTCAATTAAAGACCAAAAAATAGCCCATGCTTATATGTTTTCAGGACCGAGAGGAACCGGAAAAACAAGTACAGCTAGAATATTAGCAAAAGCAATTAATTGTTTAAATAATGAAGACGGCTTAGCTTGTGGAAAATGTGCTAATTGCTTAAGTTTTAACAATAGTCCAGATATTATTGAAATAGATGCAGCTTCTAATACGGGTGTTAATGATATAAGGGAATTATTAAATAATATAAAAATAATGCCAACTTCTCTAAAATATAAAGTATATATTATTGATGAAGTTCATATGCTTAGTGATAGTGCGTTTAATGCTTTATTACTTACTTTAGAGGAACCCCCTGAACATGTAATATTCATATTGGCTACCACGAATTTAGAAAGTGTACCTATTACAATATTATCAAGGTGTCAAAGATTTGATTTTAAACGAATTACCAACAAAGAAATAATTAATCGTTTAAAGTTTGTCGCGGATAATGAAAAGATAAATTATACGGAAGAAGCTTTAAAAGAAATAGCCATCTTAGCGGATGGAGGCCTTCGAGATGCTTTAAGTATTTTAGATCAATTATCTAAAAATAATGCTGAAATAAATCTTGATTTAGTAATAAAAGAAATAGGAACGATTTCTAATCAAAAAATATTTGATTTAATCGATGCCGTTGATGATAAAAATATTAATAAAATTGAAGAAATAATCAATGATTTTCGAAATATTAATTTAAACTATAAAGTAGCAATAAAGAAAATAATTGATGTTTTAATGGAAAAAGCAATTAAATATTTAAAAGGAGATAATATTAAAAATTTAACTTATGATGATTATCAAAAATTAGTTTTTGATTTAAATGAAATTATAAATAAAATAAATATTAGTATTGATCCATATATTTTAATAGAAATAACTCTTTTAAAATATACTAGAAATACTTGGAAAATACCTCAAGTATCTTTAGAAAATAAAGTAGAAGAAAAGCTAAAAGAAAATCTAGAATCTTCTAAAGAACAAATAAAGGCAAAGGAACCTATAAAGAACAATACTAAAAAAAGTTTAAAAGTAGATGTCAGAATAAATAATTGCTTTGTTAAAGCTTCTAAAGAATATTTAAAAATTGCTAAAGATGAGTGGACCACATTTCAAGAAAATTGCGATGATTATATTAAAGGACTTATCGTTGATACTACCGTTGTTACCGCATCTAATGATTATATAATTTTAGAAACAACTGTAAAACATAAAGATGATGAATTAAATGAAAAAGTAGAATTAATTGAAGAAAAATTTAAAGACGTAATAAAAAATGAAAAAAAACTTGTATTTATTGATTCTACGCGTTGGTTAAAAGAAAAAAATGATTATATAAATAATTTAAAAAAAGGCTATAAGTATAGTATAAAAGAAGAAACGAAAGAAAATGACGAAAATAATTTAAATGAGATTGCTACTAACATATTTAATGCTAGTAAGATAGAATATCAATAAAAGAAAGGAATGGTTATATGAATATTCAAGCAATGATGCAACAAGCTCAAAAATTACAAAGGGAAATAATAAAAAAAAAGGAAGAAGTTGAAGGAAAATTATTTCCCGGGAAATATGAATGGGTTGAAGTAGTCTTTAATGGTAAAAAAGAAATTCAATCAATAAAGATCAATAAAGATGTGATTAACGCTGAAGATAAGGAAATTTTAGAAGATATGATAACTTTAGCTATTAAAGATTCGCTAAAAAAAGTTGATGAAGAAATGAATAAAGCTATGGGTCAATATTCTTCCTTAAATGGATTGATGTAAGATGATTTATCCAGAGCCATTAGAAAATTTAATTAATTCCTTAGAAAAGTTTCCTGGTATTGGTCAAAAGAATGCCGAAAGATTGGCTTTAGCAATTTTAGATTTTAAGGATGAAGAAGTAGAAAAACTCATTAAGTCCCTTGGTGATGTTAAAACTAAAATTGAAAGATGTCAAATCTGCGGTCATTTGTCAGTTGGAAATATTTGTAATATTTGTAGTAATCAATCAAGAGACCATAACTTAATTTGTGTTACGGAAGACTCTAAAAGCGTTTTTTCTTTTGAAAAGGCTGGGAGTTTTAATGGTGTATATCATGTTTTAAATGGTTTGATTTCGCCTAAAGACAACATTGGGCCAGAAAATATTAATCTTGATTCCTTATTTAAAAGGGTGGATACTTTAACTAATCCGGAATTAATATTAGCTTTAAAATCAACCGTGGAAGGAGAAACGACAACCTTATACATCAAAAAAAGATTTGAAAAGAAAAATGTCGCAATATCTAGGCTTTCTTACGGAATACCAATGGGAGCCGAAATTGATTATCTTGACATAATCACTTTAGATAAAGCCTTAGAAGATCGGAAAAAGATATCATAAAATGGACAAACCTAGCGTATATTTAAGTGAGGTTAGCAAAATGAAAAAAATTCTTTTTGTAGTAAAAAAAATAATAATAGCTTTTTGTATGATATATGCATTTAATTTGCTAGTTGTTGGCTTAAATATATTTATTCCTTTAAATATTGTGACAATTGGGGTTGTGTCTACTCTAGGAATAAGTGGCTTATTAGCTTTAATTGGGGTTTATTTTGTTATAAAATAAGGAGGTTATTTTGGAAGTAAATGGTAGTTTAAAAAATTTAATTAACTATTATCATGAGGACAAGCTCTCTCATGCTTATTTAATTGAAACAAATGATATTGATAAATGTTTAACAGAACTTAAATATGTTTTAAAAAATATAAATTGTCCACATGAATATAAAGACAATTGTTCTAATTGTAATTTATGTAATTTACTTAATAATAATTATTTACCTTCTTTTATTGTTATTGAACCCGATGGAATAAATATTAAAAAAGAACAAATTTTAGATTTAAAATCTAGATTTAGTACTATGCCTTTATATACTAAAGAAAATATTTATATTATAAAAGAAGCTGAAAAGCTAAATCAATCTTCAGCAAATACAATGCTAAAGTTTTTAGAAGAACCAGAAGATAATATCTTGGGCTTTTTTCTATGTTATAATGCTAACAATGTTATAAGTACTATTGCTAGTAGATGTGAAATAATAAAAGTTTATTATAAAAATAATGAAGATACAATATATAATAATGAATATTTTTCTAATGTTTATAATTATTTAAGGAAAATAGAACTAGAAAAAAAATACGGAATTATGTATAATAAGTCTATGTTGCTTAATTTATATAGTGAAAAAGAAGATTATGTTAATATATTTAAGTTATTATTAAGAATATATTACTTAGCTTTAAAAAATAAGGAGTCATTAACTGATATGGAGTTTAAAAATAAGTTTTCTTTTTTACTTGAAAAAAGCACAGAAGAATTAACAAGAAAATTAAAAATAATTAGTGCATATTTAGATGATTTAAATTATAATGTAAATATAGAATTATTTTTAGATAAATTTGTTATAGAACTGAGTGAGATGAATGAATAAAGTATATGGTGTTGTATTTAAAGAAGGTAGTAAATCTAACTTTTATAAAGGAATGGATGAGTATAATTTAGATGATTATGTCATTGTTGATAGTGAACGAGGTAAACAATTTGGGAAGATTGTTTCTATAAGTGATACCGAAGCAATTAACGAAGAGATGAAAGAGATTGTAGCCAAAGCTACCGAAGATGATTATGCTCAACATTTAGCTAATTTAAAGGATGCTGATAAAGCTTATCATAAATGCCAAGAATTAGTTAAAGAATTAGAACTTAATATGCATATAACTAATGCTCAATTTAATTTTGATCGGAGCCAACTTCTTTTTAATTTTACAGCTGATGAAAGAATAGACTTCCGGGAACTAGCCAAAAGACTAGCTAGTATTTATCATACAAGAATTGAACTTCATCAAATTGGCGCTCGCGATAAGGCTCGAGAAATTGGGGGCATAGGCATATGTGGAAAGAAACTTTGCTGCGGTTCTTTTCTAAAACAGATTGAGGCTGTATCGATGAACATGGCAAAAAATCAAAATTTAGCTCTAAATCCTAGCAAGATAAATGGTTCCTGTGGAAGACTACTTTGTTGTTTAGCTTATGAAGATAATGAATATTTAGAATGTTCTAAAGGTTTACCAAGTGTTGGTGATGAAATTAAATGTCCATCAGGAAGAGGAATTGTCCAAAGCGTAGATATTTTAAATCGTAAGGCCAAAGTTTTAGTAAATGATGAAAAAGAGGAAGTAAGCTTTAATGATAATCAAGAATGATTTATTTGATTATAAAAATAGATATATTTTTCAAGAAACAGCTGGTTTTAAATTTTCTTTAGATTCAATCCTTTTAGCGGAGTTTGTTAAAATTCCTAAAAAAGAGGTTTTTATTTTAGATATGTGTACAGGCAATGCTCCAGTTCCTTTAATTCTTTCGACCAAGACAAATAATCCTATAATTGGTTTTGAAATTCAAAAAGATATTTATGCCTTAGCCCAAAAGTCAGTTGATTATAATAAATGTAATAATCAAATAAAAATATATAATGAAGACATAAAAAATATTTGCCAAATATTTCCTGGGAAATATTTTGATATAATTACTTGTAATCCTCCGTATTTTTCTACTAAACAAGATGGTCATATTAACAAAAATTCTTATTTAACAATAGCAAGACATGAAATAATGATTAATTTGGAGGATATCTTTAAGATTGTAAAAGATTCTTTAAAAGAAAATGGTAGCTTCTATATGGTACATCGTACAGACCGTTTAGATGAAATTATACTTATGGCTAATAAATATAAAATATATTTAAAAGAAGTTCAACTGATAATTACAAAAAACAATATTCCCTCGATAGTTTTACTTCGCTTTCAAAAAAATGCTAAGTTTGGTTTAAAAATAAATAAAGTAATTGATATAAATAAATTAAAAACATATCAAAATATGTTTAAGGAGGATGCATGAAATTAATTGTTGGTTTAGGTAATCCTGGTAAAGATTACATTAATACAAGACATAATGTTGGTTTTATGGTTTTAGATGAATATTTAAATTATCCGGAATATCAAGAAAAGTTTAAGGCTTTATACGTTAAAAAAAATATTCAAAATGAAATTGTTTATTTTGTTAAGCCATTAACTTTTATGAATCTAAGTGGCCAAGCTGTTAGAGAATTTGTGCACTATTTTAATATTAATATTATGGATATTTTAGTTATTCAAGATGATTTAGACCAAAATGTTGGTAATTATAAGCTTAAGAAAAATAGTTCTTCCGGAGGCCACAATGGCATCAAAAGTATTATTAGCGAGCTAAATTCTGAAGAATTTTTAAGACTTAAAATTGGCATTAATAATGCAAGAGTAGATAATGTTATTGATTTTGTCTTAAGCAAATTTTCGAAAGAAGAAATGAATATAATGCAAGATAATATGCCAACTTATAAAAAAATTATTGATTCATTTATTAATGATGGTATAGATAAAACAATGAATATTTACAATACTAAATAAAGAGGTAGCAGACGATGGATTTTTTAGATGAATTATTTAAATACGATAATAATACCGAAATATCCGGCTTAACTGAAGAATTATGTAATATTTATTTAGCTAATTTATTTTCACAAAAAAACCAAAATATTATTGTTGTTACTAGTTCCTTATATGAGGCTAATTTATTTTATAATAATTTAAATACTTACTTAGATAATTTATTTTTATTTCCAATGGATGACTTTTTTTCATCAATGATTGTCGCCGAAAGTCCTGATTTAAAATATAAAAGATTAGAGACTTTAGATAAATTAAAACATCAAGAAAAAGGTATTATTTTAACTAATTTGATGGGATATTTAAAATATTTACCTTCTATAGAAGAAAAAAACACTTTAGAAATACAAGTTGGTTTAGAAATAAAAAGAGATGAATTAGTAAATTCTTTAGAAAACCTAGGATATAAGAAGACTTCTTTAGTAACCCAGACAGGTGAATATGCCGTCCGGGGTTTTATCGTTGATTTATATCCAATAGATGAAACTCATCCCATTAGAATTGAATTTGATGGTAATTTAATTGAACAAATAAGATATTTTGATGAAGATTCACAAATCTCTTCGGGAAAGAAAAACGATCTTGTTATTAAAGCAATGGAAGAAATAAAAACAGAGGATGTTAGTTCTTTAATAGATTATGCAAATAAGCCAATAGTTGTTTTTATTGATTATAGTCAAATTGAAGCTTCATATCATAAACTTTTAGAAGATATTTTTGAATATCAAAAAGATGAGCCAACCAAAACAAAACTTATGTATGAGTTAGCCGAATTAAAAAGTGACTATACAATCTATTTAAATAAATTTTCCAGTGGTAAATATAATCTTAAGGCCCAAACTATCTTAAATTACAATTCTAATTTTGAGGCTTTAGCCGGGGATGTAAAAAAATATCAAAAAAAAGGCAAAGAAGTAATATTTTGCTTATCTCGTGATCAACAAATTGCCAAGATAAAAGAGTATGTTTCAAATTGTCAATTTTTAAAAAAATCAATAAATCATGGTTTTATCGTCGATAAATATGTTGTTATAAGTGAAAATGATATTGAAGAAGTTCATCATCAAACCATTAATTATAAAAATAACTATCATATTGGCAAAAAAATTAAAGATTTTAATCAATTAAAGCCAGGAGATTACGTCGTTCATTTAGCGCATGGCATCGGTATTTATAAAGGCATCAAAACATTAAATGTCCGGGGCGCTTTAAAAGACTTTATTGAAATTGGTTATGAAGGAACAGATAAGATTTATGTTCCAGTTGAAAAAATATCTACAATATATAAGTATACTGAAAAAGAAGGAACGGCTCCAAAGATTAATAAATTAGGTAGTCCTGCTTGGGAAAAAACGCGAAAATATGTAGAAAGCAAGATTAAAGATATCTCGGCCGATTTAATAAGATTATATAAAGAAAGAATTAGTGTTGTTGGAAGTAGTTATAAAGATTATCCAGAGGAAGAAATATTTGCCCAAAGTTTTAAATATGAATTAACTACTGACCAAAAGAAAACCATTGTTGAAATAAATGAAGATTTAAAAAGAAGCGTTCCCATGGACCGTTTATTATGTGGCGATGTAGGTTTTGGTAAAACCGAGGTAGCGATGCGAGCCATATTTAAAACCATCCTGAATAATTTTCAAGTTATGTATTTATGTCCAACAACGATTCTTTCTAAGCAACAATATTTAGTAGCTAAAGACCGGTTTAAAGACTGGCCAATTGAAATAGCCCTTCTTAACCGGCATGTTTCTTCAAAGAAAACTAAGGAAATTATTGCGGGTTTAAAAAGTGGCAAAATCGATTTAGTAATCGGAACGCACCGTTTATTAAGTGATGATGTTCGATTTAAAAATCTTGGTCTTTTAGTTGTCGATGAAGAACAACGCTTTGGTGTAACCCATAAAGAAAAAATTAAACAATATAAAAACGATGTTAATGTATTAACATTAAGTGCGACTCCTATTCCCCGAACTTTAAAAATGGCGATGTCTGGTTTAAGAGATTTATCAGTTATTGATACACCCCCAATTAATCGTTACCCTGTTCAAACTTATGTTGTTTTAGATGATGACTTAATTATAAGAGATGCAATTTATAAAGAATTATCGCGGCAAGGCCAAGTATTTATTTTATATAATTATGTAGAAAGTATCGAAAAATATACTAATCATATTCAAACTCTTATCCCAGAAGCTAGGATAAAATATGCCCATGGCCAAATGGATAAAAATGAATTAGATACTATTATGACTGATTTTGTGGAAGGAAACTTTGATATTCTAGTTTGTACTACGATAATTGAAAGCGGAATAGATATCCCGAATGTAAATACTTTAATAGTTCATGATGCCGACAAATTTGGCTTAAGTCAGTTATATCAAATAAGAGGAAGAGTAGGCCGAAGTAATAAAATAGCTTATGCTTATTTATTATATGCTAAAACCAAGGTTCTAAATGAAATTGCGATTAAAAGATTAGAAACAATCAAAGAGTTTACAGAGCTCGGCAGTGGATACAGAATAGCTATGCGCGATTTATCCTTAAGAGGAGCTGGAGATATATTTGGTTCTCATCAAGCGGGATTTGTAGATTCAGTGGGCCTTAGTTTATATATGAAAATGATTGAAGATGAAGTAAAAAGACAACAAGGCCTAGAAGTCGAAGAAGACGAAAGTACCAAGGCTTTACTTAATGTTTCTACCCATATAAGCGATGATTATGTAAGTGATGAAGATATTAAAATTGAAATACATCAAAAGATTAATGAAATAGATTCATATGAAAAACTATTAAGTATTAAAGAAGAAATTGAAGACCGGTTTGGAGATATTACTAATGATATGTTAGTTTATATGTATGAAGAATGGTTTGAAAAAATTGCTTTAAAACACAATATTACTAAAGTAAATCAAACAGACCGTTTAGTCGAAATCGAATTTCCCGAAAAATTATCTAGTACCATCAAAGGTGACAAGCTTTTAATGGAAGCTTTATCTTTAACTAGAAACTTTAATATTAAATATGTTAATAAAAAAATAATTATTGAATTATTTATAAAAGGATTAGATAAACATTTTATCTTTTATTTAGTTGCTTTATTAGAAAAAGTATTATAGTATATTTTTTAAAAAACTTCTCAAACTAATGTTAGAAATTGGAGTGAAGTACTTGAAAGCTACTGGTGTAACAAGAAGAATTGATGAATTAGGAAGAATTGTTATTCCCAAAGAAATTAGAAGAAATTTAGGTATAAGAGATGGAGAAACTTTAGAAATATATACTAATGAAGAAGGTATTTTTTTACAAAAACATTCAGTTTTACATAATATGGCTGAGATTGGTACAAAGTTATGTGAAATTATTAGTTCAGTTTTAGATATTGAAATTCTTTTAACGGATCGGGAAAAAATTATTGCTTCAACTTATCATAAAGAATTAATTGGTCAAAATATTCCCTTAGAATTTATGAAGTTAGTCGATAATCGAGAGTCTTTAAAAAGTGATTATGCTACTACATATAAAATAGATAATACGGAATTAACCGGTTATTTTAGTATAGTTCCAATTATAGCATCCATTGATTCTTTGGGTTTAGTCGTAATTATTGCGAAGAATAATACCAATATGCAAGATATAGCTAAATTAGTTTCAAAAATTATGGCCGAGAAATTAGATATTTAGTTATATCTTTTTTTAATAGACAAAAACTCTTAAATTTAGTAAGATTATATTAGAAAGGATGGGTTAGATATGAAAAAAAGTTATTATGTCATAGGAGGAATCATTTTAGCTTTAGTACTTTTAGTAATCTATAGTGTTTCTTCTTATAATGGTTTAGTTGGTCTAAAGGAAGGAATAGATTCTAAGCTAGCGGATATAGATGTTCAACTAGAAAGAAGAGCTGACTTAATTCCAAACTTAGTTAATACGGTTAAAGGCTATGTTAAACATGAAGATGAAGCTATTGAAAAAGTCACAAGTGCTCGAGAAAACTTATTAAAGGCTAATTCACTTGAAGATAAGGCAGAGGCAAATGAAAACTTAGATACAGCTTTAGATGCTTTACTTGTAATTGTCGAAAATTATCCTGATTTAAAAGCTAATGAAAATTTTATTAATTTACAAGATGAACTAGCTGGCACAGAAAACCGGATAGCTAATGCGCGAAGAACTTATAATGAATCGGTTAAAGATTATAATTCGACGATTAAAAGATTTCCTAAAAATATAATTGCTAATATGTTTAACTTTGATGATGCTGATTACTTTGAAGCTGATGAAAGTAAAAAAGAAGTTCCTAGTGTAGATTTTGATTAAACTGGCTATTCTTAGGTGAATGATGAAAAAAATTATTTTTTCGATAAGTATATTATTAAGTTTTTTAATGTTTCCTAAAGCTTTAGTCAAACCTACAGAAAAATTCTATGTTAATGATTATGCCAATATTTTAAGTAGTGAAGTAGAAGAATTTATTATTGAACATTCCGAAAGCTTAGAAGAAAAAACTAAGGCGCAAATTGTAGTTGTAACAGTTCCTAATTTAGAGGGTGAATCTTTAGAAATTTATGCTAATAAATTATTTAATGAATTTGGTATAGGTGCTGAGGAAGAAGATAATGGCTTGTTACTTCTTTTAGCTTTAGAAGAAAGACAGTTTCGCGTTGAAGTTGGTTATGGTTTAGAAGGAATATTACCAGATGGCTTAACAGGAAGATACCAAGATGAGTATATAATTCCTTATTTAAAAGAAGATAACTGGGATGAAGGTATCAAAAATGGTTATTCCGCCTTTTATAAAAAAATATGTGAAGAATATAATATAGATGCGGAAGATATAGTTGTTAAAACAGTTAATAATAATGAAGATATCGGTGGTTTTTTATACGTTACTTTATATTTTGTAATGTTTTATGGCTTGATCTTAGGTAATCAATTTTATCAAGCTAAAAAGACGAAGAAATACTTAGTGCCGATTACAATGAGTATATTTAATGTTTTATTTTATTTACTATTAATATTTGGATGGATCAAGTATTTTTACTTTTATATAATATATTTAATTTTTGAAATTATCTTATTTAAAGTTGGTTATCGAGATAATTTTCGGTCTAAGGGAAGTGGCTTCTTTTTTGGGGGATCTTCTGGTGGAGGATTTTCTGGCGGTGGCTTCTCTGGTGGCGGAGGTTCATCCGGTGGCGGAGGTTCTTCCCGAGGATTTTAGCCCCCTTGCGAAAATAGAAACTTTATGCTAAACTAATTTTAAGTTAATGAGGAACAAGTAGAATAATTATAATTTCCTTTAAGTAGAGAGTTAATGGTTGGTGAAAATTAATAAGGAAAATAATTAGGTATGGACTTGGGAGTTAACTAGCTAAAGAGCTTTACAACTTTTAAAGAGCATGATAATCATGAATTAAGGTGGTACCGCGGGTTAAACTCGTCCTTAAACCTTAAGTCATGATTTTTTTAAAGAGGTGAACATGACCAAAGTTATTATATTTGATTTAGATAATACATTAATTGATTGGAAACCAGAGTATATTAAATCTTTAGAATTTGTTTTAAAAGACTATAATTTAGACCAAGAAACTATTTTAAAAATAGATGATATTTTAAATAATCATACGAGTCTTGATGAAACATTCAATTTAAATAAAGTAATAGATTATATTAATACCTATTTAAATTTAAACCTTCCGGTTAAGGTTTTAACGGATTTAAGTATTGCTCAAAAAAATAATTTTGAAAAAGATCCAAAGGTAAATGAAGTAATAGAATATTTAGCTTCGAAATATGATTTATATGTCTTAAGTAATTGGTTTACCGAAACGCAAAAAGGTCGATTAGAAAATATGGGAATTTTAAAATATTTTAAAGATGTTATTGGGGGAGATAAAAACTATTACAAACCGGATAAAAAAGCCTTTCAAATTATTTTAAATAAGTATCAGCCCCAAGAATGTATCTATATTGGTGATGATTTAGAAAAAGATATAAAACCCGCTTTAGAATTAGGAATGCAAGCTATATGGAAAACTAAAGTAAAGTCGTCAATGTATCAAACAATCGAAAATTTAGAAGAATTAAAAAATATATTATGAGAGAAGGATAATAATGAATAAGAAATTTTATATTAGTACGGCAATAGCCTATACTTCGGCAAAGCCTCATTTAGGTAATACCTATGAAATTGTTTTAGCCGATGCGATTGCACGGTTTAAAAGATTAGAAGGATATGATGTATATTTTCAAACTGGTACGGATGAACATGGTGAAAAAATTGAAATGAAAGCACATGAAGCTGAGCTTACTTGCCAAGAATATGTTGATAATATTGCTGGTTTAATTAAAAATATCTGGGATTTAATGAATACTAGTTATGATAAATTTGTAAGAACAACTAATCAAGAACATGAAAAAATAGTGCAAAGAATATTTACCAAATTATATGAACAAGGTGATATTTATAAAGGAGAATATAAAGGACTATATTGTACGCCTTGTGAATCATTTTGGACTAATTCCCAACTTATTGATGGTAAATGCCCCGATTGCGGAAGAGAAGTAAAAGAAGCAACTGAAGAAGCTTATTTCTTTAAAATGAGTAAATATTCTAAATGGTTAGAAGAATATATTGAAAGTCATCCGCATTTTATTGAACCAGAAGCGCGGAAAAATGAAATAATGAATAATTTTATTAAACCTGGTTTACAAGATTTATGTGTATCGCGAACTTCATTTACTTGGGGAATTCCGGTTACTTTTGACCAAGGGCATGTTATTTATGTTTGGATAGATGCCTTAAGTAATTATATTACCTTCTTAGGTTATAATCCGGATGGTGAAAGTTCCTTAGAATTTAATAAATATTGGCCTTGCGATGTGCATTTAATTGGTAAAGATATCTTAAGATTTCATACGATCTACTGGCCAATTATTTTACATGCCTTAGGTATTGAACTTCCTAAACAAATTTTTGGTCATCCGTGGCTATTATTTGGAACTGATAAAATGAGTAAGTCTAAAGGAAATATTGTTTATGCTGATGACTTAGTTAAAGAATACGGCGTTGATGCCATAAGATACTATATGCTTCATGAAATGCCTTTTGCTTCAGATGGGACATTTACAAAAGAATTATTAATTGAATCAATCAATAGTAACTTAGCTAATACTTTAGGAAATTTAGTTAATCGAACGATGGGCATGGCTGAAAAATATTTTGATGGCGTTATTACTGATACAAAATGTAGGGAAGAAATCGACCAAAGTTTAATTGCGCTTGTGGAAAGTACCCCAGCTAAAGTAACAAAAGCAATGGATAATTTACATGTAGCCGATGCCCTAGATTATGTCTTTGATATCTTTAGAAGAGCTAATAAGTATATTGATGAAACTTCTCCTTGGGCCTTAGCTAAAGATGAAAGTAAAAAAGATCGACTAAATACAGTTATTTATAATTTAATGGAAACAATTAGATATGGTGCCGTTTTATTACAAGCCTTTATCCCCGCTACTGCGGAAAAAATCTTTAAGCAAATTAATACCGAAGAAAAAAGTTTTCCAACATTAGATAAGTTTGGTTATTTTAAATCTGGAACTAAAATTGGCCAAAAAGAAGTTTTATTTAACCGCATTGAGGAAAAAATATAATGTTTATTGATACCCATGCGCATATTTATAACGAATATTATGTTGATAAATCTTTAGTTATCAACAGAGCCAAAGAAGAAAAGGTCAATCTCATTATTAATAATGGCGTTGATCAAAAGTCTAATGAAGAAGTCTTAGCTAATGTTAATGCTAATGTCTATGGTGCTTTAGGTATCCACCCTGAGAGCGTCTTAGATTATACTTTAGAAGATATTGAATTTATTAAAAAACATTTAAGTAATCCTTATATTGTTGCTATTGGGGAGATTGGTTTAGACTATCATTATGGTAAAGAAAATCGATTAGAACAAATTAAACTATTTGAATTACAATTAAAAATTGCCGAAGATTATCATCTGCCGGTTATAATTCACTCTAGGGATGCAACAGAGGATACGATAAATACTTTAAAAAAATACCACGTTAAAGGTGTTATTCACTCTTTTTCTGGTAGTTTTGAAACGGCTAATATATATTTGAAAATGGGCTTTTTACTTGGGATAAACGGAGTAGTTACTTTTAAAAATGCTCACTTAATCGAGGCTTTGAAAAAGCTTGATTTAAATTCCTTTGTTTTAGAAACTGATAGTCCTTATCTTACGCCCGAACCCTATCGAGGAAAAACCAATGAGCCAGCCAATATTTATTATATAGCTAAATATTTAGAAAAAAATTTAGATATACCTTTGGCAAAAATAGCTAGCATAACAAGCGCAAATGCTATGCGTACTTTTGATAAACTACCTCAAGATGCTATTTTTGGCAAAGAAATAGAGAAATAAAGATGGTTGTAAGATAAATTATGAATTGCTGAATTAAAAAACAGCCATATTTGGATTCCATTTTAAAAATACTAGCATAATAATTTTTAAAAATTAAAAGTTATTACGGTTAAACGTAATAACTTTACAAAAGTATAAAAATGATATATAATGTAATAGAGAGGCGATTTATATGCTTTTAAGAGAAGATTACTTAGCTAAAATAAGGGGATTTTATGATTCTGATTTAATTAAAATATTAGTAGGTATAAGAAGATGTGGAAAATCAGTTATATTAAATCAAATAATAGAAGAATTAAAAGAAAAAAGAAAAATAGATGAAAAACATATAATATTTATTAATTTTGAATTTATTGAATTTGAAGAACTATTAGATTATAAAAAATTAAATAAATATATAAAAGATAAAATTAAAGATAATAAGATTTATTATTTGTTTTTGGATGAAATTCAGAATGTGGATAACTTTGAAAAAGTTGTTAATTCATTACGTGCTCAGATAAAAAATATAAGTATATTTTTAACTGGATCTAATAGTAAAAT
>CANQIU010000028.1 GCA_947624145.1 uncultured Bacilli bacterium | reverse complement strand
CGAAGATAATCCTTATACATTAGCTGAGTTACAACAACTAAAAAAATAAGTGATAATTCACTTATCTTTTGATATGGTTGTAAATACTAACAAATTAAAATATATTGACATTAATTAAATTATTATGCTAGTATATAATTGTATTTAAGAAACTTCTTAAATACTTAAAAGTGGAATGGCCCTGCCATTAAGAGGCAAATTTTTAAAGTGGAATGGCCCTGCCATTAAGAGGCGAATTTTTAAAGTGGAATGGCCCTGCCATTAAGAGGCGAATTTAAAAGATGAGGTTAGTTATTCTAACCTTATTTTTATATTAAAAAATAGTTCATTTTTTTGAACTATTTTCTTTTTTATCACTTAAGACTTCTTTTAAAGTAGAACCAAAAGTAGCAACACTATTAAGTTCGGCCGGAATAATTAATTTTGTTGATTTGCCATCAGCAACCTTACTTAAAGCTTCAAAACTTTTAAGTCTTAAAACGGCTTCATCGGCTTGAGCTTCTTTTAAAAGTTTAATACCATCCGCTTCGGCTTGTTTAATTTTAAGCATTGCTTCGGCTTTACCTTCGGCAATTCTTACTTCGCTTTCTTTTTGGGCTTCTGCTCTTAAAATGGCACTTTCTTTTTCCCCTTCCGCAATTAAGATACTACTTTTCTTTTCTCCTTCAGCTTGCAGAATTTTTTCTCTTCTTTCTCTTTCAGCTCGCATTTGTTTTTCCATGGCTTCTTGAATATCTCGTGGTGGAATAATATTTTTAACTTCCACTCTATTTACCTTTATTCCCCATGGGTCAGTGGCTTCATCCAAAATTGAACGCATCTTCGTATTAATGATATCCCGACTAGTTAAAGTTTGGTCTAATTCTAATTCACCAATAATGTTTCTTAAAGTTGTAGCTGTTAAATTTTCAATCGCACTAATTGGATATTCAACGCCATAAGTATAAAGCTTAGGATCCGTGATTTGAAAATAGACAACCGTATCAATTTGCATTGTAACATTATCTTTTGTAATAACTGGTTGAGGTGCAAAATCTTTCACTATTTCTTTTAGAGTAACTTTATTAGCAATTGAATCAATAAACGGTATTTTAAAATGAAGACCATTTTTCCAAGTAGCTTCATATGAACCTAACCTTTCAATAACATAACTCATGGCTTGGGGAACAATTTTAACACACGGAATAACAATAATTAAAATAATAACAAAAATCGCAATTAATAATCCCATCTTAATCCACATCCTTTCTAACAATTAACTTAACCCCTTTAATTTCTTCAATTATACAATAATCCCCAACTTTTAGATTCTCTTGACTAATAGCACTCCATTTTTTTCCAGCCACTTTCACCTCACCAACTATTCCTTTCTTAATACTTTCGGTAACTACGCCTTTCATCCCTACAACTTGATCTAAATTAGTTCTAATATCTTTTTTATGTAAATATTTTTTAAATAAAGGTCTTGTCGTAATTAAGAAAAATATCCCTAAGATAATAAAGGTTGAAACTTCAATAACAATATTATTCCAAAAATAAGAAACAAATATCGTAACTATACCACTTAAGACAAACCAAATTGTTAATAAATTAACTGTTTCTAATTCGACAATAGCTAATATAATTACTAATCCTAACCAAAAAAACCAATTCATAAATATCACCTACTTCTTAAACCTTTTTACTATATATATGATTAAAGGTATTAATAAATTAATAATTAAAGTAATAAAATACATATTAATAATATTATTTGTTTTAAGATAATATATAAGTGGAATAATTAAAATACTTAAACCAATTATATAATATATTCTATCTATTTTAATTTGTTTTTTTAAATCATAATTATCATTTAAGTCATAAAGAATAAAGACTAAAGAAGAAAACATAAAGATAAAATATAAATAAATGGAAACAGCTTCTTTATTAAAACCTTTATATATATAAAAAGTAACTAAATAAAATAAACTATCTAATCTTATTAAGTAAAATAATTTATTATTATCTTTATCTTTTTTAATTTCCCGAAGATTTAAAAAATAATAATAACCTAAATAAATAATAATACTAATAATACTTACTACTTTTTGCATTCTTTTTCCTTCCCGTATAAACAACCACAGTAATCTTGACGATAAAGATTATATTCTTTAGCAAGTTCAATACTTCTTTTATAACCATCGTTTTTCTTAAAATCACTATATAAATATTTTACACCATAAATCTTTTCTAAGAAAGCCCCTAATTCATTAATGGTTGAACTTTTTTTATAAGGACTAACAGTTAAGGTTGTCCCAAAATATTCAAAACCTAATTCTTGAGCTTTTAAAGCTGTTTTTTCTAATCTTAATTTATAACAAGCTGAGCATCTTGGTCCGCCTTCTTTTTCTTGTTTAATATTATCTACTTCTAACTTATAGGCCTCATTATCATAGTCACAATCTAAAAACTTAATAGGCCAGTTGGCTTCTTCAATCAGTCTTTTTTGTTCCTTTTTTCTTTTTAAATATTCGGTATATGGTTCAATATTAGGATTATAATAAAAAATTGTTATATCAAAATAATCTTTTAAGATTTCTAAACAAGTTGTGGAACATGGACCACAGCAAGAATGCAGTAATACTTTTGGCTTATAATCTAAAGTATTAATTAAATCAAGCAGCATCTTTTGGTAATTCATACTCTTCACCTACTTCATTTTTAGCTTCGGCTTCATATGTTCTAAATAGAACATTAGAACGAGCCCCATCTAAATAAAAAGTGCCTAATTTTCCCTCATCAATTGTAGCATATAACTTTTTATAAGAATTTAGTTTATTAAAATTAGCAATATTTATAATAACTCGATTACCATCATTCATTTTTAAAATAAAACGAAATTCATCAATTGTTATATCATTTTTAATATCTGGACTATATTCTATTTCACTAATTAACTTAATAATATCATAATCAATATTGGTAAGTTTTTTAACTAAACTTGCTAATATATCTGTTGGTGTATAATTAATTAAAGTAGGTATCCCTAAATAAGTATTATCTTTATTCATTTCTTTATTATTAGTTAAAACATATAAATCATTTACTAAGTAAAAAAATAAGACTTTTTCTTCTTCAATATTTATTTCTAAAACACCATTTAGTTTTTTCTTAATCGAAACACTTTTTACTAAAGGGATCTTTTCTATTTTCTTTTTTAGAGAATAAGTATTAAGTAAAAGCAAAGAACTATTTTCTTTAAGTTTACTAACGCTTGTTATCTCTTCCCTACTTAATAATTCATTTCCTTTAATATTAACATTTTTTATAGGCATTTTAAAAGAATAATAAATAAGCATTATTATTAAATATAAGAGTAATAATATCACTAATAAAGCTTTAATATTTAATTTTCTTTTAACTTTTTTTTCCATTTCTATTCCCACTTAACGATAATTTGTTCTAACTCTAAATCAATCTTATTTTTTAATTTTATTTCCTTTTTAATAAAATCAATTAACTCTATTATATCACAGCTTTTGGCATTAGCATAATTGATAATGAAATTAGCATGTTTATCACTAACTTTAGCTCCTCCTATAGTTTTATTTTTTAAATTAGCTTCTTCAATTAATTTTCCGGCTGCATACCCTTCGGGGTTTTTAAAAACACTTCCCGCATTTTTAGTATCTAAGGGTTGCGTCTTTTTTCTTTTCGCCATATTTTCTTGCCAAGTCTTTTGACACAAAGCCATATTACCTTTAATAAGCTTTAAAGTTGCGCCTAAAATAATAACTTTTCTATTTTTAAACTCCGTCGAACGATAAGTATAAAATATATCTTCTTTTTTTAAAACTTTTATTTCTTTATTTTCATCTAGGATTTTAACGCTTTTAACAAAATCAAAGATGGAAGAACCAAAGCTACCTACATTCCCGATGATGGCTGCTCCAAGGCATCCTGGGATACCATATAAATTAACTAAGTTAGTATAGCCTTCTTTAAAACTTTCATTAATAACTTTACTAAGCAAAAGACCAGAACCTGCACTTAATTCATCATTTTCTATTTTAAAATCATTAAAATTATCAAGCTTAATTATCGCCCCTTTAAAGTCTTCATCGGGTAGTATTACATTAGTCCCCGAGCCTAAAATATAATAAGGAATATTTTCTTTTTCTAAATATTCTAATAATGCTTTAAGTTTATCTTTATTAGGCTTTATTAAATATTTAGCATGTCCGCCAACCCCATAAGAATTATATTTTTTTAAATCAACATTTTCATAAACTAAACCATATTCATTCATTTTAATAATTTTCCTATTTCTTCATAAATAATTGTTGAGGCATTTTGATTATTTAATTTATTGAGATTAGCAAGCATTTCTTGATATTTATTAGCATTATTTAAGATCTCATTAATGGTTACTTTAATTAATTCAACATTTAAATTCTTTTCTTCAATTAATTCGGCAACTCCTAAGTTAACTAAATCTAAAGCATTATAATACTGATGATTACTTGCAACATACGGACTAGGAATTAAAATACTTGGCTTTTTTAAAGCAAGAATTTCGCTTATCGTGGATGCACCCGCTCGAGAAATTATCAAATCGCTTTCTTTAAATAAGCCAGCTAAGTTATCTAAATAAGGTAATATTTTAACATTCTTAGGGAAAATCGTATCTTTTTTAAAATCTTCATAATTATCTTTACCTGTGATAAAGACTACTTCATAATCTTCATTTTTAATTACTTGTAAGAAAGCTTTAAACTTAGCATTTAAAGAACTACTACCTAGCGAACCTGCCACAATGGTAATAAGTTTTTGGCTTTTTGTTAAGCCTAAACTTTCTTTAGGTATCTTAGGCATATTTAAAGCTCTTTCGCCACAAGGATTACCCGTATAAATAACTTTTTTAGCATTTGGAAATAAATCTTGTGTACTTTTAAAAGATACCCCAATTAAATCAATTTGCTTAGATAACCAAATATTAGATTTACCGGGAATACTATTTTGTTCATGAATAAAAGTTTTAATGTGTAATTTTTTAGCAGCTTTTAAAACCGGATAAGTAACATAACCCCCTGTTCCTATTACGACATCTGGTTTAAATTCCTTCATAATGTTTAGACATTTTTTCGTAGCCTTTTTAATGAGAAATAAATTTTTTAAATCCCGAGCTATTTTCGTTTTACTAAATCCATAGATTTCAATTTCTTGATATGCAATCCCTTTTTGAGGAACTATTTCTTTTTCCATGCGGTTATGCGTCCCAATATATAAACACTTTAAATTAGGATCACTTTTCTGAAATTTTTCAATAATACTTAAAGCCGGATAAATATGCCCGCCTGTTCCTCCCGCGGTAACAATAATCTTCATCTACTTCATCCCCTTTAATTAATTATACACTATAATAGGCTTATTTTATTAAAAAAAGATTGTTCTTGACAAAAAAAAGAAACTTATTTTGCAAGTTTCTTCATTATTTCTTCTTTAGTTAAGCCATAAGATTCTAGTTCTTTTACTTTTTCTTTTATATCTTTAACTAAAGAATTAATTTTTAATTCTTTAGCTTTTCCTATATCACTAGCAATAAAAGTCCCTTTAGTTGATTTAGTTATAATGATTTTCTTTTCTTCTAAAATATCATAGGCTTTTTTAACTGTATTAGGATTAACTTTTAACTGACAAGCAAATTCTCGAATAGATAATATTTGTTCATCTGGTTTTAAAATGCCTAAACTAATGAGTCTTTCCATTCCCCCAACTATTTGTAGATAGATCGGTTCTCGGGAAGTATAATCGATATTTATCACTTTTATTCCTTCCTATTTATAATAGATATCATCATTATATACTTCTTGATAATAGATATATTCTGAATCATTTTCTAAATCTTTATTCCACTTATGCCAACATTCTATAAACGAAGGACCATCGGCAATGAAAAGAGCACTCCGTCCTAGTTTTAGATTATAAGCTGAAACAGTTATGGCTTTACTATAATCTTTTATTTCCTCATCTAAATGTTCTTTTAAATACTGATCAATTAAAGAAGCATTTTTATTTATAACATAACGATTTATTAAAAAGTTAGCAAATTCATTTTCATTATAATCATCATTTGGGGTATTAAGATAGATATTGACGCTTTTTGAATCACCATTTTTAAGATAATCTTCATTTAAAATCTTCTTGGCTTCCTTTAAGTTAGCTTCAATTGGCACGGTTAGAAGATGATAACTATGCTTATCATAATAATATAATTCATAATCTATGCCAAGATTTTCTTCTACATCTTTATTTTCTTCTAATGTTTTAATTAAACTATTTGTTATATTTATTTTTAAAGGTATAGTATTAAAAGTTAAATAACTAGTTTTATTAAATTCATATTTTTCTTCTTCACTTAAAATATGATGATTCTTTAAATAATTATCAATTGGTTTAATATCATCTATATTAACATAAGCATAATAATATTTATTTTGATATTTTACTTCTAAACGATAGTCACTAGCATATATTGATCCTACCTTTAAACTTTCTTTTAAAATATTATTAATTAATTCTTGATTTTTAATAACTACATTTTGATAAGTTTGACCATTGTCATACTTTAATAAAGTTACTTCATTAAGATTGGTAATATTTTTATTACTTTTTAAATAAAATGTTTTTTCGGCAATAGCATAAAAAGCTAAAATAAGACCAAAGAAAAGACCAAATGTTAATAAAGTATTTTTTATTTTAACATTACCTCTTTGCATAATTAAATCATAGATAAGATAATATGTAAAACTTCCTAAGATTGCACAAACAACTACGCCAAGATTAGATGCTTTAAATAAGGCATAAGTTATTAAACAAACGGGAATAAATGTTCCTAGCTTTACAATATAATATACTTTATTATTTTTAAAACTATATTCATTATCTTCCATCTTTCTTTTAAGAAATAAGTAATAACCAAGACTTAGATATATCATACTTAACACGGTACTTTTAATAATAGCCTTTGTACTATAAAAAGTATCATCATTTGTTAAATTATAATAATTATAATCCATAAAAGGATTAATTAAAGTATTATAATGATAGTTTTTAAAAGTATTTTCTTCAAATCTTACTATATCTTTTGAATTATTAATATTATAAATTAAATACCCCTTATTAGCTTCTTGTTTTAAATATGAACTAGTTAATGTATAAAAAGGATACATTAAAATAATAATTAAGATAACTAAAATTGTTGATATAAAATTACCAGAGATAGCTAAAGCTAAAAGACTAATACTAAATACTAAGATATAAGATATACTAAAGTATAAAAAGTAATCTAATATTAATTTAAATGGAATAACTAAGGATGTTAATAGATTAAAGAAATAGAAAATAAGGCATGTAATTAAAAGAGTTAGAATAATTAAAATAATTCCCCCGAAAGTATTAGTTATATAAATACTTCGCCGGTCAATTGGTTTAGCTAAATAAAAGTCAACGCTTTTCTTTTTTAAAACAAAACCAAATAAACCAAAAGCTAAACAAACAGGAATTAAGAATTGTCCTATTAAACTAATACGACTTAAAGAAGTAAAATAAATAATACCTGATTGTTTATTTAAAGCCAGAATTAAAAGATAAGCAAAGTTAAGAATTGGTATTAAAGCTAAAAAGCCTAATATTAAACCTCTTTTACTTTTAATTTCTTCTTTTAAAAATTTAAAATTAAAGAATTTCATTAAATTCATATCCTAACGCCTCCATTTGATATATAAATATTTCTTCTAAAGTTAAAGGTAAATAATCTAAAATAATAGGTTTTAAATCTTCTAATATTTTACGACTATCTTCTTTTTCATCAATAATTAAAGTAGCAATCGAACCAATCTTTTTATAAGATAAGATTTTTAAACCTTTAAAAGTCTTTTCATCAAAATCTTGATCTAAAGATATTTGCACTTTAAACATATGGGTTTTTAAGCTATCAATATCTCCTTCAAAAAGAATAGATCCTTTATAAAGTAAACCTAAGTTATCACAGATATCTTCTAATTCTCTTAAGTTATGACTAGTCATAATAATCGTTGTTTCTTGTTGAGCCATTTTGCTAATTAAAAGGTCTTTAAATGCCTTACGAACAACGGGGTCTAAGCCATCAAATGTTTCATCAAAGAATAAATATTTACAGTTGGTTGCTAAAGCACATATTAAAGCACATTGCCTTTTCATCCCCTTCGAAAAACTCGAAAGATTGGCATTTAAATCTAGTTTTAACATCTTAGCTAGCTTTTCAACTTCTGCGTAAGAAAATTTAGGATATAATACTTCATAGAACTTGGCCATATCTTTTAAGCTATAACCTGTGAAATAATATAAATCATCGGGAATAAAAACCATATCTTTTTTTAGCTTAATATTATCATAAGCATTATCCTCATCAATTAAAACTTCGCCCGCATCCGCTTTATAAATACTCATAATAAGTCTAAGCAAAGTCGACTTACCAGCCCCATTGGCTCCTACTAAACCATAGATTGCTCCATCAGGAATTTGGCAGTTTAAGTTTTCCAAAACCTTGGTCTTGCCAAAGCTTTTAGTTAAATTTTTTAGTTCAATCATAACATCCTCCTTTGTACTATCTGTACTAGTACAATTATAATATATCATAAGAAAGATTTTATGACAAGTATTTTTTTAAAATTTAAAAAAAGTAGCCTTAACTACTTTTAAAATAAGGTATCGTAATATTCATCTGGAGTCATTTCTACATAAGGATTAGGCTCATAGACTGTTCCCATAAACCAAACTTCATTTGTCTTTTTATCTTTTATTAAAAATAAGAATGGTTTATCAAAAGTTAAATCTATTTTTTTAACCGGAACATCATATAAATATTCAAAGCCATCTGTATCATCACCTGCTCCCCCAAAGTAAGTTAAGGCTGAGGCTTTAATACCATTATTGGAAAACTCAAGATTAGCTTGGGATTCCGCTTCAATAATAACTGAAGAACTCTTAGTTAAATTACTTAAATCAGCTTTATCTTTACTAAAGACATCCGTTATACCTAAAGATTTTAAATCATTAATAAAATCAAGTTTATAATCTAATTTAAATAAAGGAATATAAGCATGGATTTCACTTACAAAGCCTTCTTCAAAACTTGCAAGTTCTAAAGGCTTAATATTTTGAATGATATTAGTTAATTTTTGAGAATCTAGAGTTTTAATAAATTCTTCTAAAGAAGTTTGCATAGGCATAATGCCCACATATTGCAAAGTCGTATTATCATAAGTTTTTAAGTCTTTGCTAAAAACTTTTAAATCATCATCAACATAAAAACTAAAATCAGTGGAACTAAATAACTGGTTATAACCAACATTAAGTTCTTCTAAATACTTATCTAAAAATTCTTGAACTTCGCTATCTGTTACATTTTCTTTTTCTTCTTCCGTAATTAACCATTTTTTATATTCTTCGCCTACCGTCTTTCGAATATTTTCTTCTTTTAAAACATTAATAATATCATATTTATTAGCGGTTGCTGATAGTTCGACTGATTGCACAGGATTACTTAAATTAGCAAACTCTAAATCATGATAAGAATATTCTTGTAAAACATCCACAAAGGTTGTATAGCTTTCATGGGGAAAACTAACCCCATAATAAAATTCATCATCTTGGATTTTTTTAACCCAATCCATATCAATAGCTAAAGCATTAATCAAAATATAATCTAAATCATTAATACTAGCAAATGGCTCATTTATTAAATTAAAGGTTTTATCACTAACCCATTTATTAATTTTATCGGGGGTATTAAAAGAATCATATACTAAAGAAGCATTATACTTATCTTTAATATTTTGGATATAACTTTCATTTATATCATTTTTATAACTATCTTTAACAAATAAAGCATTAGCTAACGAAATATTCTTGCTATTAAAATATTTCTTACTTACATAATTTCCTAAGACATTACTTATTTGCTTTTTACTTTTACCATTTGCCCCATCTTCTAACATTTTTAAAGCATACTTAATTGATAAAGGACTATAAACTATATTTTGGTTTGCTTTTTCTAACTTTAAAAAAGCTAAATCAAAATCTTCAATACCTTGGCCTTGCATTTGATAAATTGAGGCGGGAACATAATCATCTAGTTTTGTATTATTACTTTTAACATCATTTTTTAAATAAAGCCAAACTCCTAAAATAAGACTTAAAACAACAGCCATACTGATTATAAGCCAATCTCTTTTATGCATATTCATCACCTACTTTAATCATACCATAATTTAATTAATCTAAATATTTTTTATCAATAATATAAGATATATTATACACTAATTTACTATTATTATTTATTCCATAGCCAATTACTTCAATATTTTTTAATTTAAAAGTATTTATAATATAATCAGTTAAAAAATTATTTAAGATACAAATAAAGTCATAAGGGTAATTTTCTTTAGAATTTAAAACATAATTTAAAATACCTACCTTATATTTATTAGTTTTCTGATGTATTTTATTTATTACTTTTTCATTAAAACTCATAAGATAAATCTTTCTATCATACTTAGCTAAAAATTTTAAAAACTTATCAATATCTAGATTAAAGTCTTTTATTTCTAATAAAATTATTTTATCTGTTGGTATTTTTAGTAAATCTTTTAGTCTTGGCCCTCTTATTTCACTTGCCTTCAGATTTTTAACTAAAGAGCCTTTATATAAGGGATCATGATATAAAATATAAATGCCATCTTTAGTTACTCTGACATCAGTTTCAATACCGATATATATCTTACTATCTAAAGCTTTTTTTAAAGCTATTAAACTATTAGCTTCCCCTATTTTATCCCACATCCCCCGATGGGCAATAAACATCATAAAAAAATCACCTAACTATATATACGTTAAATGATTATAATTTATTTTCTTTTTTTAAATAAAAGAACAAAAGTTAAAAGAATAATTAAAAAACAAGAACCCCCGATTAAAGGCGCAATATAATTAGGCATTTTCATTTCAACTTCGACCTTTTCTTTTAAATTAGGATCAATGAAACTTGCTAACTCTTCTTCCTTTTTATTAACAATTAAAGTAATAATTCTTTTTCCTATTTCTAAATAAACGATATTTTCGCCTTCTTTTAAGTCTTCATTTCCCTTAATATAAACTGTATCTGTAGCTTTATAATCAATTACTAAAGCATAAACATCATTATCTACAGTTACCGTATAAATATCATTATATATATCATATTTTGGGGTAATAATTCCATTTAATACTTTTAATTCTTCTAACAATTAAACCAGATCCTTACTATATAATTTTCGAAAGTATTTCATTCATCACATATAGTTTGGTCGGATTAATATAAATATATTCTTTTTTATTTATTAAATCTTTATTCTTAATTAATTTTTGTAAATCAAAAGCTTCTTCGATAGCTATTCCATATTTTTTTAAAAAATTATTTTTATTTATTCCCTCTAGTTTTCGTAAACCAAGAATTACTTCATATTTCATTTGTTCCGTTTTATTAACTAATTCTTTTTCTCCTATGACATCACCTAGTAAATATTTTTTAAAGTTTTTCGTATTGGTATATCTTATGCCATCTAGATAACCAGCTGCTCCTAAGCCAAAACCATAATATTCTAAATTATCCCAATAAACTAAATTATGCTTAGATTCATAGCCTTTAAGAGCAAAATTACTAAGTTCATAATGATGAGCATTATCTAAAGTCTTACATATATATAAATACATTTTATAATCTAATTCTTCATCAATATATTCAGTTTTATTAATATAAGCTTTTGTATGGGGTTCTAATATTAAACTATAAGTACTTATATGTTCAGGATTTAGCTTTAAAAAAAGGTCTAAATCTTTTTTTAAATCTTTTAATGTTTCATGAGGAATGGCATACATTAAATCAAGATTAATATTGTTAAAACCCAAACTACGACATAACTTAATTTTTTGGAAAGCATCTTTAAAGTCCGCACTTCTTTCCATAAACTCTAAATTTTTTTTATTAAAAGATTCAATTCCAATACTTAATCTATTAACTTGATATTTTTTAAGTAAGCTAAGTAATTCTTCATTTAAATCTTCTAAATTAATTTCAAAGGTAAATTCTAAATCTGGACTTTTTTTAAACTTATTAGTAATTTTTAGAAGTCTTTCAATTTCTTCTAAACTTAAAGAACTAGGAGTACCTCCCCCAATATATAAAGTATTAATTTCTTCATCCATATAACGATCTTTTATTTCATTATTTAAAGCAGTTAGGTAGGCTCCTACCCATTTTTCATTATAAATAAATTTACAAAAGTCACAATAAGAACATATTTTATGACAAAAAGGAATATGAATATAGACGCTGTTAGCCATAGATTCTTCCTTGTCTTACTTTCCAATCACTATCAATTTGGTTAAGTAATTCGAGAGTTTTTTCATCTTTAATATGCTTTAAGATATGTAATCTATAAACACTTATTGTCGCTTTAAGTTTTATTGCCATAACATTACTCGGTATTGCATATTTAATTTGATGTTTTAAAAAGTAAGTATAATCATTTACTAAATTCTTTTCCCCTTTTAATTTTCGATTTCTTGCTTCAATAAAGTTCTTATCACTAATAAAGGCAATTAATTCATTTCTTCTTTTTATATCTTTCGTTTTGGTTGCTAAGATGACTTTTTCAAAATATTCTAAAAATTCTTTTAAAGCTTGGTCTTGATTAGAAGGATATATTTCTAAAAATTCTAAAGAATTTTTTAAACCTTGATTATAATCTAGTGCTTGACCTTTAAAATTAGTTATTTTAAAAGTATCTTCAATAGTATTTGGTAATAAACGAAAAACTAACATACTATGAATTAAAAATTTTAATCTTTCTTGCTTGAAAGGAAAAGTTTTAGTTAATAAATCTATGGTACTTGGTTTTAAATTATTTAGTTTATGTTCATTTAGTTTATTTTTAACTAAATGAACAGTATCTATAGATATTAAATTAGGATACTTATTACTTAATAAAACAATTCTTTTGGTTAAATCCCGGTAGATAGTAAATTCGGTCGAATTTAATTCTTGAGCAATTTCTAAAACTGTTTTATCATAATCTAATAGAAGTTTAGAAGCTAATAGTATTCTTTTTTGGACATTTACATCATCAATAGTATCACTATTTAATTTTTCTTCCTTCTTTTCTTTAACTTCACACCATAATTCATAATTAAGATCTTTTAAATTTTTATCTAAATTAGCTTTTATGGTGACATGGGAAAAACCTAACTTTGTGGCTATTTCTCTTAAAGATAAGCCATCTAAATATAAATAGGCGGCATTAATAATATCATTATAACTCATAATTTACTCCTCACTTAGGATCGCTAGGAAAGCTTCCTGCGGAACTTCCACTGAGCCAACCATTTTCATTTTCTTTTTTCCTTCTTTTTGGGCTTCCAGTAGTTTTTTCTTTCTAGATACATCGCCCCCATAGCATTTAGCTAAGACATTTTTCTTTAAAGCGCTAATATTTTCCCTCGCAATAACTTTCGAACCAATCGAGGCTTGAATCGGTATTTGAAACATTTGTCTGGGAATTAACTTTTGTAATTTAGCCACGATAGCTCGGCCTTTTGGATAAGCAAAATCTTTATGAATAATGGTGGATAATGCATCTACGATTTGTCCATTAAGTAAAATATCCATTTTCACTAAATTACTTTCCTTATAACCCGTTATTTCATAATCAAATGAAGCATAACCTTTCGTATAACTTTTTAATTTATCATAAAAATCATAGACTATTTCCGATAAAGGTATTTCATAGTGAATATTTACTCGGGTGGGATCTAAATAATCAACGCTTTTATAGATTCCTCTTTTATTTTGACATAAATCCATGATGGGACCAATATAATCACTGGGGGAAATAATACTTGTTAAGATATAGGGTTCTTTAATTAAAGCAATTTTCGAACGGTCGGGCATTTTATTTGGAGAATCTACTTCTATAATAGTTCCATCTGTTAAAGTTACTTCATAAACAACACTCGGAGATGTGGCAATAATATTTAAATTAAATTCTCTTTCAATTCTAGTTATTATAACATCCATATGTAATAGTCCTAAAAAACCAATCCGAAAACCAAACCCTAAAGCCTCACTCGTTTCTGGTTCAAACTTTAAGGCTGCATCATTTAACTTTAATTTATTTAAAGCTTCTTTTAGTTCATCAAATTTATTAGGTTCGGTGGGAAATATCCCTGAGAAGACCATTGGTTTCATTTCTTTATAGCCCTCAAGGGGAATACTTGCCATATTTCTTAGGGTTGTAATGGTATCGCCTACTCTAATTGAACTAATATCTTTAATCGCGGCACTTATAAAACCAACTTCCCCGCTTTTAAGTTCCGTGTATTTAACTTCTTTAGGTGTTTTTACCCCCAGTTCAATAACTTCAAAAGTACTACCTGAAGACATAAGCTTAATGGTATCTCCTACTTTAATCGTTCCATCAACTACTTTAACAAGCAAGATAACGCCCCGGTAGGAATCATAATAAGAATCAAAGATTAAAGCTCTTGTGGCTTCTTTTTCACTTATTTTAGGAGCAGGCACTCTTTTTATTACAGCCTCAATTATCTCTTTAACGCCTTCCCCGGTCTTAGCACTACATAAAATAATATCACTTTCTTTAAAACCTAAAACATCAATTAGTTCTTGTTTAACTTGAGGAATATTGGCATTAGGTAAGTCAATCTTATTAATAACCGGGATAATTGTTAAATCATTAGCTAAAGCTAAATAAAGATTGGCTAAGGTTTGCGCCTCAATTCCTTGGGCTGCATCAACCACTAAAACAGCTCCTTCACAAGAAGCTAAACTTCTTGATACT